>DEIQ01000050.1:0-25368 GCA_002352565.1 Proteobacteria bacterium UBA2770 | reverse complement strand
ATGACTTGTTCAGAGGTTCCTTAATGCTCTCGATCCTGGAACGAAATAAGGGTATTCTTGTTCATGGTGGCATATCTGGTTGATTTGTCAGGCGAAGTAGCTGGAAACCCGCACGCATCGTGTTAGAAACTTCTCCTCGGATTCTCAAGTTTACCCATAGAATATCAGTTTTTTTCAAAAAACCACTACCCATATAAATCAATGACTTGCGTTGAAGTTATTTGGAAGACATCAAATAACCGGATACGCCGCTTTGTTTTATCCGGTTGTAAGTAAGCGTCAGGGTGGCCAGCAAAAATACAAGTGCGCTCCATCTCACCGAAGATGGGGATCAATTGAGTTTTCTTTGTTCATGGAAAGACATTATTTTTACTCTAAGATATCAAACAGGAATTTAAAAGTTGATTGAGAAACTACCCTGGTGGGTGGAATATAGTGCTTTTTCGCTTTCCGTCTCGGCAGGTTGCATTAATGTCGTAGGGTTAATGGGTTTTAAGAATCAAGCGGTATCCCATGTAACGGGCACAGTATCTCAACTGGGGGTAGAAATACTTATTTCGGTTGATTCCTCATTGGAATTAGCATTTACCTTGCTAAGCTTTATTCTGGGAGCCGTAATATGTGGTTTCTCAATTAAAGATAGTGGGTTAAACATTGGTAGAAATTATAGTGTTGTTTTAGTTGTTGAGGCAATCTTACTGTTATTGGCATTAGAGTTATTAGTTAATGGTTTATCGTCAGGTCATTACTTCGCATCTATGGCTTGTGGTCTTCAAAATGCTTTATTTACCACATACAGTGGCGCAATCTTAAGAACAACTCATTTAACCGGGATCTTTACTGACCTTGGGTTGATGCTGGGGCAAGGGATTAGAGGTAGAGAATTTGATAGCAGAAAAGCTATTTTGCTTTTAATAATTATAATGGGTTATTTTCTAGGGAGCGCTATTGGCGCAAAGTTATATTTAATTATTCACTTTAACGCTCTTTTGTTTCCTGCTGCGCTTTCTTTTATGCTATCTGTAATATACTGGATCCATGCTAAAAATATCAGGCTTGGCAAAATTGACTGAAGCAAATAAGCCAAGTAGTTTCATTTAAGACAAGCCACGCAAAAAATTTTGCTGACAGCCAAAACGGCGCGGCTATTGCGTATTGCGCTGCGCCGCTTCTTTCCAATAGCTCAAACACCAGATCTGGTTATAACTCAAACAGAAAAATGGGGTCAAGTCTTGTATTCATGCATTTTAGTTGCTCTCAACTGTGAGCGAAATAATGCACATGACCGCAAGACCTGACCCCCTGCTTTCTATCTATCCAATTATTCGCTTCTGTCCAGCCCCGTCTGGTATTACCGCGGAAATGAAATCCTGACGGGGCGAGTCATAGAGGAATCCGGATCTGGAAAAAGTTACTAATTAAGAAGCATGACCGCCCAAGGTTTCATCCCATTATTCGTTTCCATCCGCATCGATCTTGATCAGCCATATATCCGACTGAGCAGCACCATAAGCACCATAAGAGTTTGTCGAACCTGTGATGATATAGCCACCATCGGAGGTCTGCTGGACTGAGGCGCCAGAATCATCAGAAGAACCACCGAAGGTTTTATCCCATTGTGTGTTTCCATCCACATCGGTCTTGATCAGCCATAGATCCGAACTAGAGCGATAAGGTTCTGTCGAACCCGTGATGATATAGCCACCATCGGAGGTCTGCTGGACTGAGGCGCCAGAATCATCAGAAGAATCACCGAAGGCTTTATCCCATTGTTTGTTTCCATCCCCATCGGTCTTGATCAGCAATACATCATTAGAGCTTGTCGAACCTGTGATGATATAGCCACCATCGGAGGTCTGCTGGACTGAGGCGCCAGAATAATAAGAAAAAGAGTAATCATCCGAAGAAGAGTCGCCGAAGGTCTTGACCCATTGTTGTTTCCCATCCGCATCGGTCTTGATCAGCAATACCTCCCCCCTATTAGAGCTTGTCGAACCTGTGATGATATAACCACCATCGGAGGTCTGCTGGACTGACTGGCCTTCATCTCTTGCAGAACCGGCAAAGGTCTCAGATCTGCCGAAGGTCTTGACCCATTGTTGTTTCCCATCCGCATCGGTCTTGATCAGCAATACATCCCCCCCATTAGAGCTTATAAAACCTGTGATGATATAGCCACCATCGGAGGTCTGCTGGACTGAGGCGCCGCCAGCGCGGCGAGAAGAATCATCGAAAGAGCCGCCGAAGGTCTTGACCCATTGTGTGTTTCCATCCGCATCGGTCTTGATCAGCAATACCTCCCCCCTATTAGAGCTTGTCGAACCTGTGATGATATATCCACCATCGGAGGTCTGCTGGACTGAGGCACCGCCAGCGCCGCGAGAAGAATCATCGAAAGAGCCGTCGAAGGTCTTGACCCATTGTGTGTTTCCATCCGCATCGGTCTTGATCAGGAATACATCACTAGGGCCATAAGATTGTGTCGAACCTGTGATGATATAACCACCATCGGAGGTCTGCTGGACTGAGGCACCAGACTCATCAGAAGAAGAGTCGCCGATGGTTCTGCTCCATTCTTCTTCTGGCGCTTGGGCCGAGGCGGTAAACGCCAATCCGCATCCAATAAAAACCAGTGCGGCAAAAATCGCCGGGAGTTCCCTTAGCTTAAACTGCATTTCCAATCCCTTGCTGTTTGTTATATCAAGCCAACCAATTTTTCGAGCGTAGACTTCCAGGGAGCCAGTGTCAAGATTCAACACTTTCAAGTGGGGAATGGGGTAAAGTCTTGCGCGCGCATAGTAATGCGCATGATCGCAAGACCTGACCCTTATTGTTCCAGCCACTTGCTACCCTATGGTAGCAAGTGCGCCTTCCTCTAAAATCCTAGTCGATGCTGACATGCGAGCGATGGTAGCGCGATACTATATCCGGGTCTGGCGACAGGACGGTGCGCTTTTTGTCCTTGCCATCGTAATCAAGAGCCGACAACACGTGGCGCATACCTTCAAGCCGCGCCTTTTTCTTGTCGTTGGCCTTGACGATGATCCAGGGACTATAGGAAGTATGGGTCTTGCTGAACATAGCCAGCTTGTGCTTGGTGTAGAGATCCCAGTGATCCTGAGCCAATTCATCCACCGGGCTGATCTTCCACTGCTTGAGAGGATCGTTGCGCCGGGACGCAAAGCGCTCGGCCTGAACATCTTTGGAGATGGAGAACCAGAATTTCACCAACTCAAGGTTATCCTCGTATAACATATGCTCAAATTCAGGCACCTGCTGCATAAACACCTGATATTGATTCTTTGTGCAAAAACCCATAACCGGTTCCACCACCGCTCGGTTGTACCAGCTACGGTCGAAGAATACGATCTCCCCTGGATTTGGCAGTTGCGCTACATAACGCTGGAAATACCACTGACCTTTTTCTTTTTCCGTCGGCGCAGGCAAAGCGACCACTCTGGCACTGCGTGGGTTCAGATGTTCGATAAAACGACGGATTGCGCCGCCTTTCCCCGCCGCATCACGACCCTCAAAGAGTATAACCACCCGCCGACCTGTGAGCTGAATGGTTCTCTGTAATTTCACCAGCTCTATCTGCAGTTTTTCCAGATCCTGTTCATAACGCAGTTTGATCAGTGCTTTACCGACATCAATGTTTTTGGTGTCCAGAAGCTGATACAGACCTTTTTTTGTATTCACTGCGGCAAGATCATCAGGACTCAAAGCCGCGACTTTCTTTAAGGTTCTACCGAGTATCTTCTCCTCCGATCCGAGCTTGGTCGCCTTGTACTCCTTTAGGCCAGGAGCCGCCGATAAACTATCGACATTCTCGCTACCAACGGATTCGGACAATAAACGGCTTGAATTTTCATCTTTGGTCATCTTGGTCATCGTTACTCCTGTTTTCAAAGGGCTTTTTGGCTGTTCCAGAACCAGGCTGGAGGGCATTTTCTGTATATTCCTCACAGCCGCCAGCAAAATCTGCCAGTTATACCAGAGGATCATACGATCCAACCACACAGACAAACCCCAAGAACCTTGTGAAGATCACGTCGATGAAGAAAATTCCGTCTGCCGGACAGATCCATAACCATTTTATCATGACAAACCGCGTCAATCACATCACCGTCACGGATCGAGCCACCGGAAATATAGCTCAACACATAAAGCGAATAACCGAACATCCTGATAAGCGAAAAATGTTACACCCTGGTGTATATAAAAACTGGTATTTATCGCAGAAACAATCCTTGTTACTCCCTTTGTAACCAACTTATGCTTTTTTGATTCTATAGATCAACGGACAACTGTAGTGGTCAACTAATTCCGGACAGTAAGTCAGGATTTTCTTCTGCAACTGCAGGCGCCTTTCCGTTATTCCTGGAATGTGGCCGGTGCCAGTTGTAGTAGTCGATCATAGATGGCAGAGGTTAAACCCCTGCCTTTTCATTTAGGAAATTGACAGCTTTTTGAGACTGCGCCGCTGCTTTGAAAATTAACTTTTTATCGTTTTTGAGTGCCTGTAACCATGACTTTATATACATAGCGTGATCATCGCACCCTTGTTGCTTGATACCAAACTGCGCACATAGGAAGGCACTACCAAGCTCAGCTACCAGTTCCTCAAAAGCATAACCTTCTTTATCGGTGCGGCTTTTCTGCTCACGATCTAAACGCTTGGCTCCGCCTGTCCAGTGGGTAAGCTCATGCAATAACACAGCATAATAATTCTCGGTTGCACTTTGTCCATTATCAAAAAACAGGTCTTTGCTTGGCATATCTATATGATCACTGACCGGATAAAAACAGGCTTGATCTTTATCCTCCTGAATTTCGGCTCCCGTTGCCTTGATATAACTTTCTATTTCCTCAAGACGTTCTACCGTTCCAGACTCTCCTTTTTCTCGTCCTGTTGTCGGCTCGTATCCTTCGATCTGATCCGCATTAAACACACAGTAAAATTTAAGGCAGTTGTAGAACTCCGGCTCGTCGCCTTCGCTGTCCTTCTTCTCTACTTTTTTGCAGAAGAAGGTCGCGGCTTTCAACATTCAGGAGATCAAAATGAAACTGATTACTCGCTTTGAACTGGCCGCAAAAGACGAAAACGAGCTTTATGCGTTGTTACGTGACGCTTTTAACGAACTCGCCAGAAGTGAGCCTGATACTCATCAGCGAAGAAACGCTCTCGCATCACTGGAAAACATTCAAGGCGAACTGGCTTCAAGGGCGCCATTCCCTTAATGCGATTTCGTAACGTCTCTTTCAAAATACTTGAATTGATTCGGGGTATTTTCCACAAATGAGGTATGCCACCTGGAAACTACTGTATACACGGACAGTACAAAAATATTCGAATCCGGCCTTGCCATGAATCATTCTCTGGGTCATAATTTGACAAAGTGTCAATATAACTCCCACAGAGGCCTACGCAAATATGTCAGAATTTTCAGCCCTTCGGGAACGCACAGGCCTATCTATCGAAGATTTATCCACCCAACTAGGCTTTTCTGCCAGAACCTTATATCGATGGGAGAATGGAGAAACCAGACCACGAAAAGCAGCAATCACGCTACTAAATTCACTCGTTGAGAGTGAATCAAGCGATTGCGACGGGCCGGATTTCCGGTTCATAGACCTGTTTGCAGGTATCGGTGGCCTGCGCAGAGGGTTTGATTCCATCGGCGGCGAATGTGTATTTACCAGCGAGTGGAACAAATACTCTGTCCAGACATATAAGGCCAATTACAAATGTGACCATGAAGTAGTTGGAGACATCACACAAATACCGGCAAATCAGATCCCCAAACATGATCTGTTGTTAGCAGGCTTTCCGTGCCAACCATTCTCAATTGCCGGTGTTTCCAAGAAAAACTCTTTGAACAGACCTCATGGCTTTCGCTGCGATACTCAAGGCACCCTTTTTTTTGATGTCGCACGCATTATCGAACATCATCAACCAAAAACTTTTTTGCTGGAAAATGTAAAGAACCTGGTTAATCACGACAAAGGCAATACGTTCAGAGTTATTCACCAGATACTGACAAAAGAGCTTGGTTATCATGTGAGCTACAAGGTAATTGATGCAAAATCCTGGGTGCCGCAACACCGCGAACGTATCTTCATTGCAGGTTTTCGTGATGATAGCAATTTCTCTTTGGATGATCTGATCATACCGGCCTTGGAGAATGGCCCGAAGATGTCCAGCGTTTTGCATCCGCAAGATGGCAGCGAAAAACTGGAGTCCTGCGCCCGATTTATTCATGGCAAGAAAGGCAGGGTACTCGACAAATACACTCTATCCGACAAGCTATGGAATTATTTACAAGGATATGCAGAAAAGCATCGCCTGAAAGGCAATGGCTTCGGCTTCGGACTCGTCGGCCCCAATGACATCAGCCGGACACTTTCTGCACGGTATTACAAAGACGGCTCCGAAATCCTGATCAAACAAAGGAGCAGAAACCCAAGACGCCTTACACCGCGTGAGTGCGCACGCCTGATGGGGTTTGACCAACCAGGACGGAAGAAATTTATTATTCCTGTTTCAGATACGCAAGCATACAAACAGTTTGGCAATGCTGTTGTAGTACCCGTTGTTGAGTCAATCGCCAGATTGATGCAACCATGGCTGGTTACGAGTGAGTTTGAAGGCGGTGTCCGCCCTGTGCAGAAGGAATTGCTTGCCGTTGGTTGATATTGTAAGCAAGAGAAAACGAAGTGAAATGATGGCTGGTATCAAGGGAAAAGATACCAGTCCGGAATTGAAAATCAGAAAAGCACTTCATGCGAAAGGCTTGCGATATCGCCTTCACGACAAATCCCTGCCTGGAAAGCCAGACCTTGTTTTCAACAAATATCATGCCGCGATCATGATCCATGGATGTTTCTGGCATGGACATGAATGTTATCTTTTCAAATGGCCTTCAACCAGACCTGAATTCTGGAAAAGCAAGATCGGTAGAAACCGTGAAAGAGATATGGAAGTCAGACTACAACTATCAGAAGCTGGATGGCGTGTCCTCACAGTATGGGAATGCGCCCTCAAAGGTAAGACAAAACTTGACATTAATATGTTGCTCAACAGAATTGAAAACTGGATCATGAGTGAAGACAACAACATCGACATACAGGGGCACTGAATTCTGACATCTGTTTCTGACTGGCTGGATGAAGTATCGGGGAATGAATATATCTGGTACGTTAAAAGACTTTCAGGTAACGACACACTTGCCAATGGTTCTCATCAGGCTGGCCCGTATGTTCCCAAGGGATTTATTTTCGACATCTTCCCGTCAATGGCTGGGAAGCACGATGACAACCAAGAGCGGTGGTTTGATTTTTATGTTGACTCTCACGGTGATTATCGGACCGCCAGAGCGGCATGGTACAACAATAAATTCAGAGGGGGAACCAGAAATGAAGCGCGTCTGACCAACTTTGGCGGTCAGAACTCCCCGATTCTTGATCCCGAGAGCACTGGCGCATTAACTGTGTTTGCATTCGAACTTGATAGTAATGGCGAAGCAAGAGAATGCCATGCGTGGGTCGCACGGCATGAAACAGAAGAAGACATCATAGAGGACCGTATCGGCCCCGTTGATCCAGGTAACTGGAGAATATGGTCTTCTGAAATGCCCCTGTTTGATACCGAAACAGCGACTGAAAAGAAAAATCCGTGCTGGCTTACACCATCAGAAATACCCTCTGAATGGATTGATACATTCCCGACTGGTGCACAGATCACTCAAAAGGCTGTCGAATTGAGTCAAGGTACAGGGCTTGATCCGGATAACCGTTTGATCAAGCGTCGCAACTGTGAATTCGAGCTTTTCCGAAGTATTGAGGAAGCGATAGAGCTTCCACATATAATTGCAGGCTTTTCTTCCATGGAAGAATTCATCAAGAAAGCACTATCAATACTGCAACGGCGGAAATCACGATCTGGACGCTCACTGGAATTGCATGCCAAAGAAGTCTTTGTTCAAGAAGGACTGCAAGATGGTCTGGATTTTTCACACCAGCCTATTTCCGAACTGGGGAAAAAGCCGGATTTTCTATTCCCGTCAGCAGATGATTATCACAATTCCAGCTTTCCAGAAAAACAGCTCAGAATGCTGGCTGTCAAAACTACCTGCAAGGATCGTTGGCGACAAATACTCAACGAAGCAAAGCGAATTGACACCAAGCATTTGCTGACCTTGCAGGAAGGCATATCAGCTAATCAGTTCAGGGAAATGCAGGAAGAAAACGTCCAACTGGTAGTACCCGCACCTGTCGTATCATCCTATGCTGACGAAATCCGACCACATCTACAAACATTGGAAAGCTTTATTGGCGATGTCAGATTGCTCAAACTCAATTAAGAGTCAGCGCCTTGCGTCAGGCCCTGAACCAAGAGGACAGACAAGCCGAAGCGTCAGGGCTTTTGCGCGGATTGATCGAAAAGGTGGTTCTAACACCCAGCGAGGGTGAAACGGCCTACAAATCGATCTCTATGGCGATCTGGCCGGAATTTTGAATACTGCTGCAGGGAGAGGCAAAGAGATGAAGAAGGTGTCGATTATTGAACGACTTGAGCTATCAGCGGTAAACGATAACAGTCCTCAAGCCTTCCAAGATAAAATTGGTAGCGGGGGCAGGATTTGAACCTGCGACCTTCGGGTTATGAGCCCGACGAGCTGCCAGACTGCTCCACCCCGCACCTGAACATTAAACGGCTTTTATTTAAGATATAGATGATATCACAAGTATGAGTTATTTGCCAACATCGTGTAACAAAATTGCCACAACAAACCAGGCATGCACCCGAGCACCAGAATGAGCAATCCATTCAAACCCAAAAAAACACGGTTGCCAGATGATTCCATTAGCGCCGTCTTTTCCTCTCCGGTCTCGAAATAGATGTAGCGTATGATCCTCAAATAATAATAGGCGCCCACGACAGAAAAGATCAAAGCCACCACCACCAGCCATAAAAATCCGGCTTGCGCTGCCGACATCAATACAGCCAGTTTTGCGAAAAATCCGGCTGTCGGAGGCACCCCGGCCATAGAAAACAGCGAAACTGCCATAACTGCCGCAATCAAAGGATTGCGTTTATAAAGACCGGAAAGCGCTCCTATATCATCAGATTGCGTTTCGGCATCGCAGCTTTGGGACAGATAAACCAGGGAACCTGCAAACGCCATAAATCCAAGCAGATAAATGAACATATAGAAGGTTGCACCGGCATAGCCACTGGTATCCGCTGCCGAGAAGCCCAGAAAGATGAAACCCATATGGGAAATGGTGGAATAGGCCAGCAGTCTTTTGAGGTTCGTTTGCATCAGGGCTGCAAGGTTGCCGATGATGATCGACAATAAAGCGCAAATCACAGCGACATCAGCGAAAAGCCCGTTTAGTCCATCCCCACTTTCCATCATCAAGCGCAAAATAAAAACCATCGCCGCAAGCTTGGGTGCTACCCCGATAACCAGCATGCTGGGCAAAGGCGATCCGTGGTATACATCGGGTAGCCACATATGGAAAGGTGCTGCCCCGAGTTTGAACATCAGCCCACTAATAACCAGAAGAAACGCCAGTATCATAGCCGGATCATGGTTTAATCCCTGAGACATGGCAACCCCAAGGGCATCAAGTTCCAGCGATCCTGTAAGACCATAAAGCAGCGAAAAGCCGTAAAGTAACATTCCGGATGCCACAGCGCCGAGCACGAAATATTTCATCGCTGCCTCCGTGGCTTCTGGATTGGAACGATCCAGCGCCACCAGCGCATACAAACTGAGTGACATCAACTCCAGTCCCAGATAGAACATCAAGGTATTGCTTGCTGAAGCCATGACCATCATACCCAGCAGTGCAAACAAAATCAGCAGATGATATTCGGGCATCATCGGGCGTTCTGAGTGCCAGTATCGCCCTCCATAAACAATGGTCATCAGTGTACCTGAAACAATGGACCCCTTGAACAACACAGCCAGGGGATCCAGTATGAAACCACCGGTGGCTTCCCATCCTGCTGCTGGATCCAGTTGCGTGAGCACCAAAGCCCCGAGGACAAGTAATGTCGTCCAAAGTGCCAAGCGCTGCGCTCTTTGATATTGAATCACAGGTTCGGAACCTGTCACAGTCACGCCCAGAACAACTCCAGCCATCAATAAAATGACCAACTCAGGCAGAAATACAAGCGCGTGTGGTATCGCCGAACTCATCGACATCTCCCGGTCAGACAAAGCATACGTTGCTTCTTGATTCTTGTTTTCATCGATTACAAGCCAAAAATAGGTTCCAGCAAAGTATGGACAGCAGGCTCCGTTACCTGGAGCAAAGGCGCCGGCCAGATTCCTAGAATCAGCACAGGTATAGCCAGCATCGTCAAAACAAGCCCCTCACGCCAGCTCAGATCCGCAAGCATGGCAATAGCCGGACGTTTCACAGGCCCATAAGCCACCCGCTTGACCATCCATAAAGTGTACGACGCTGCCAAAACCAGTGTCGTGGCAGCCAACAGGGCGACCCAGAAGTTTGCATGCATCGCTGCAAGAATCACTGCAAACTCTCCGACAAACCCCGATGTGCCCGGCAAACCGATATTAGCCATGGCGAAAAACACCAGGAAAGCCGCGAACATCGGCATGGACGTAGCAATCCCGCCGTATTCTGAAATCTGCCGCGTATGCATGCGATCGTAAAGCACCCCGATGCACGCGAATAAAGCCCCCGAAACCAGACCATGCGATATCATCTGCACAATACTGCCCTGTACCGCCAGCAGTACACCTTCTTGATCCACACCCACACCCAACGTAGCCATGGAAAAAGGCAGGAATATCCCCAGTGTCACAATACCCATATGGGCTATAGAGGAATAAGCAACCAGCTTTTTCATATCTTCCTGCATCAAGGCGACAAACCCGATATAAACAATGGCTGCCAATGATAATCCGATCATCAAACCATGAAGCGCAACAGCGGCATCGGGAACGATGGGCAATGTAAAGCGCAGAAAACCGTAAGCGCCCAATTTGAGCATGATAGCCGCCAGAATAATAGAACCGCCGGTGGGCGCCTCAACGTGGGCATCAGGCAACCAGGTATGTACGGGCCACATCGGGATTTTAACCGCAAAGGCCGCCCAGAACGCCATGAAAATCCACCACTGCTCTTTGGCCGAAAGATGCATCCCATGCCATGCCCAAATGGAGAACTCACCGCTGCGCCAGTACAGATAGATGATAACCGCCAGCATGAGAACCGAGCCCAGAAAAGTATAAAGAAAAAACTTTATGGTAGCGTAGATGCGGTTTGCTCCGCCCCATATACCAATAATTAGAAACATGGGAATGAGCATGGCTTCCCAGAAAACGTAAAACAGCACAGCATCGGTCGCGGAAAATACCCCGATCATCAGCCCTTCCATGATCAGGAATGCACTCAGATAAAAAGACTGTTGCTGAGACACACTCGATGGAGTCAGAATCACCACCGGAATGGTCATAAAAGTAGTCAGCACAATCAATGGGAGTGCTATACCATCGATTCCAAGCGCATAATAAATATGCAGGGATTCTATCCACGCTACCGATTCGACCCATTGCAGTTGGGTCTGATTCGGGTCAAAACCAGCCCATAAGTACAGACTGATCAGAAAACCAGCCACCGTTATAATCAGGGCAATACGCTCTGCCGCAGCTTCCTGATCCCTCATCCAGAGCACCAGTAAACCACCGGCTATGGGAAGCCAGATCAAAAGGCTCAGCAAAGGAGCTTCGCTCAACATGCCCGTTTCAACCTCTTATCGTTATAGATGTTTTTATAAGACAAATGAAAATCCAAACCATGTGATCAACATGAACAGGGCGATAATCATGACAAATGCGTAATGATATAAATAACCACTCTGTAACGAAGACACTCTGGATGCCATAGACCGAACACGCCGAGCCGTACCCATCACCATCCCCGTATCGATATAATTCTGATCAACCCCATGCCATAGTCGGACGCCGAGCTTCTGACCTGCCGAGGCAAAGAAATTCATGAACAAAGCATCGAATCCCCAACCCCGATCCAGAATCCATTGCGCCGGCTTGAATTTGGAAAGCAGCCTTTGACCTCGAGCTGCTGCTCCGCCATAAAAAAGCCAGGCTGTGACAATACCCGCCAACATCAAAATAACAGCGGGACTGAACAGGCCATGAACGACAAAGGCCGCCGGACCTTCCCAATGGTCCGCCAGATGCCTCATGCCCCCATGCGCAGCCATAGGTATGGCGTTCTGCATAGGAGATGAAAACAAAATGGGTTCGGCCAGAAAAGCGCCTGCGCAAAGCGAAAACACTGCCAGCACCACCAACGGCCCGGTAACTACATGAGGGCTTTCATGGACATGCGACGCATCATGCCGCGGCTCCCCGTGAAATACCAGAAATATCATACGGAAGGTGTAAAGCGCGGTAACAAAAACAGAAAACAGTAATATCACGGCAGCTATCTGCGCGCCAGGCACGGTCGATGCCGAAACTGCCTCGATCAATGCGTCCTTGGAGAAAAAGCCCGCAAAACCCGGAAAGCCCGACAAAGATAAAGCACCGATGAGACAAGTCAGATAGGTTATGGGCATTTTTCGCCGCAATCCACCCATTTGACGCATATCCTGCTCATGGTGCATGGCGATAATCACCGATCCGGCAGCCAGAAAAAGCAATGCCTTGAAGAAAGCATGCGTAACCAGGTGAAACAAACCCGCCGCATAAGCCGAGGCACCAAGAGCGGCCGTCATATATCCAAGCTGGGATATGGTGGAATAAGCCACAACCCTTTTAATATCTGTCTGCACCAACCCGACCAGACCAAGCAACAAAGCAGTGCTTGCTCCAATAAGCAGCATAAAGCTCAATGTTCCTGGCGCAGTTTCAAATAAAGGTGAAAAACGACACACCAGAAAAATTCCGGCGGTCACCATGGTTGCAGCATGAATCAGCGCCGAAATGGGCGTAGGACCTTCCATGGAATCAGGCAACCAGATATGAAGCGGGATCTGAGCTGATTTGGCCATAGCGCCAATGAACAATAAAAGGCAGGCCCATTCCTGGGCCGAAGCACTTTTCGGCAACCATGCCAGATCCATCTGCGCCAGGGCTCCAGCAGACCCAAGAAGACGATCGAAAGCCAGGGTATCATAAGCGGAAAACAGGATCGCGATACCCAGGACAAAAGAAAAATCACCCACACGATTAATCACAAAGGCTTTCATGTTGGCTGTGACCGCGCTCGGACGCGTGTACCAGAAACCAATAAGCAAATAGGAAACCAGACCGACGCCTTCCCAACCAAAGAACAATTGCAACAGATTGTTAGACGAAACCAGCATCAGCATGGCGAAGGTAAACAGACTTATATAAGAGAAGAACCGCGCATACCCTGGATCCTCAGCCATATAACCGACGGAATAAATGTGTACCAGCAACGAGATCAAGGAAACGACCAACATCATCGTTACCGATAGCGCGTCAACCATGAACCCGACCTGAAATCCCCATTCTGGATTGAAGCCCCAAACGTACAGGGTTAAATCCGCCGGTTGCCACTCTTGCTGAACCAATGCCCGCAGAAGCATCAAAGAAGCAGCGAATGAAATTATTGTTCCGATCACCCCCAGCCAATGACTCCATTCCCGGCGCATCCGAGAGCCGAAAAGACCACAAACTATGGAAGCGATCAGCGGCGGGATCACCACCGCCAAACACAGCCATTTCATATCCATCATCCTTTTAGACTGGAAAGATCATCAACATTGATGCTTTGTTTCTGACGGAATATCAAAACCATGATTGCCAAACCGATAGAGGTTTCCGCGGCGGCGACAGTCAAAATGAAAAACACGAATATCTGCCCGCTGAGATCACCCATAAAATGAGAAAAAGCGACAAAATTCATATTGACAGCCAAAAGCATTAATTCCAGCGCCATCAGCAGAACGATCAGGTTTTTCCGGTTAAGGAAAACACCCGCGACGCTGAGGCAAAAAAGAATCCCCCCCAGCACCAGATAGTGCTCCAGTGTAATCATTACGACTTACTCCGTGGTTTTCGGTGTCGTTCTTGGTTTTTAAGATGAAAAACCCTGATCGCCTTTAGGGAACATCTGAACAAGTCATGAACCCGGTTCTTGCGTCCCTGCTGGCCCAGATACTTTGTTGATAATCTTCGCGATATCCCTGCCAACCCGCGCAATTCAACCCGAGAATCTGAACATGGGGAACTACAATCTCCTTCGTCCAGACTTGTTCAGAGGTTCCTTGGGAGATTCAACCGGCATTTTGACGAGTCTCACTCTGTCTTTGGCGCGAACCTTGACCTGTTGCACCGGATCCTGATGCCGTGTCCCTTCCCGGCGCCTCAAGGTCAAGGCAATAGCAGCAACAATCGCCACAAGCAACAAAACCGCAGCCAATTCAAAAGGGAGTACGTATTCGGTGAATAATATCCGGCCCAGTTCGCGCGTGTTGCTATAATCAGCAGGATACGCCTCAGGAACCGGGTAATGATTCAGATCAAATCGTCCATCCAGAAATATCAGCGCAAACTCTATGCCCAGGGTTAATACGATTACTCCGCCAATCGGCAGATAGCGAGTAAACCCTTCCCGCAACGGCGCATTTTTTACGTTCAGCATCATCACAACGAACAGGAACAGCACCATGACCGCGCCAACATACACCAACACCAGCACGATAGCAAGAAATTCCGCCTGCATCAGCAACCACAAACCCGATGTAGCAATGAAGCATGCCACCAACCACATAACCGAATGCACAGCATTGCTTGCAGTAATCACCCCAATGGCAGATAAAACCACGATAACGGCAAACATATAGAAAAAAATTGCATGCATAAACCGACTCACTGCTTTCAGTTGATGAGCGAGCGTAAATCTAACACTCAAATATAATGGATGAGCCTTTAGAGAACCTCTGCCCAAGTCATGAATTCGGTTCTTGCGTCCCTACTGGCCCAGATACTTTATTGATAATTTTCGCAATAGCCCTGCCAACCCGAGAATCTGAACATGGGGAACTACAATCTCCTTCGTCCAGACTTAATCAGAAGTTCCCTAGCGATACGGCGCATCCAATAATCGATTCGCGGCTATCTGCTGTTCGTGTTGTTCTCCAACAGCAAGCAGCTTGCCTTTGGTCATGATCTGTTCGCCTCGCTGCTCAAAATGATACTCTAAAATATTGGTTTCAACAATCGCATCTACAGGACACGCTTCCTCACAAAAGCCGCAATAAATACATTTGAATAAATCGATATCATAACGTGTGGTTCTGCGGGACCCATCCTCTCTCTGCTCCGAGTCGATGGTAATCGCAAGCGCCGGACAAACTGCCTCACATAATTTGCACGCGATACACCGCTCCTCTCCATTGGCATAACGTCTCAAAGCGTGCAAACCTCTGAATCTTGGACTTCTTGGCGCTGTTTCTTCCGGAAAATAAAGCGTGATTTTAGGGGCGAACATTTTGCGACCCGTCAATGCCATGCCCTTTAGCAGCTCGATAAGAAGAAAACTTTTTACAAAATCCTGCAATACCCGGATCATATCAGCCCCTCAAACCATGGACCCAAACCAAAAATAATAGCGATGGATTCAACCGTCAACCAGACGATGGTTACTGGAAGAAAAGCCTTCCAGCCAAGACGCATGATCTGATCATACCTGAAACGCGGAAACGTGGCTCTGGACCATAGATAGACAAAAAGGAAAAAAGTAACCTTCAACATCCACCAGTGCAACCCGGACGCTGAGAGCAAACCCAGACCCATGCCATGAAAAGGAGAATACCAACCACCGAGGAATAGAGTGCTGATCAAAGCAGAAATCAGAATCATGTTGGCATATTCTGCCAGAAAGAAAACAGCGAACATCATGCCTGAATATTCAACATGAAAACCGGCGACTATTTCCGATTCGCCTTCTACGACATCAAAAGGTGTCCGATTGGTTTCCGCAATACCGGATATCCAGTAGACTATGAACAGCGGCAACATAGGCAACCAGTACCAATGGAGCAAATTTCCTTCCTGAGCCAGCACGATATCTTTCATGTTAAGGCTGCCGGCAGCCATAACCACGCCCACCAAGGCAAAACCCATAGCGATTTCATAAGCCACCATTTGGGCACCAGCCCGCAGGGCGCCTAACAGCGCATATTTCGAGTTGGAAGACCAACCTGCAAGCAAAACACCATATACTGCAAACGAAGTCAGAGCCAGGACAAACAGCAACCCGGCGTCGATATCAGCAATATACATATTCTCGCCGAAAGGCATAATAACCCAGGCAGCCAAGGCAGGTACAAACGATAAAACCGGCGCAATGATAAAAAGAAAACGATCCGATTTTTCAGGGAAAATCAGCTCTTTGGCAAGCAGTTTCAATCCGTCCGCAATCGGCTGTAACAAGCCGCGATAGCCAACCCTGTTAGGACCGAACCTTAACTGCATCCAGCCCAGAACCTTGCGTTCGGCATAAGTCATATAAGCCACAGCCAACAACAGCACACTCAGAACCAAGCCAAACTTCATCAACGACAGCGTAATCAAGCGTATGCTTTCAGGTATTGATTGCCAGAGTGCTTCCATTCCCAATTCCTGCAGATTTATGTTGTAGTGGGCTGATCGATGATTTGAATGGCATCATAATGCCACCCCAGTTCGGCACTGGATTTAAACCCCGGCGCAATGTAAATCACACCTCTTGCCAAAGCCGGATCGGCCGACACTTCGAGCACTGCCTCCGTTGCCCCTTGCCGCACACTCAGATGATCGCCAGTAGCAAGGTTGAGTTCATGCAAATCCGCCGGGTGCATATGCAAACGCTGATTCCGCTGTGTCTGCGGCATTCGGTTCAAGGGTTCGGAGCGGCGCACCATACCATCGGCGCGATAAACAGGCATGGAACCCATCCTGAGCCAGCGAGGCATTTCCCATGACTCAATGGACTGTTGCATATCCCAACCATCCGACCCGGTTGCCACAGATTCTGGATTTTTATCGATCTTTTGGCGCAATGCCGTTGCTATCTGCGACGCTGAAACACTATCAAATCCGTCGAATTCCATCATGGAACCGAGCATGCGCAGAATCTTCCAGCAAGGTCGTGCTTCGCCCAGAGGCGGGATTACAGCACTGAAATCCTGCCACGCTCCCGCCAAATTTATATAGCTACCTTCGTTTTCGGCAAAAGTAGCCGCAGGCAAAGCCACATGAGAAAATTCACGCAATGCGTCATTCATAAATGAATGGATCGTTACCACATGCCGCGCCTGCTTCAATGCTGGCCCAATGGCTTCATGGGCACAATCCATATCCGGCTCAATGCCGATCAGAATATAAGCCGCGCGAGGCGAATCCAGCATGGCGCGTGCATCCAAACGCGAAACATCTGAACTGAACCCCCCGATCTCCCGATGCGGCACTGCCCCGGCCAACCACGCACCCGTACCATTGGCACCTTCGGGCAACAGGGACAATTTTACATCGCAGACCTCGCTAATCCATCGCGCCAGTAGAAAAATCTGACCGAAAGCAGGATGATGGATGACATCAGCACCGAGCAGCAAACCAGCCGATGATGCGGCAATTAAATCTTCCGCTATCGCCCGTGCTTCGTCCGTGATGAGATCGGGCATCAGTTTCTTTAGCGCCGAAGGCAACTTCCGGGACGTTTTATCACGTACCGCACTGGCGACTTGCGCTACAGCGTTCGGGATATTGGCCTGAATCCAGTTGTTTTCCAATTCAAAATTCCACCCACAATCAAGCGCATGCAACGCGCTCACTCGCATGCCAGCCTCTGCCGCTGCACGCACCCGGTGCGCAAACATGGGTATCTGGCGCCGCAGATCCGCGCCCACGATCCAGGCATAATCTCTGTGCTGGAAATCCGGGTATGTTTCACCGATCCCGGGACTACGGGGCATCCATGCATCCTGTGAAAAATCCTGCTGCCGCAACCGATGATCGATCGAAGCGCCGCCGAGACCCTCGGCCAGGCGACGAGCAAGCAACATTTCTTCAAGCGTAGCCCCCGGAGCAATCAAAATCCCGATTTGATCGCCGCCGCATTCTGAAGCGATTTTCCGCAATCCCTCGACCGCCGCCTCAAGAGCTTCGTCCCATGAAGTTTCCCGCCATTGATTATCTGTTTTGATCGCAGGATGCAACATGCGATCTTCATGGTAAACGCCCAGATAGCTGAAACGATCCCGATCGGCAATCCAGGTCTCGTTGACTGCCTCATTTTCACGGGGAATCACCCGAATCAATTCCTGGTTGCGGACATGACATTCAATATTGGAACCAAAACCATCATGCGGTGCAATACTCGGACGAGCAATCAATTCCCAGGCACGCGCCCGGAACCGGGAAGGCTTGGCTGTTAGCGCCCCAACCGGGCACAAATCAATGACATTGCCTGAAAGCTCGGATTCCAGAGTTTTCCCGACATACGTTTCGATCCGCGTATGCTCGCCACGATACATGCCTCCCAGTTCCTGCATCCCGGCGATTTCCGCGCCAAAACGAACACACCGGGTACAATGAATGCAGCGCGTCATCTCTGTTGCCACCAAAGGACCGAGATCTTCATCCGCAACGACACGTTTACCCTCGCAGAATCTTGACACATCGCTGCCATACCCCATGGACATGTCCTGAAGCTCGCATTCTCCACCTTGATCACAGATGGGACAATCCAGCGGATGGTTGATCAACAAAAATTCCATGGTGCCTTTCTGGGCCTCGATCGCTTTAGGGGAACGGGTCCAGACTTTCATGCCGTCAGCTACGGGAGTAGCACAAGCCGGAACGGGTTTGGGCGGCCTGTCGACCTCCACCAGGCACATGCGACAATTGGCGGGGATACTCAACTTTTTGTGGTAACAGAAACGGGGCACGTAAATACCCTTCTCGTCCAGAACCTCTATCAACATCGCGCCTTTCGGAGCTTGAAGCGTTTTCCCATCGACTTCGATTGTAACCAACTGTTCCGTCATGTTACCGCCATAACTTGAGTCATATCATAATATTTTTGAATTAATCAGCGCTCTCATCCGAGGCTGCGCACAGGTTGGCACTAGGCTGCTGCGATCACAAGGGATTCAGAACCCACCAGACACCGCTTATGCTCGATATGGTAAGCGAATTCATCCAGATAATGACGCAGGAACCCCTGTACCGGCATTGCCGCCGCGTCACCAAACGCACAGATCGTTCGCCCGGCGATCCTGCCGGCTATTGCTTCCAGGCGGTCAAGATCATCGGGTTGACCTTCACCACGCTCAATACGCGACACCATTTTATAAAGCCAGCCTGTGCCTTCGCGACAAGGCGTACATTGCCCACACGATTCGGCATAGTAAAAGCGCGAAATGCGCTCCAGCATCCGAACCATGCATGTTTGTTCATCCATCACGATAACCGCCCCGGAACCCAGCATGGAGCCAGCTTTAGCAATGGAGTCGTAATCCATATTGATATCCTTGATGATTTCCGCAGGCAACACCGGCACAGATGAGCCACCCGGGATTACCGCCTTGAGCGCTCTTCCGCCGCGCACACCACCTGCCATTTTAAGCAGTTCGGCAAACGGAATACCTAAAGGAACCTCAAAATTCCCCGGCTTTTCCACATGACCGGTTACGGAAAAAATCTTGGTGCCGCCATTAAGCTCATCAGGGCCAAATGCTGCAAACCATTCGGGACCATTGCGCAAAATGATGGGCACAGACGCCAGCGTTTCGACATTATTGATGGTCGTCGGCTTGCCATAAAGCCCGTGACTGGCAGGAAATGGAGGTTTGATGCGCGGAAATCCCTTTTTCCCTTCGAGCGATTCGAGAAGTCCCGTTTCTTCACCACAGATATAGGCCCCCGCACCGAGATGAACATGAAGATCCACTGAGATACCGGAACCCAGAATATCGACACCCAGCAACCCATTGGCATAGGCCTCATCCAAAGCCGTTTGAAATCGGCTGAATGGTTCGTCAATGAATTCTCCACGGATATAAATATAACCCACGGTCGCCCCCATTGCGTAAGCTGCAATGGCTACCCCTTCGACCAGGGCGTGGGGATTATAGCGCAGAATATCGCGATCCTTGCATGTGCCAGGCTCGCTCTCATCCGCATTGCACACAATATATTTCTGCTTGTCGCTGCCTTTGGGCATGAAACTCCATTTGACACCGGCAGGGAATCCGGCTCCGCCGCGACCTCTCAATCCTGACTTCTTGACCAGTTCCACCACGTCATCCGGAGGCGTTTTATTCTTGACAACTCGACGCCACGCTTTGTATCCGCCCACGTCAAGATAGGTTTTCCAGCTCCATGGCTCATCATACTGTAAGGTGTTGAAACAAACCTGATTCAATTTCATCGCCACGTCCTAGTCCAAATGGTCAATGATTTCATTCACCCGCTCCAGTGTCAGGTCTTCATAATAATGATGATCAACCATCATCATCGGTGCTCCGACACACGCTGCCAGGCACTCCTCTTCTTTTTTCAGGTAAATGCGCCCGTCAGATGTGCTTTCCCCGGCACGAATACCCAATCTGTTTTCGATATGACGCAAAAGATCTTCGCCGCCACGCAGCATGCACGAAATATTGGTGCATACAGCGACTTCATGACGCCCGACCGGACTGGTATGGAACATGGAATAAAAAGTTGCCGCCTCATAAACCCATATGGGGGGAATACTCAAGTGATCGGCTACCGCATCCATCAATTCACGGCTCAAAAAACCATAATCATGCTGCACGTAATGCAGCGCCATCAAAACTGCGGAGCGACGCCGATCCGCAGGATAACGCTCAGCCCATAGGTCAATTTTTTCTTTGATCTCAGAAGAAAGCGTTTCAACTTGCCGATCCTGCGCTGAACTCACCGATCCACCTCTCCGAAAACGATATCCATAGTTCCAATGACCGCCACAAGATCAGGCAACATATGCCCGAGCACCATTTCTTCCATGGCGGACAGATGTACAAACGCTGGCGGGCGTATTTTGACCCGATAAGGCTTATTAGCCCCATCCGAGATCAAATACACTCCAAACTCGCCTTTGGGCGCCTCGATAGCGGCATATACTTCCCCAACAGGAGGACAATAACCTTCGGTAAACAGTTTGAAATGGTGGATCAGCGCCTCCATATCATGCTTCATCTCTTCCCGTGATGGCGGCGCCACCTTGTGAAGATCCGTCATTACCGGGCCCGGATTAGAGCGCAACCATGTCACACACTGGTTAATGATATGTACCGACTGCCGCATTTCCTCAATACGCACCAGATATCGATCGTAACAATCGCCGTTCACTCCGACCGGGACATCAAAATCGATGTTGGCATAACCATCATAGGGCTGCTTTTTTCTCAAATCCCAGGCAATACCGGAACCCCGCAGCATCGGCCCGGTAAAACCCAAGGCAATGGCACGCTCAGGGCTGACCACGCCAATCCCCACGGTACGTTGTTTCCAGATTCTATTATCTGTAAGCAATGTCTCATATTCATCAATGGAACCAGGGAAGCGCTGCGCGAAATCACCAATGAAATCCAGCAATGAACCATCCCGGGCGCGATTGAAGCGTTTGATCTCTGCCTGACTCCGACGCGCCGATTCAAAACGCGGCATCTGACCAGGCAGATCCCGGTGCACACCGCCCGGGCGGTAATAAGTCGCGTGCATACGGGAACCGGAAACGGCTTCATAGCAATCCATCAGATCCTCGCGCGCCTTGAAGCAATACAGAAAGACCGTCATGGCGCCAATATCGAGCGCATGAGAGCCCAGCCACATCAGGTGGTTCAAAATACGTGTGATCTCATCGAACATGATGCGAATATACTGGGCCCGCGCGGGCGGCTCAATGCCGAGCAGCTTTTCAATCGCCAGGACATATCCATGTTCATTGCACATCATGGAAACGTAATCAAGCCGATCCATATAACCGATGGATTGGTTAAAGGGTTTGCTTTCCGCCAGCTTTTCCGTTCCGCGGTGCAACAATCCTATATGCGGATCCGCACGGCGGATCACCTCTCCATCCATCTCGAGAATCAAGCGCAATACGCCATGAGCCGCCGGATGTTGAGGCCCGAAATTCATTGTATAATGGTGCATTTCACGCATGATAGATTATTCTTTTTCCACTGCTGATTGAGGGCTTTTAACCTCATAGCGATGATCGCTTCGAATGACGCGCGGAACCAGGGTTCTTGGATCAATAGACGTCACAGGCTCGTAAATCACGCGACCCTTTTCCGGATCGAAACGCGGCTCTACATGACCGCTCAAAGGAAAATCCTTCCGGAAAGGATGGCCGACAAAACCATAGTCCGTCAGGATGCGCCGCAGATCAGGGTGACCATCAAAAACAATACCGTACAGATCAAAAGCTTCGCGCTCAAACCAATTGGCCACCGACCATAATGAACATAATGAATCAACCAGGGGCATGTCATTATCAGGGCAAAATGTGCGTACACGCAGGCGATGATTGTGTTTTAGCGAGAGGAAATGCACCACCACGGCATAACGTTCAGCCAGAGAATCACCTTTTGCTTCTCCTTCCCGATGAACGGCGCGGCTGAAACCGCTAAAGGTACTGCGTTGACCGATCCATTCACTTTCGCCGTAGGTATGATAATCCACGCCGCACAAATCGATCAATTGCTCAAAATATAAATCCGGATGATCTTTAAGCAGTTTGGCCGCCTCCAGCCATTGACCAGCATCCACTTCCAGAACCAAATCGCCAGCAACATCCCGCGTGACCACTCCACCGGGAACCACCTTTTCCAACAACGTTTCAAGCTCGAGCTGATTCATCCTGCCCCTCTAACGCTCAATAGTACGCGGTCGTTTGATTTTATTTTGCAACTGGAGAATCCCGTAAACCAGCGCTTCCGCTGTCGGAGGGCAACCCGGAACGTAGATGTCTACCGGAACGATCCGATCACAACCACGGGTGACCGCATACGAATAACTGTAATAGCCACCGCCGTTAGCGCACGAACCCATGGATATCACCCAACGCGGCTCAGCCATCTGATCATACACCCTGCGCAAGGCTGGAGCCATTTTATTGACCAGTGTTCCCGCCACAATCATCACGTCGGACTGACGCGGACTCGGCCGGAAGAACGTGCCAAATCGGTCCAGATCATACCGGGCGGCGGAAGCATGCATCATCTCCACCGCACAACAAGCCAGACCGAATGTCACCGGCCACAAGGAACCGGTGCGTGCCCAGTTCAGCAATTGATCCGCCGAAGTGGTAACCACTCCATGTTCCGAAAAAACATCCATTATTCCCATTCCAGAGCCCCCTTGCGCCACTCGTAGACGAAACCAATGACCAGGATCGCCAGAAAAACGCCCATCACTGCCATTCCTGCCAGACCGAGATCTTCTAGCGCAACCGCCCATGGAAAGAGGAAAGCGATCTCCAGGTCGAATATGATAAATAAAATAGCTACGAGATAATAACGGACATCAAAACGCAAACGTGCGTCTTCAAAGGGATCAAAACCGCATTCATAGGGCGAGCGCTTTTCTTTATCGGGATGTCTTGGGCCTATCAAATACCCCAGCACCAACGGCGCAACCGCCACCACGGAAGCCACCATAAGGACGACCAGAACCGGAATATACCCTTGAAGCACAACTACTCCCTATTCATCTCTATGAAGATTGAGCTATATTAAGATGTAAGAACTTTTTGAACTGGTGCCGATGGCCGGACTCGAACCGGCACAGCTTGCGCTACCGCCCCCTCAAGACGGCGTGTCTACCAAATTCCACCACATCGGCTTTCCTCAGCGCAACATCACCTCTTATTGTGCTGACTTACTTTTATTCAGAAGAATACGGATCAGGGATATCAGATAAATTCGATCCGGAGAAATCATTCGCCTCTGGCAAATCAGAGACAGGCGCATTCTTGTCTTCAAGCCCTGCGTCTATCTCTGGCAGATCAGAGACAGGCGCATTCTCGTTTTCAAGCTCTGCGCGCGGCAGATCAACCCGATCAAAAACCGTTTCTTCGCCAGCATTCTCGGTAGCCCGTATTCCCATATAAGCCAGCGTCAGACTGGTGAGGAAAAACAGTCCTGCCAAACCCGCGGTCAACCTGCTGAGAAAGCTCGCGGAACCGCGAGCACCAAACACAGTGGCCGATGCGCCACTGCCAAAGGCGGCTCCGGCGTCTGCGCCTTTCCCATGCTGCAACAGCACCAGAGTGATCAGCAGCACCCCAACAAGGGCATGACCTGCGAGTATCGTATAATATATCATCGTTTTTTGCTCGACTCTCCAGCACGGGCTATGGACAGATAATCACCAGCCTTCAGCGAAGCGCCTCCGATCAAAGCTCCGCTGACATGCTCAATCGACAACAAAGCACCTGCGTTTTCGGGCTTGACGCTGCCACCATAAACCACGCCCTTAACTTTTTCACCCTCCAGCAAGGCATTCATGTGAGACACGATCCATTGATGAGCCTCATGAACCTGTACAGGCGTTGCTGTACGCCCGGTACCGATTGCCCATATGGGCTCATAGGCAATAATCATCCGGCTCGCCGCCTCCTTGCCAACGACATGAACTACGGTATCAAGCTGTCGCTTGAGTACGTTTTCCATCTGCCCCTGTTCACGTTCTTCCAGATGCTCACCAATGCACAGAACCGGAATCATATCATATTCCAATATCCGCGTGAGCTTGCGTGCTACGCAAACATCATCTTCGCCATGATATTGACGGCGCTCCGAGTGCCCAACCAGAACATAATCGCAACCTGCTTCTTTGAGCATGCCCGCGCTCACTTCGCCAGTATAGGCTCCGTTCACATGTTGGCTGACATCCTGAGCGCCTGACATCATCCCGGACCCCACCAACATCTCTCGGGCTTCTCCCAGATAGACAAACGGAGGAAACAATATCCATTCACTACTGTGTTGAACCCCGCTTTCCCGAACAGCGGAGACGAATGCATTCAACATGGCGCGGGAACCATTCATTTTCCAGTTTGCCATTATCCAGTTCGGCATACTTGAGATTCTCCTGTTCTCCAGCGTAGAAACATGCGCATCATTCGACCGCCCGCATCAGCATGTGCGCAAGTCGTTGCATATGATAACGGGAAAGTTCCGGATCTTCTGCCTCCACCATCACACGGATGACAGGTTCCGTACCCGAAGGCCGCACCACCACGCGCCCGACTGAACCCAATTTGGACTGCGTTTCTTCCATGGCGGCTCTAAAGCATGGGTCGCGCAACAAAACGTCT
>DEIQ01000051.1 GCA_002352565.1 Proteobacteria bacterium UBA2770 | reverse complement strand
ATTAAGTCCTGGATGCGCTTCGCTTATTCAGCCGCAATGTGCCAGGTTCTCAAGCCATATGATCGGCAGGTAAAATTGATCTGTTTATTTAAGCGCCCGGATTGGCGGAGCTAAGTGGATAAGGCGACTGGATGTTGACATCTGAGAGGGAGATCAGATCGCCAATACGCTGAGGTATATTGGCTCTGGCTTCGGCAATGGCAAGCTGAAGCGCACTCATGAAGGCGATCGCATCGCTATGCCCATGGCTTTTGACGACGATGTGATTCAGCCCCAGTAATGTAGCCCCGTTGTAACGTCGCGGATCCACTCTGCGGCGCATAGCCCGAAGTACCGGCCAGGCAATCAGCGCAGCCAGCCGACTATAAATATTACGTGAAAATTCCTCGCGCAGAAATTCGTTGATCAGCTTGGCCAGTCCTTCGCTGGTTTTTAAGGCGATATTGCCGGCGAAGCCATCACATACGATGACATCAGCCCGGTCATGGTGTACGTCATGGCCTTCAATAAAACCGATATAGTTCAGTTGTTGGCTCGATTGAATCAACTGCGCCGCCCCGCGGATGCTGGGTAGACCTTTCATTTCTTCCGAACCGACATTAAGCAGCCCGATGCGCGGATGCTTGATATGTTTAACGGCAGTGCATAAAGCCGAGCCCATAATGGCGAACTGGTACAGGTGATGCGCTTCGCATTCCACGTTGGCGCCCAGATCAAGCATATAGCAACTGCCGCCGTGGGTGGGCATGGAAGTAAGCAGCGCTGGGCGGTCAACCCCTTCCCAGGTACCCGATACATAGCGCGACAGCGCCATGAGCGCGCCGGAATTACCTGCGCTTACGCAGGCTTGAGCCTTGCCCGCCTTGACCATATTTAACGCGACACGCATGGACGAGTTTTTTTTTCGCATGGCGCGCATGGGAGGATCGTTCATCCGGATGAAATCCGCGCAATGCTGAACGCATAGCCGCTCGGTGCTTGTTCTCGCTCTACGGTCGGCTTTCATCAAAGTATGGATGGTATCCTGATCGCCCACCAAGGTGATCGCAAGATCGGGATCTTCGGTCAGCATCTGGGCACAGGACTTAATAATAGGTGCTGGACCGTTGTCGCCGCCCATCGCATCCACCGCGATTTTGATCATATGGTTTTCTTCAGCGGGATGACCATGTGGAAAGGGCAGGATTTAACGAACCTTGCGTCCACGATAGTATCCGTCTGCTGTCATGTGATGGCGCAGGTGGGTTTCGCCGGATGTGGGATCAATCGACAAAGTGGGTGGTTTCCATTCATCGTGCGCGCGGCGTTGATCGCGTTTGGAACGTGTTTTTCGATTTTGTTGTACAGCCATGAAAAATCCTCTGAAGCCATGATCCATGCTTACCATAGCATGGTTTTTGCGTAAAATTCCTGGAGTAACGGAGACAAGCGCAACTCTCGATACATTACAGTCTAACTGAACTGAAAGATTTTACCATACAATGGGCAGAACAGTTAAAGAATTGACGCGCATTGCCATTACGGGTCGGGCTATTTGCTTGTCGTTGGCTCGTTCCTTAACTTGTCCCTGACTTTCGTTGCCGTGAGCATGCCGATCATGGAATCTGGAATAAACGCTGCTTTTCTGCTTTTGCTGTGGCTAAGCTCATGGAGCATGGCAGCGGAGTTGCATCGCGGTAATGGCACTGAACCTGGATCGCTGGCCCCCCATCTGGCGCAAGGCATACCCGCCGCCGATATTTAGATCTGTTTATAAGGGTTGATACGTTATAATAGCGCGGGGCAGATTGAGCCGGGAGTCGCTGAAGGCTGGCAGGTTAGGGAACCTAAAATTTTATCATGATGATTTTATAAGCTATGTGGATCTATGCGCTCAAGCGCCTTATAGGCGCGGTACCGACTTTGCTTATTCTTCTCAGCCTGGCATTTTTCCTGGTTCGAGCGGCGCCGGGGGGGCCATTTGACACGGATCGCGCGCTTCCGCCTGAAATAGAGGCTAATCTGAGAGCCAAGTATCATCTCGATGAACCTTTGTGGCAGCAGTATTTTCGTTACCTGTGGGAAGTGGCGCATGGCGATCTGGGGCCTTCATTTCAGTACCGGGATTATACAGTCAATGAATTGATCGCCTCCGGTTTTCCCATATCATTGCGGTTGGGCGCGCTGGCGATGCTGGTTGCTTTCGTTTTCGGCACGGTTGCCGGAATGCTTGCGGCGCTTTACCGCAATGGCTGGGTCGATTATACGGTGATGAGCCTGGCTATGACCGGGATTTCCGTTCCAAATTTCGTGGTTGCGCCGTTGCTGGT
Source organism: Proteobacteria bacterium UBA2770 (assembly GCA_002352565.1). Lineage (GTDB taxonomy): Bacteria > Pseudomonadota > Gammaproteobacteria > UBA2770 > UBA2770 > UBA2770. The sequence continues at coordinate 1,668 of DEIQ01000051.1, read as the reverse complement.
GCTCATTTTTGCGATCAATCTTCACTGGCTACCGGCAGGGGGTTATGGCGGCGGCGCATGGCAAAACCTGATTCTTCCTGTGATCGCCCTGGCTTTGCCGCATGTGGCGTACATTTCACGGTTGATGCGCGGCAGCATGATTGAAGTGTTGAACAGTCCTTATATCCGCACCGCTCGCGCCAAGGGCTTACCGAGGCGCGTGATTCTGTTGCGCCATGCTTTTCTGCCCGCCATTGTGCCTATAGTCTCTTATCTGGGGCCGGCTTTTGCAGCCATCATTACAGGCTCTGTTGTCATCGAACAGATTTTTGGCATTCCCGGTATCGGGCGTTATTTTGTTCAGGGTGCGATCAATCGGGATTATACGCTGGTGCTTGGGGTGGTGGTATTTTATGGCATATTGGTGATAATAATGAATCTTGTGGTGGATTTGATGTATGCCTGGATGGATCCGAGGGTGCGTTTATGAGCGCGGCGCCACCGGGGCGCATGGAAGTGGAGCAAGAACTTGAGGATGTTCGGCAGGGCTTGTGGCTTGATGCCTGGCGGAGACTGCGCGCTAATCGTGCCACCGTAGTCAGCCTTGGGGTGTTGGGCGTAGTCATACTGCTGGTGTTGTTTGGGCCGTGGTTGAGCCGTTACAGCGTGGCGTTTACCGACTGGGATCATATCAGCATGGCACCAAGCCTTGCGAGCGGTCACTGGTTCGGTACCGATTATGTCGGACGCGATTTGTTCGTACGAACGCTGGCCGGCGGGCGTATATCGCTGGCCATTGGCATCGCGGCTACCGGAGTTAGCCTGTTGGTGGGCATCAGCTATGGCGCTATGGCTGGATTCATGGGCGGCAGGATTGATAATATCATGATGCGGGTGGTCGATATTTTGTATGCACTGCCTTTTATGTTTTTTGTCATCCTGCTGATGGTGGTGTTTGGGCGCAATATCATTCTGGTTTTTGTTGCCATTGGCGCTGTCAACTGGCTCGATATGGCACGCATTGTTCGCGGTCAGACCCTGTCGCTCAAGCAGCGGGAGTTCATTGAGGCGGCGCGTGCATCCGGCGTTTCCTCCATCACCATCGTACGTCGGCATATCATTCCCAATTTACTCGGGGTGGTGGTCATTTATGTCACGCTAACCATCCCTCAGGTCATTCTGGTGGAATCTTTTCTCGGTTTTCTCGGGCTTGGGGTCCAGGAGCCCAATGCCAGTTGGGGCGCATTGATCAATGATGGCGCCCAGGAGATGGAAACTGCGCCCTGGATGCTTATATTCCCCGCGCTTTTTCTGGGGCTTACTCTGTTTTGTTTCAACTTTATCGGAGATGGATTGCGCGATGCCCTCGATCCTAAAGACCTCTGATTCTCCCATTCTGAAGGTGCGGGATTTAAGGGTGCGCTTCAATCTCGCCCACCACTCGCTTGAGGCGATTCGCGGGGTGAGTTTTGATGTGCGGCGCGGAGAAGCGCTGGGAATCGTTGGTGAATCGGGTTCAGGTAAAAGCCAGACCATGATGGCCATGCTCGGTCTGCTGGCCGCCAATGGCGTGGCAAGTGGTGAAGTGTGGCTTGAGGACAGGCAAATTCTCGGCATCAGGGAGCGAGACCTTAACACGATTCGCGGCAACCGCATGGCGGTGGTTTTTCAGGATCCTATGAGTTCCCT
>DEIQ01000082.1 GCA_002352565.1 Proteobacteria bacterium UBA2770 | reverse complement strand
ATCCTCCGGCTATCTTAATCGTTACCGCTTCCCGCATGTGGATACCGTTCGCCGTTACCGCGAACATGGGACTCGTATTCTAAATACTGCATGCGACGGAAGTATCTGGGTTAATTTCCAGCCTAATGGAATAAACTTGTATTCGTATAGAGAAAGACATCCACGTTACTGGCACACGGGATGTCAATAGCCGACCGGTTGAAGTTTTGATACTGGTAAGAAAGGCCGGGCTCATGTGATAATTAACGCGTTTTCTTTGATCTCCTTATTGGTGGAGGGTACATGTGGGAATTGATCAGGTCAGGGGGCATACTCATGTTGCCTATTATTTTATGCTCGGTATTAATGCTGGCGATCGTTATCGAACGTTTTATCAGTCTGCGTTCCTCTAAAATACTGCCGCAGGATAGCCTGCTTCAGGTGGAACAGTGGGTCTTGAGTGCACATCGCAGCCCCGGACTTCTGCAAGCATTGAGTCAGCAATCCCCTTTGGGCGCAATGCTGGTCGCGGGTATTTCAGCAAAACATCTGGGCCGGGACGGGGTGCGGGATGTTCTCGAAATAACGGGAAGACGGGTCGCGCATGATATGGGTCGTTTTCTCGATGCTCTTGGAACCATTGCCACCATAACGCCGCTTCTGGGCCTGTTGGGTACAGTGGTGGGCATGATTCGTATATTCTATTCGATTACCGAAGGCGGGATCGGCAATCCAAGTGCGTTGGCTGGCGGTATCGCCGAAGCGCTTATGACTACTGCGGCAGGGATGAGCGTTGCCATACCTGCCGTTATTTTTTACCGCTATTTTAACGTCCGGGTTGATGAGATGGTTCACGACATGGAGCTGCAGGCGTTGCGTCTCCTCGATATATTATTTCAACCGGAACCTGTGTACGGACGAGAACAACGATGAATATGCGCCCGAAGCATCGCCAGGATCTTGCAATAAATCTCATGCCACTGATTGACGTGGTGTTTCTGCTGTTGATTTTTTTTATATTGACCACAACTTTTGTGACTCGCGGTGAGTTGGGATTAAGTTTGCCCGAGGCGGGGCAACCGCCGGCACAACCTTTAACGCAAGGGATAGACATCATAATCGACGCTGAAGGGACGTATTATTTCAATTCCAGAGAGTTGGTTAATCCCACCTCGGCATCTATGGGATCCACTCTGCAGGAATTAAGTCATGGCGATTCCGAAACGCCGCTTATAATCAGAGCCGACCTCGGCACTGATTACCAGGCGCTGGTGAATGTGCTGGACGTGGCGGCAGACCTGAATCTCACTCATATTGTGCTTCAGACAGAATTCAAGGCGGATCACTGAGTTGAAAGAGATCCCTAAGGGTTCCGTGCGGATTTATGCGCACCTTTTGTCCTATACGTGGCCTTATCGTTTGATTCTGGCTGGTGCGGTGGTAGCGCTGATCGTTCATGCCGCTGCGGATACAGGTTTTATCTGGTTAATGCAGCCTTTGCTCGATGGCAGTTTCGTTGAGCGCAATCCAGTGGTTATACGTACTTTGCCTGTAGTTATTCTTGCTTTGTTCGTGGTGCGCGGTTTGTCGGGATTCTGCTCAACTTATGGTATGGCTTATATCAGCCGCCATGTGATCAAGACGCTGAGAAAGGAGTTGTTTGATCATTTATTGATGCTTCCGTCCAGCTATTATGATAGTCATTCCTCAGGCCAGTTGATTTCAAAGCTTATATACAATGTCGAACAGGTGGCCCAGGCGGCGAGTTCGACGGTAATTGTCATTATAAGAGACCTCTTCACCGTGCTCGGGTTGCTGGGTCTTATGTTTTATCTGAACTGGCAACTGACACTGGTGATTTTCCTGATAGGACCGCTCATCGGATTTCTGATCCGTTATGTCAGTATCCAGTTCCGACGTATCAGCACGCGCCTGCAGCATTCCATGGGTGATGTGACCCAGTCTATTGAAGAGTCGATCGAAGGGCACAAGCTGATCAAGTTGTTCGGCGGATTTGATCGCAGTGTTCAGGTGTTCGAGAGTATCAATGAACACAACCGTCGCTTGCATATGCGCCTGGTCGCGACCCGCGCCGCGAGCAGCCCGATTGTTCAGTTTATAGTTGCGTGTGCGGTATCACTGATCGTTTTTCTCGCAACCCGGGAAAATGCGATTCACCAGACTTCTCCCGGTGAGTTTGTGTCATTTATCGGTGCCATGGTCGGGATTCTTGCGCCTTTGCGCCATTTGACCAATGTCAATGAGACATTGCAGAAAGGCATTGCCGCCGCTGAGAGTATTTTTTCCTTCATGGATGAGTCGCTGGAAGCGGATCATGGAACGATTGCGCTGGAGCGGGCGCAGGGTCGCATCTGTTATCAGAACATCGTTTTTACCTATTCCGGCAAAGAATCACCTGCGTTGAATGATGTAAGCTTGAATATCGAGGTGGGAATGCAGGTCGCTCTCGTAGGCCCTTCAGGGAGTGGCAAAAGTACCATGGCTCAGTTGCTGCCGCGTTTCTATGATCCGCAGCAAGGGAAAATCTTGCTGGATGGGCGCGATATCAGGGATTATCGCTTGAATGATCTGCGTCGTCAGATCAGTTACATTACGCAGGAAGTGGTTCTTTTCAATGATACCATCGCCGCTAACGTTGCCTATGGCAGCCATGAAAGCATCGATACCCAGAAAATCATCAATGCGCTAGAGCTTTCCTGTGCGTGGGAATTCGTTAAGGAATTACCCGATGGGATTGAGACCGTTGTCGGGGATAAGGGTATCATGCTCTCCGGGGGGCAGAGACAGCGGCTGGCAATTGCCCGCGCGCTGGTTAAAAATGCGCCCATTCTCATTCTTGACGAAGCCACATCTGCCCTTGATACCGTATCGGAGCGACAGGTTCAGCAGGCTCTGCATCAAGTTCGCCAGGGTAGAACGAGCCTGATCATCGCCCATCGGCTTTCCACCATCGTCAACGCGGATCTCATCGCTGTTTTGTGGAATGGTCGTATCGTGGAAAGCGGAACGCATAATGAATTGTTGCGCCAGAATGGCGCTTATACCCGGCTGTATCGCACCCAGTTGACGGATACGAGTGAACAAACGTCTGCGCACCTGGCAAATATGCCATGATTCTTTGTTCTTGACATGCACGGGGTTTTTGAAATGCGCGGGTTGGAGCAAAAGATAGCGGCATTATGGCTGGGCCCCGCTTGGCGAGCGTGGTTTCTTTTACCGTTCAGTATGCTGTTCGGGGTAATCAGCGCCGGACGACGCTGGTTTTATCGCCTGAATCCGCCTCAAACCCTTCCAGCAACCGTCGTGGTCGTGGGCGGCATCCATGTGGGGGGAAGCGGGAAAACGCCATTGTGCGCCCATCTTGCTGGATTACTAGAGCGGCGTGGATTAAAGGTCGGCATTATTCTGCGCGGCTATCGGGGTTGCGATAATAAAAGGTCTTCTCTGGTAAAACCCTCGGATTCGGCGGAAAGTTTTGGGGATGAAGCTATCCTGCTCGCCGGTAAATGCGATTGTCCGGTGGTAGTGGGTCGGCGCCGCCGCGATGCCGCCCAATTTTTATGGAACTATGCGCAGCCAGAAATTATCATCAGTGATGACGGTCTACAACATTACGCTCTTCCCAGGGATATTGAGATTGTTGTCATTGATATCACGCGCCATGGTGGAAAGTGGGGCAATGATTATCTGCTACCAGCAGGTCCTTTACGCGAACCGGCGCGTCGCATCAACAGTGTGGACCAGGTGGTCTATAATGGTGATGCGAGTTTGCCTGATGGCATAGCGCTGCATATCGATTCTGCGGTCAATATGGTGACTGGAAATACACAACCGTTAAGCGGATTTAAGGCGTGTGACAAGCTGCATGCCATCGCCGGAATCGGTCATCCTCAGCGGTTTTTTAACGCATTGCGTGAACAGGGTCTGGATCCGGTTTGCCATCAGTTCCCGGATCATCACCCCTTTACAGTAGATGATCTGGATACCTTGTCTGATGGGCTGATTTTGATGACCGAGAAAGACGCGGTCAAATGCAGAACATTTGCCCAGCCCCATTACTGGATGGTGCCCGCCGAAGTCGGTATGAACCCAGAACTGGAACAGCAACTGATCGATATGATTCTTGGCGCGAGGCGATCAGGAAACAGCAATCAATCCCATAACTAAGGAACCTCTGCCCAAGTCCGGGCATAATGAACGCAAGAACCGAGTTCATGACTTAATCAGAGGTTCCTTGGCTCATTTCTATATTTGGATCTGGGAAGAATATTCTGATGTAAACGCAGTTCCTCATCGATTAAGATCAAGCCCAAGTCGTTAGGAACAGGCATCGAAGGATTAAGCATCAACGATGTGGAAAAAATGCCGCTCATCAATACTGAATTTGAAATCACGGTTGCCGAAAGGATATTTATCTCCCCGGATTGCTCGCCGATAATGTGTGAGAAACGCTTGCCATCAATAATGGAACTCCGTTCGTAGTGAGCAGAGGTCGTTAGACCCTGGTTTTTTAGTTGAATAACGGCGAGTTGCTCGTCTGGTTTTTTTGGGTTTTTAATGGCCACCTGGAAGGGTTTGCCACCGGGTTTGATATGGTTCACAAAAATATCGCCACCAAAATTAACCAGCGCTGGCAGGCCCTCTTTTTTGGCGATGGCCGCGCCTTGATCAACGGCATATTCTTTGATGACACCGCCAAGGTCTATTTGAACCTGAGGGTTGGCAAAGCACAGGTGTTCACCCTCTATCTGCCAGCTTTCCGACCCAATCAGTTTTTTGAGGCGACGGCGGCAGGCTTCCACTTCTGCTGCCGTTTTTAGTTTTAGACATTGTTTTAATGTGCCCACAGTGATATCGAAACATCCCTGTGTTTTTGTAGATAACTCCCGTACCTGCAGCAAGACATGCCTCGTTTCCTGATCGATTGGAACGCGCTGATTGCTACGATGGTTAATTTCGGCAATTAACGAATCGTCGCTAAAAAAATTGTACTTTTTTTCCAGTCTGAAAGTATTCGCTTCAATTTCTCGGGCAACTTGGTCGACCAGTTTTCTATCATCGGCATAAAGCACAATCTGGCAAGGTGTTGTCATACAGGTGAAATGATAATTGTATTTCTGTATCATAGTGCTACGCTCACTTTTTTAATGTGTTCCAGGAACCGGGAAGCAGAGAGGTAGCCAACCAGGCGGTAGGGCTTTAATTCGCTGGATTGGGTATCAAAAAACACAATGGCAGGTGGGCCGATGATAGAAAATCGCTTGAGCAGGGCTTTGTGTTCTTTATTGTTGTTGGTTACGTCAGCTTGCAATAACAGGGTATTGCTCAGGGCCGATTTAACCAGTGGATCGGTAAAGGTCAGTGACTCTAACTCTTTACAGGAAACACACCAGTCGGCATAAAAATCGAGCATAACTCCCTTATTTTGCTGTTTGGCTTGTTGGAGGGCGGTATTAAGTTCGGCGACACTTGAGACTTGTTGGAAGATCAGCCCTTGGTCAGCTGCAGTTCCTGAATCACCTTGTGTTCTAATCAGCCCGTTCAAAGGTTGCAGTACGCTTGTTGAATTGGCGGCGGCTCCTATCATCAGCAGTGATCCCCAAAGCAAAGTAGCAAGGCCCATACTTTTCCGTAGAGCGTGCCATGATAACGAACCTTCAGGAATTGTGCTTAGTGCGCCGAGGGAAATGCCTGATGCAATGAATAGCAAGCTCCAAAGCAGCATGGTGATGCTGGTTGGCAAGATTCGTTCCAGCAGCCAGATAGCAACACCCAGCAGCATGATGCCAAATACAGCTTTTATCGCGTTCATCCATTGGCCTGCTTTGGGCAGGAAGCGGCCCGCCGAGACACCGACCAAAACCAGCGGAGCGCCCATGCCCATGCTGAGGAAGAAAAGAGCCAGCCCCCCCAGTACAGCATCACCGGTTTGACCAATATAGGCCAGCGCGCCGATTAGCGGTGCAGTCACGCAAGGGCCAACAATAATGGCGGAGAGGAAACCCATAATGGCTGCACCCACAAGACTGCCCCCTCGTTGACGGTCGCTGATTGCGGTCAGGCGCCCTTGAAGGGAAGCGGGCATTTGTAATTCGTAAACATCAAACATAGAGAGGGATAGCAGAACAAATATTAGCGCAAATGCGGATAAAATCCAGGGATTTTGAAACCAGACCTGGAGGTTCGCTCCGAGCATTCCGGCCAGGACGCCGACTAGCGTATAGGCCACAGACATCGCAAGCACATAAGCCAAGGACAGCGATAGGGCACGGCGTGTTGAGATGTTTTTACCTTCACCTACAATAATCCCCGATAGTATGGGAATCATCGGAAATACGCAGGGTGTAAATGCCAGTAATAAACCAAAGCCGAAAAAACTGAGTAAGGTCAACAACATGTTGCCGGATGCGAGCTTAGCGGTAATCGCGTCTTGCTCTGATACCATTACGGGTGCGGTGGCATCGGTTTTAGAGGTGGTAAATTGCGTGCTTGCAACGGTGGTAAAGGGCAAGGCGTTTGTAGTGATCTCGTCCGGATTCAGGATCCATATTTTCTTTGCGGGAGGATAACAAAGACCAATGTCTGCGCAACCTTGATATTTAATCTGAATTTGAATGGGTTTTGTTGGTTTCTTGCTTGCAATGATACGGAAAGGAAGCGACAGGCTCTTGCGGTAGATCTCTACATTACCAAAGGCAGGATCTTGATGGCGCAGTCCCGACGGCATTTCGCTGACTTCAAGTTTTGCATCGGTGAATTGTTCATCTGTGCCGCCAAGCAGTGTAAAACTTGTTTTGTTTTTATAGAGATAAACGCCTTCTGCAATGATCCAGCGTGCAATGTGGCCGCGATCTGCCTGAGCTTCTACACTTAACTGATAGGCCTGTGCGGCGGGCAGCAATTCATTTTCCGGCGCAGACAGGGCTGTGCTTGAGAGCAGCATCAATAAGACGAAGAGCGGTAATTTCCGGATAAACATTCTAGTAGTCTCTGGTCAAAATAATTTGCCTGTCAACTCGACAATCGTGATTGCCGGGTTGACAGCATTACAGTTAGTCAGGCGTACTGTGGGCATCGAACCATAGTTGTTTTTCCAGCTTTTTCTACTCCTTGGCTGAAACTGTTTCAATGTCCAGAATCTGAATACCATTTTTTATGGATACAAGCGCGCGTTCATTGCTGACAAAGGCAAGATCATTGATCGGCTTGTTGCCTGTAAAATTACCTTCCGTGTCAAAGCTTTCCACCAGCCGAGCTGCGCCATCCAGTGAAAAGAGTTCGACTTTCCCGCCATTAATTCCAATCAGCGCAATTTTTCCATCCGCCGAAATAGCAAAGGTTTTTATTTTCCCACTGGCTTCTAATTCCGTGAGCACGCTGGGTTGCTGTGCCTGGGTATTGTCGTAAATGAACAGGGTTTCGCCTTTTCTCAAATAGAAAGCCAAACGTGTATCATTCGAGAAGGTCTCTATTTGTTGAGGGTATTGGCTGCCGGTATCAATAAAGCCAAGTTCCGTGCCAGACGGTACATCCATAATCGCCAAGCCGGTTCTGTCGCCAGAGAGCCCCGCGTAGGCATAGCTTGCATCACCATTGATACCCGCAGAGCGCACCTTTGAGCTAAAGGAGAAACTATGATCTAATGAAAAGTCAGAGGTGTTTAAGGTGACCAGCCGCTTATCTTCTCCTGCGATGGCAATTTTGCTGCCGTCACCGGACATCACAAACCCGTTAATATCGGCAAATGCGTAGAAATCCTGTGTATTGCTGGCATCTTCTGCAAATCGTTTTTCAGGAATTGTTTCAGGATAAAGCAGGCTGGCCCGATACAGGCCAATGCCCCGGTTATCACTGGATGGTTTGCGTTTTGTCACAGAGACGATGGCTTCAAGACTGTCGGGTGTTAGCCGCACTTGCTCTAATTGTTGCTCAGAAGCGCCGGTGACGGCATCGACTTTATCCCTGCGACCGGGTGTATTGGCAAAAGACCCGGTGGAAAGTAGTGAAGGTTGTTCGGTGCTTAGGTCGAAGACCAGCAGGCGGTTATGAAAATAAGAACCGACAATCGCCAGGTTTCCAGCGGCATCTAATGTGGTACTGGTTTCATCTTTGTGATCCAGCTCCCAGCTTAGAGATGGGGTCTGTAATGTGGCTTTAATGGTATTGTCGAGAGGGGCTTGTGGGTTTATTTTCTCCTCAAGAAGGTTGACCGCTAACTGCCCTTGCTGATAGATTTTATCGTCTACCGCAGCGGTGGACAAATAGTGCCGACCCGACAAAAGCGCCGCCGCTGGGGAAATGCTTGCGGCAATGTCGCTGGCTCCAAGCACGCGACCACTTACGCCGCTTTTATCTTCGTAAGCTGTTTGTACGGAATCCTGTCGGTCAACGCCAGAGGGTCTTGCGCAGTTGGTGACGTCATTCTGGGCGGATCCTGGCGCGCAGCTTATCGCTGCATAGTCTTTATTTTCGGAGCCGATTAAACTGTTTGACACAAGAGTGGACAAAATACACGCTGCAATATGGTACTGTTTATTCCTGTTTTTCATTGCTGGGCTGCCTCCTATTTAATTCTAATAGTGGTACTGTATGCCAAAATTGATCCACATAAATTCCAATCCACTGGATTGAGATTGATAGCCGCTGGCCACATTCCATACCGTGGCCCTGGATTGTCGGTAGTCCATTCTCAATTGCGTGGTCCACGAGTTGTACTTGCCTAAACGGTGATCAGCACTGGCGTAACCTTCCTCACCGAAGACATTGTTGCTTGCATCATGGGCCTTGAAGAAGTTGGCCGCAGATTGATCATATAATCTCAAAATCGGGCCAATTCTGAATTTTTCATTAATATCATAAAAGGCCCTGCCTTCCAGTGTGTGGGATTGAACTGACCAGCTATCCTGGTAGTAACGGTAACTTAGCTGGACAGTCAGATCGGGCTGAAGCGCCTGTGAATATTGCGCAGCAAACCCTCCCGCCTCGCGATTATTGGGGCGGGAATCGCGTGCGAGGTAGTATTTTAAGTGAGCAGGATCCGATGGCTCAAACATGACGTTGATGAGGCGAACCACATTAAAGTAGGGATTGGATAAGTGGCCGTCTTCTTCAAGATAAAACAGACTTACTTTACCTACAGCGCGAGCGTTTATCACCTGGGTAAAGCTGATTTCGGCATTCACCAAATCAAAGCTCTCCCATTTATTTTCGAGATAGTCGTAAACATCATTGTTCATAAATGATGCACCTACACTCAATGAACGGTTTTTTGTGTGATCCATGTACATTAAGTAGTCGGCGGAAACACCTGTATTTTCAAAATCACTTTCTTTGGAATAACTGGCGCCCAAATTAAGTTCATTACGTCTTTTGGGTGTTCGAAAGGTATAGAGAAACGAAATCGCATCGCGCTTGTCTGATAGTTTTATATTTTTGTAGTCAAAGTCGTCGAGTTGTTTGTGGCCATCCCCCAGCAACTGATCTTTTTCTCGAGTATCGCGGCATAGATCATAATAATTGCCATCCTCATCAATGCACGGTGATGGGCCGCTTACTGCGTCGGAATCTTCGGTCTGGGATGCGCCGCTTACTGCGTCCCAAGTCGGTGAGGCTCCGGATATACTGTCCCAGTCATATTCCATGTTAATGGTGTGATCGGTGCCAAAATCATGTTCAAACAGAAGCTTCCCGTCCTGCACCTCGATGCGGTCATCATTTTCTTGATAATACTGTGCCTGAACGGCTACTTTGTTTTCGGCCAGACTAATCATGGGTACGGTCACCGCCGAACCAATAACTAATAATTTCAGACACTTTTTTTTGTTTGACAAAACCCAAGCTCCCTAAAGGCACAGAAATACTTGATTCTAAAAACCACAGTTGTGTACTGTGGTTGCGTACATGGAAGTTACTCGCTAATTATTTGGGAACCCTAGAGCCGAGAAAACACAGCAATGCATGGTGCGTTCTATGCACCATGTAACGGGTTTGATTTGGTGCACAGGGCTACCATTAAGTAAATATCCCTGTGTTGGATAGCGTGAAATGCGAAATAGCGTGAAGGGTACATAAAATGCACCCTGTCTTGTTAATTGCAGCCACATCCACCGCCAGAAACTCCACCGCCTCCCTTAGTGCCTTCTTTGGACGTGTAGATGTGTTCATCAAACTTTTTTATCATGGGGTTAGGTCCACCGAAACGCATGGTTTCTTTTGCCAGGGTGCCTTTCTGCCAGGGTTTAACTTCCTGTACTGCACATCCACCCAGCAGCAGAGTGGAAACTGAAATGAGCAGCATTTTTTTATAAACCAGGGGCTTGTGTATTTTTGAAACAATCACAACTCTATACCCAGGTCGCCTAGATCTTCTCGGATTTGGTCATCAATATGATTAATCGGGCCAATACGTTTTCTCACAACTTTATTATCAATCACGTAGTACAG
>DEIQ01000079.1 GCA_002352565.1 Proteobacteria bacterium UBA2770 | reverse complement strand
GGCAGTTTGCCATAAAACTCTTCTTAATCTCTGATCGATTTTCGGATTACCATCACAACCTGTAGTATTTGAGACCGAAGGCAGCAAATTCGCTTCACTGCTCACCAACTGCAGACACCAGCGCACAGCAATCGTATCGAGCGCATAACTTGCGCTATAATTGTTCACCGATCCGTCACCTCCCTCATCAATGCCATAAAGAAAGCGCATATTTTCCACCATGTCGGAGTCCAGACCGCTTTCACTTCCCAGGCCGATTAATGGCTGGTTATCAACTTGTTTAGTTGAACCCTCCAGTTCGCAGCTATAACCCAAATTGTTATTATTATAGCTGAAGGTGTGGATCGTCTTCACGCCTGTTAACTCGGCTCCAAAACAATCCATGTCGTTATCATTGACAAAAATCAGGGTATCACTATCCGAAGACGGAGCGACGACGCCTTGACGCAGACGCTGTGTCGTAAACTCCATCGACAAACGTCCATCCTCAAGCATGCGCGCGCTCGCCAGCGCCAGCCGGTTGGCCTGGCGCGCCGTCATATAAGCCTGAAGCAGGCCGATCGACAGGATCATCCCTATCAGCAGTGCGATCATCAATTCAATCAGGGTAAAACCATTTTGATGATGTGTAGATTTAATTGGGCGAAAATCATTGGTTTCTATCATGGTTCAACTCAAACTCGTCAGATCAACCCAGTGATAATGGCATTGAGCGCCGCTGCCGGGCCCACCGCTGCCAAGCGCGCCACTTCCGGTGCGCCCAAGAGCATTCCACAAAATAATGATGGTGTAATCATCAGCACCTACTGAAGGGATTGGAGACAAAATGGGGCATGGATCGGTACCATCCTTTTTGCCTTGAACCAGAAAAGCATTGAACCCGGGCAACAGGTTATTTCCCACCCCAACCCAGGTGAATAAGTCGAAATTCGCCATTTCAACAGAAGTGCAGGAAGTATTTTCACAATTTTGATTCGCAGGATTCGACAGATTTGCAATATAAATTGCCCGACCGGCATGATTGGCGCGCATACGCTCGGCAAGATCCGAAGCGAGCATCGTCGCGCTGGTGGTGTACTGGGCATTGAGCGTCGCACGCTGGGCATTGATCTGCAACATGCCGATACCCAGCGTGGCAATCACCAGAATAATGCCGGAAATGAGTACTTCCAGCAGCGTAAAACCTTGCTGGGCCGTCATGTGAGCTTGCATCCAGCGTTGATTCATGGCACCTCGCAATCGCTTTGAGGTTGACCGTCAGGTAATGTGACGCGCACGCGCCCTGTCATCGCCATAATTAAAGCGCGCGTACAACCACGTCCGTCGGTGATGGTCAGCGTCCCCAAACCAAGACCGCCACCCCCCGGCGTGCGGATCATGCCATTGGGCAGATATTCGATTCCTTGATTCAGTGAACCCTGTTGAGCTATGGTTAAACCACCAGAAAGGGGATCATGCCTTTGAAAGATTTTGCCACTGCTGTCCGATTCAAACACAATCCAGCCGTCATTCCAGTCACCCGACCCGGTAATACAGGTAGTACCCGCAGATGTTGCCAGATCTGGACAAACCAGAACCGTTTGATTGCCAAGGCGAATGGCTTCGCTGCGGGCATAGGCAAAGGTTGCAACGAGCTCATTGGCGCTGGTACGCAATTTGCCATTGAGATAGGTGGAGCGCATGGCAGGCACCGTCAAACTTGACAAAAGCGCCAAGACAAGGACAACCAGTATCAGCTCGATAAGCGTGAATCCGCTATTGACTTTCATGGAAGTGCATTTCCATGTGAATGTTGACTTGATTGGAAGATTAATACAATCTTCCTGCTTTTACAAGCTGTTTATAATGACAGTGTACCACAGACTCGTAACGCCTTTCAGCGCCAATCCCATGCGGGATTCCGTCACTGTTCTTTGCTCCATAGCGCAATCGAAGCGCAAAGCCGGTTCATGAGAAAGAACTTCAAGAAAGAACTTCAAGCGTATATACGCTGGATGTTATCAAGCACAAAGCTTCACATAAGGATCGGCATGGAAAATCCGGACATTCATCAATCGAGTGAAACCGGATCCACATCAATACTCCAGCGCAGATCGGCGCCTGATTTGATCGAGACCAAAACAGAGGTCAAATAAAAAAGAAAATGCTGCAGCTTTTCACGCTTGGCGGCCTGACACAACAATTGGGCCCGATAGCGGCCGGCCTTTCGTTCCATAGGAGAAACGACCGGGCCCCACAGGTCCACCTGATGTTCAGAAGCCGTCTTTAACGTCTGTTCGTAAACCTGGCGCAGAAAATCCATCGCCTTTGGCTGTTGCAGACTGTTGCACCGCAGCATGGCCAGATAAGTGTAAGGTGGTAGTTGGGCTACTCGTCTCTGTTCGAGTTCATCCCCCGCCCATGCCGAATAACCATCCTTGAGCAAACGGGTGAAAAATTCATGCTCCGGATAGTGGGTTTGCAGATAAACCTCGCCCGGAAGCTGCCCACGACCCGCGCGGCCTGAAACCTGAATCAGCAATTGGGCCAGATTTTCCCGCGCGGTGAAATCCGGGCTGAACAGGCGTTGATCCGCGTCCACCACCGCCACCAAATTAACATGAGGGAAATCATGCCCCTTGGCGATCATCTGGGTGCCGACCAGAATCTGCCGCCCTGGCGCCCTGATTTCGGCAAGCAGCGCTTCTAAATGGCTTGCGCGATTCTGAAATTTGTCCCTGTCAAAGCGGATGACAGACACTTCAGGGTACAGATGATGAAGAGATTCCTCGATACGCTGGGTTCCATGCCCGAGCTGACTCAAGGGCTGATGAAGACATTGCGGACATCGCTGCAGAAGCGGCTGCTGATAAGCGCAGTGATGACACAAAAGTTGGCTTTGACCCTGCCCTGAACCTTTATGCACCACCATCGGCGCATCACAGTGCCGACATTGCGCCAGCCATGAACATTTGGGACATCGCAAAAGCGGCGCCACGCCCCGCTGGTTGACAAACAGCATGGCTTTGGCGTTTTTTCCCAGGCAATGATCGATACGCTCCAGCAGCGAAGTTGAAAAACACGCTTGAATCCGTTCCCGACGCTGATCTATCAAATGGATCGATGGCAGGCGCGCATTGCCCGCCCGGTGTTTCAGCATCAGGTGCCGGTAACGCTGAGTTCGGGCATTGAAAAGTGTAATCAACGACGGCGTTGCCGACCCAAGAATAATCGGAATATTCAGTTGACGCGCCCGCCAGATAGCGACATCACGTGCGTGGTAGCGCAGACCGTCATCCTGCTTGTAGGAACTGTCGTGTTCCTCGTCAATCACCAGCATGCCGGGTCGATGGAGCGGCAAAAAGATAGCCGAACGGGTTCCGATCAGTATATTTCCTTCACCGGCGCGGCAGCGGCGCCATTGCCTGACCCGCTGCGCGGGCGTAAGACCCGAATGGTAGGTCACGGGTTCGATACCGAACCGCGCTCTAAACCATGTTTCCATTTGTGGAATCAGAGCGATTTCAGGAACCAACACCAGAATCTGCCGATTGTGGCGTATCATCTCATGCGCCATACGCAGATAGATTTCCGTTTTTCCGCTCCCGGTCACGCCCTCAAGCAGAAAGACCCCAAAAGAATCCCCATATGACTGAATCTGCGTTACGGCTGATTGCTGCTCGTCAGAAAGCACAGGCCCGCCGGCAGGGTCTTCCCGGCTTTGGCCCTCGGCTTCAAATGCTGCCACCCAGCCTTTTTTATCCAGCAGACGGACGAGACGCCGGGCATCCTTATGCGCTGCATTCAGTGTTTCTATAGGTGTCGGATTCTGATCGCAACGCGCCAGTATTTCCAGTATTTGGCATTGCGCCGGCGCTGCTTTTAATTCCCCTTCCAGCAGAGCTGCTCTGCCCTCAGGCGTAATTGTCCAGTATTGCGCGGTTAAAACTGTTTTCCTGGATGCAGCATGCCATAGCCCAGGCAGCATGCTAAAACAAGTATCTCCGACCGGGTGATGGTAATACCGGCTCATCCACTCCGCAAGCGCAAGCTGTTTGGCGGAAAGTACCGGCTCGAAATCAAGAATACGATCAATGCGGCGCAAACGTTTCCCCGGAAGCGTCGCCGGTTGCGCCGGCCCCATCACGATACCCTTGCGTTTACCCGCCCCGAAAGGTACTTCAACACCCATTCCCTCTGTTATCGACTGCAATTCGACCGATTGCGGAGGCAAATACTCAAAGGTGGAATACAAGGGGCACGCCACTGCCACAGGCACAACCCACACCGGGGAATGATGCTCTCTCATGCCGAGCGTATGAGTTCAGAGGCGGGATAGCGCCGGGGCAACAAAGGCATGGATCCACCATTCATGGTTCGGGCGTGATTCAGCCTGAAATTTCAATCATTCGGTAAACCCATCACTTATTCCTCAACGAATCAAACGCTTTCTCTTCAGCAGCCAGTCCGTTCGCCCCGTCTTGCTGCTTGAATTGCATTGCACCAATCCACCACAGACTGTTGCATCCGCTTAAAAACAAGACGGTATTCGACAGGCCCTAAAATCCGGCAATCCTCAATCCGCGCGATTCAACTGCATTCTCGATCGAAATTCGAGCTCGGATGAAACCCGAGCCACCGAGAAAGTGGCTCAAACAACCCGCGAGGGTTGACTCCTGGATATGGTATGCTCGAACTCACCGATGATTTCCGCACGCTCGATCACATGAGCCATGGCCTTTTGCGGATGAATATCTATATCTTCGCCACCAGGCGGGACATAATGTTCCAGATATACCCTCAACGTTGCCCCTTGAGTTCCCGTTCCGGAAAGCCTGTACACAATGCGTGCGTCATCCTTGAAGATTATCTGAACACCTTGCGCACTGCTGACAGAACCGTCCACTGGATCATGATAACGGAACTCATTAGCAAATACGATTTCTTCACCCCCAACCGAACGTCCAGGCAACCTGGGGAGCATATCCGCCAATTGCGCCATAAATTCTCCGGCTCGCGCCTGATCAATCCCTTCATAATCCAGACGGGAATAATAATGCCGTCCAAATTTATCCCAATGCTCACGCACGATATCCGGAAGGCTCTTGTTCACCCGCGCCAGAATGTTGAGCCAGCACAATACCGCCCATAAACCGTCTTTTTCGCGAATATGATCCGATCCGGTTCCAAAGCTTTCTTCACCACATAAACGAATCCGGCCATCATCAAGCAGATTGCAAAAGAATTTCCATCCGGTCGGCGTTTCATAATGGGGAAGACCTAGCGACTGGGCAACGCGATCGACAGCCCGACTGGTGGGCATGGATCTGGCAACCCCTTTCAAACCGTCACTAAAGGCTGGAATAAGATGCGCATGAGCCGCAATAATAGCAAGGCTGTCTCCGGGAGAAACCATCATGCCGGGCCCGACGATCATATTGCGATCCCCATCCCCGTCGGACGCAGCGCCGAAAGACGGCGGGCGGGGCGACCAGAATTTTTGCGCCAGCCATTTAGCCTCATCAAGCCCGGGATCGGGATGCCCACCACCAAAATCAGGCAGCATCTGGCCTCGAATCACACTGCCTTCAGGTGCGCCGAGTTGTTGTTCCAGAATCTGAATGGCATAAGGTCCTGTCACGCCATGCATGGCATCAAAACAGAGACTGAATCCTGGTCGACCGATCAGTTCCCGGATCGCTTCAAAGTCAAACTGGCTACGCATCAATTCTGCGTATTCCTCCACCGGATCGATGACCTCTATTTCAGTATCACGGATTTTATAGGTGCATGGTTTGGCGTAATCAAGCTTTTCGATAGGATAGATATGATAATATTGAATCGCTTTGCTGTAATCGTAAACTTGTTCCGTCACGCTTTCAGGTGCCGGCGCTCCTCCTGCAAGATTGAACTTGATGCCAAAATCCCCGTTGGGACCGCCAGGATTATGACTCGCGGTAAGAATCATTGCGAGTCGGGCGTTGCGCTTGCGAACCAGATAGGATGCCGCAGGCGTACTCAAAACACCCTGAGCGCCGAGAATGATTTTCCTGACGCCATGCGCCACGGCAATACCGACAATGATGTGGATCACCTGATCGCTGTAATAACGACCATCGCCGCCGAGGATGAGGTCATGACCCTGAACACTATAGCGGGAATCCTGGTGAAGAACATCGAAAATGGACTGGACAAAATTGGCCGCGTAATGGGGTCTGGCGAAAGTGATCACCGTTTTTCGCAATCCGGAGGTTCCCGGCTTCTGATCAGCAAAAGATTGCGTGCGGATGGTCTGGATCTTATCAGTGGGCATCAAATATGCTTCCCTTGTTATATGATGGCATTTGTAATTCACTATAAATATTATGAATTATGATGAAAGATATTCATAACTGTACCAGGATGCTCAAGGAACCTGGTTATCTATGTAATTTGATGGGTTTGTACGAAAGCAATTATGCACGCCTGCATCAATTATTGCCGAATGGTATCAAGGCCGCTGCCAATGCGCAATGGATTTTAAAAAGCCCCCGCCATCTCGATCTTTCCTTAAGGGTAGAAAGAGTCAGCCGCTGCGTTCTTTCTCTGGAAATGAACTACATTTTTTACCGTCCAGACGATGATTGTTATCTTGCACCGCGCCTTGAAATCAGGGTTTACAATGATGCGCGGCTCGCTGAGGCCGTAAACTGTCACAAATACAGGGATTCCCCACCGAAATCTTCGCTGTACAATCTGCCATCCATGCTGGCTTACCGCTGGCGCATCAATGTTCTGCTTAATAAATGGCTGGATCAAGCCCTGCAACAACATTACCGCAGCGAACACCAGAAGCCATGACAAGCGATACCGGAACCGGGATAAGGTCTGGCGATCTGGGAAAAGCCCTGCGTGATCTGAGCGCAGGCATCAACCAGGCATGCGATGCCATCGCACAGGATGGACAACAGGGAATTCCTGTCTACATGGTTGACCGGAAGCTGGATGAATCTTCTCATTTCGCTGCCCTGGCCCTTCGCGATATCGATCACATAGGTGACCAAGACGGGCGAACCAGCCAGAGTCACCCCGGATTGGTCGGCGCTTGCGAGGAAACTCTACAATGGATTGCGCAAATCAATTTCCATAAACGCCACGCACGCTCGGTTTATCAATCTTTACGCGCCCAGCTTTCGCAACAGTATCGCCCCCCACGCCTCGAATCGGAGCTGCGCTTGCGCCTGACCCATCTGGGCTATCCCCGGCTCAACCTCAAAAAACTGGAGCGCGAAACCAGAATTCTACCGGCAATTCCTGATCATGTGGGATGGTTCTGGGCGCATACCGCAAAAACAAAACGTTTAAACCAAAGCCAGGCGGAACAGCTTTTGCGAAAATATGGCGATGATTTCGCGATCACCCAACAACTGGAATGGTTGCACAGCCTCCCGGACGGCGAGATGCTCGCCCAAGTACGCCCGCCCGCATGGCATCTGCGCGCCAACATCAGTTTCCGTCGGGAACCTGAAAACCAGCGCTACCAGCTTCCTGCCTGCCTGCCGTTTTTCTTTCCTGCTAACCCCGGCTCACGGCTTCCCGCCATCAGCCTGACCACAGCACACCCCCCCACAGATACCG
>DEIQ01000063.1 GCA_002352565.1 Proteobacteria bacterium UBA2770 | reverse complement strand
ATACATGGGAGATGGTATCTGAACAAGTCTGGACGAAGCTCAGGTACGATTCATCAGGTTCAGATTCTCGGGATAAATTGCGCGGGTTAGCAGGACTATTGCGAAGTTTTACAACTAAAAAAGTGGGCATAGGGGACGCAAGAACCGGGTTCATGACTTGTTCAGAGATTCCTTGGCGCCTCGCTTATGGACATGCTCAAGTTTCGGCCTACCAAAGACCTTTTCTTCCCCCTCAGATCTGCTGAACTGGAAACTGGCGAGTGAAACTTCGACCTGCTCGGCCTTTCCCGACAGGCGGCGAGCGACGCTGCCGATCTGCTCTGAATAACGAGCGCTTTCTTCCACCCGCTCGCTCAATCTCGATACGGTTTGAGCGATTTCCTTTACCGTATCATCCTGTCTTTGCGCGTTATCGGCGATATCAGTTAAGCGCTCATTGGCTTCTGTCACCGCCTGTTCGATGGACCGGATCGCTTCAACGCTATCTTGAATGGCATGATCTTCATTATTCTTTCTCTCAATGATGCTGTTGAGCAGATTTTCAGCCTGTTTGGCCTTCAGCCCTGAGCGATTTGCGAGATCCCTGATCTCCTTGGCCAGCACCGAAAAACCGAGCCCATGCTCACTCGCATTGGCAGCCTCAATGGAAGCATTGAGCGCCAGAATGTTGGTCTGGAAAGCAAATTCGCGCATCGTCTCGGACAGCATTAAGGTTTTGCGCGTTTCTTCGGCTGAAATGGTGATGCTGTCAGCTACTTTTACGACCGCCTCACTCGTAACGCTGGTCTTGTATTTGATTTTATCCACAAAATCACTGACGGTCTGTACATTCTGATTGGTGGATGATAATCCATGGGAAAACTGCTCAATCGAATTCCGAGCGTTTTCAAAGATATCAGCGATAGCTTTAGACGCCTGTTCCAGCACATTCTGTTGCATCAGCAATTCTTTGGAAATCCGGCTGGTTTCTTCGATATTGGTCTGCGTTACGCTCAAAGTTAGGGCCAGCTCATCAACGGTATGATTGAATAAATCGCGTAAGTCTCCCTCCGCACCCTGTGCTTCCACAGTGGAAGGCATAATATGCCCCCAGGCCAGTTGCGAGATCAAATCCGTGGCCAAAGCATTGAAACGCCGCAGTTCCTCTTCCTTGGCGATGATGAGCTCCAGATTGCTGGCGGTCAGGACAAACCAGCCCTCCCGGTAAAGTGGACTTATCGTCAATAAAGCCGGAACTCCGCTGCCGTCTTTTCTGACCAGAGTAGCCTTGAATTGTTGTTCCCTGTTCTGTCCAAGCTCCTGCCTGATCAAACTTCTTTCAGTTTCCGACATGTCCTTGGGAAATAATCGGCCAAAAAACTCGTTGGCCATGCTCATGCATTCCTCCGCTCCAAAATCCAGAAGGCTGCATAAAGCAGGATTGATTTCCATGAGAATCGATCGATCCCCTTCGACCCGCGCCACCAGCATGCCTTGGCCCGCCCCGTCAAAAATGCCGCGCCAGTAAGACCTTTGCTCCCGCAGCCGCTGTTCCTTTTCTTTCAGTGATGCAAGATCCGAAACATTCACTAAAGTGGCAATCAGTTGGTGCTCATGGGCGAAAGCCTGCAGCGTAATGAGCAACTGGAGTGATGATTGATCCTTGCGCACAATTCTTTGTTCGTAGTGAACCGGCTTATCCTGTTGCTCGGCCTCGATGCAATGATTCATTCCATCGTTCGCGGAACCCCACGGCGACAATCTGGAAAAAAAATCATTGCGATTCAGGATCTCATCCCGCTGATAACCCAACATGGCGCACAAGGCATGGTTGGCTTCTACGATGGCCAGTCCTCCTTGATCCGCGGTGTGGCTTATCACCGCCACGCCTTCAGTGAGCGCCTCGAAAATCCCTTGCCAGCGCTCTGCCTGTTTCTGTATCTCCCGTTCTTTCTGCTTGATCAGGCTCAGACTGGTGCAGGTCGCCACATAGACCTGCTCCCGCTGGAAAGGAGCGCCATCCGTCATGTTGAATGAAAGAAGAAAAGGTAGCAGAGATCCTTCACGATGGATAAAATCCTTCTCGAATGCCACCAACTCGCCACGTAAAACTCTTTGGGTTCGCTGCTCAAGTTCAGCTTCTTCCTGTTCGGCCATGAATGACGGAGTGATCGACTGCCAACTCCGTTTCATTATTTCTGCCGGAGTATAACCCAGCAGATTGGCGAAAGCCTGATTGCACCATAGAATTTGTCCATTATCAACTTCACAGATCAACATACCCTCGGAGGTACTGAAAAAAAAGGCTTGCTGCCACCATTGAGCCTGCTGGGACTGTTGTTCGAGCTTCCCGGTCTGAAGTTGGATAACCTGAATCAGAAAATGATGCAAATGACGAAAAAAATGTGCCGGAGCGTTTTTCTCCTGCGCTGTTTGTTCTACCCGACAGAAAGCCTCGACCAGCAAGCCTGGCGTAATGTTTAACGCATCATGGGCATGAGCGATCAGCTCTATCTCGCCTGGACTTGATTCGTTGTCTGCCAGGTACCGATCAAAAATTTCCCCTGTTTTCCGGGTCAAGCGCCGACGTTGAGGATGATACCGAACCTCATTCAATGAACAGTTAAACGCTAACGCACACCTTTGCACATAGTTCGCGTCAGCTAAAATAGTTTTTTGCAGTTCATCGGCGAGTTCAGTAGCCAATCCCATGGTTATGCTCCTTTGATAATTTTATCGACTATGGGACAGACCCGCACAAAAATTATTTTGACAGCGCTCCCCAACACATGCCAACTATAATTATAACCATAAAAATCCGACAGCAGACAGCTTGCGTCCTGTCGTAATCAGCATTGAAACACAAAGGGTCCCCGCTATCGTTCACCCTCGCGTGTAATCTGATACAGTGCAGTCTGCCCCAACAGATTCGGCCAGATCCTCATCCACCAGCGAGGTCGGTGCTGCATATCCACCATGGTGCGCTGCATGATTCTGATTTGCTTCACGGCGCACAATGCCTCAAAATCCCGCACGGTACATAAGTGAATGTTACGGGTTTCAAACCAGGCTGCTGGAAGCGACCGAGTCACCGGCATACGGCCATGAACAGCCAGATGCACCCGGCAGCGCCAATGTGCAAAATTGGGAAAAGTCACAAAGCCTTCCCTGCCGATGCGCAGCATTTGCTCCAGCAGACGCTCGGGTCGGTGCATCATCTGCAGGGCATGCGTCATCACCACATAATCGAAGCTGTTATCATCAAAGCGCTCCAAGCTGGTTTCAATATTGCTGTATATGGCATTGACGCCAATGGCAATACAACGGGTGATTTTACTCCTGTCAATTTCCAGCCCATAGCCATGAACCAATGAGCGAGCAGTCAACGCCGCCAACAAAGTACCCTCGCCGCATCCCAAATCAAGCACACGGCTATGCGGTTTGATCAGATCGACAATTCTCTGGAGATCAGGTCGCAGGTCTTCCATTCATTCTTCCATTCAGCCTTGTATTACGCCCCAGCTTCGCATGCATCCGCAATTTTGTTCATATAAGCCGAAAATACGGCGACATATTCCTGGATAGGCATTAAAAAATCATCGTGCCCAAGCTCCGATTCGATGCGAGCATAACTGACCGATTTATTGGCGCGCAACAAAGCCATCATGATTTCTTCTGAGCGTTCCGGAGCAAATCGCCAGTCACTGCTGAATGAGATCAGCAGAAAAGCCGCTTTCACATGAGCGAATGCCTGAGCGAGATCATGGCCGTATTCCCCGGCCGGATCAAAATAATCCAGAGTCTTGGTCATGAGCAGATAAGTGTTGGCGTCAAACCGATCGACAAAACTGCTGCCCTGGTGACGCAGATAACTTTCCACCTGAAATTCCACGTCAAAGCCAAAGTTTAAATGCCCGGAGCGCAACTCCCGGCCGAATCTTTCACGCATCGCCTGATCGGACAGATAAGTGATATGACCCAGCATCCGCGCCAGCATCAACCCGCGCCGGGGCAGCAGATTATTTTCGGCATAACGCCCGCCGCAAAAATCCGGATCCGAGATGATCGCCTGGCGCGCCACCTCATTGAAGGCGATGTTCTGAGCGCTCAATCTGGAAGCAGCGGCGATGACAATGGCGTGCGCCGTCATCTCAGGCTGATCGATAGCCCACTGCATAGCAAGCATGCCGCCCAGACTCCCCCCCGCCACCGCAGCCCAGCGCTTGATGCCAAGTTCCTCAGCCAGCCTCAATTCCGAATTAACCCAGTCCCGGGTGGTCACAATCGGGAAATCCGTTCCAT
The DNA here is from genome assembly GCA_002352565.1 of Proteobacteria bacterium UBA2770. Lineage (GTDB taxonomy): Bacteria > Pseudomonadota > Gammaproteobacteria > UBA2770 > UBA2770 > UBA2770. Next base: position 10,356 of record DEIQ01000063.1, on the reverse strand, counting down.
AAAGCCGCTCAGTCTGCGGATCTACACTCATCGGACCCGTTGATCCATGGCATCCACCCAAATGATTGGGGCATACAATAAAAAAACGATTGGTATCCAGCGGCTTGCCCGAACCTATAAAATGCGCCCACCAGCCAGGCTTTCCGTCATTGGGATGATGGAAGCCGGCGGCATGATGATTTCCGGAAAGAGCGTGGCACACCAACACTGCATTGTCGCGCCGCCGATTGAGTCTGCCGTAGGTCTCATAGATCAGATCAAACTCGGGCAGGATTTTCCCGCAGGACAGTTTCAATGGATCCGGACTGTGGAATATTTTTGGTTCGACGATTCCCATGGTCTGGCATGGAGATGGGATCGACACTGAAACATTGGCGCCGGGATGTAAACCACCATCAGTCATCGGTAAAGTCACCCCCCTGAATGTTCTCGGGCAAATGCACCGGCTCACGCACCAGCCAGCGTTTCCATCGGTGATGATGCCCGGAGAGCAGGCTGATATGGCCGGCTGGAACACCGAACCACTGTGCCAGCAAATCAGCTAACGCATCATTGGCCTTACCCTGGCGGGAACAGGCACGCAACCGCACCTTCAAGGCATCGCCATGGAGCCCGTCAATTTTCTCCACACGCGCCCCCGGTTGAACATAAATGCGCACGCACAAATCATTGCCCCGCCATTCCCACCACATGCGCGATCATTCCCCGATATCAGATGCCCAGAAAACGCTTCAAAACCTCAATAAGAAGCAGAAAAATCACCGGCGAGAAATCAATCCCGGAAAGCGCTGGAATCGCGCGCCGGAGCGGCATCAGAATCGGCTCGATCAATGTGGTTATGAAAGTCAGAGCCGGATTGTACCCTCCCTGGTAAAACCAGCTGGAAAGCACATAGATCAGCAGCATGGTCTGGTAGGTCAGCAACAACAGGCGCGTCAAAGACAAAATTGACAGGCGCAACAGATCGACGATTCCTATGGAAAAGCGCGGATCCAGAGCTGCCACAAGAACTATCTGCAACATGGCGATCCCCAGCGCCAGCACCAGAAGAATCCAGTTAATATTCCCGCGTGGAGAGAATCGTTGCTCAAAAGGCTTTGTTAGAGATCCGCTGACTTGAATCAGCCACTGCATAACCGGATTGACCGGAGATATTCCAGTAATCTGACCAAAAAAACGCAACAGCAGCACCACTTGGGGCGCGGAGAAAACTACCGTAACTAAAAACTCCATACCATCCATCATCGACTACACTTTTGATTCGGTTTCAATCTGTTCGGCGATCAATGCCGCTCGTTCTTTGGCACTGAACATGGCTTCAGCCACCGCTTTTCTGAAGCCGTGACGCTCCAGCATATTCAAAGCCTGCTCTGTGGTCCCGCCTGGAGTCGCCACCTGTTTTCTCAATTCAGCCGGAGAACACGCACTCCGGGCAGCCAGTCTCGCAGCACCAAGTGCCGTCTGAACCGCCATCCGTCGAGCGTTGTCTGGATTCATGCCGATACTCACCGCGCTATCGATCATCGCCTCCATCAGCAGAAAAAAATAAGCCGGGCCACTCCCCGACAGGGCGATCACCGCATCAAGCAACGTTTCATCATCAACCCGGCACACGATCCCAAGACGATCGAAAATGGATGAGACCGACGCAATGGAATTCGGCTCAATATCCTCGTCGGCATACAAACCAATAGCGCCCTGGCCCATGGCAACAGCCGTATTGGGCATGATCCGGATCAGTGGTCTTTCAAGGCCCAGAGTTCGGCGCAATACGGCGCTCGGAACCCCGGCGCAACATGAAACTACAATCGTTGACAATGATAAAACCGGCGCAAATTCCTGACAAATCGGTATCGCCAGCGCCGGTTTGCAAGCGAGGATAATCAGATCGGCATCGCGTACGGCATCACGGTTGGCAGCATAAGCACGAACCCCGAAACGGGATTCCATTTGTAAACGTTTGCCGCCATCTGGATCCCCGACATGAATCCGTTCCACGGGCCAGCCGCTGATCGTCAATCCTTCGACCATCGCGGCTCCCATGTGTCCACTCCCCAAAAAACAGATACATTTTTCTTTCAATGGATCATCCATGCTTTAGCATCATTACTAAAAATAACGTGCAACCAGGGAACCAGCCCATGTCTTCCCTATATCATCGAGAGTTATCGCCATGAAATCATGGTTTCGCCCTGGATTGCTGCTGCTGAAGCCCCCATGCCAAACTGCTTACAGTAACATTCACAATGATACAGTATATTCCAAAAAGAAATTTTTCCAAACTGGTGCGCCTATCCCCCACTATTAGCCGGACAACCAGGCAATATCGAGTGCTGGCTTCTACCCAAAGGCCTGGTGACAAATACCACCAGATTCCCATACAGACTTGATAACATCAAAAATATACTGATTCTTTATATGAATTATGATTGCATTGAACATGGTATTTGAAGTAGTTTGATGACTTCAGATCATCAATAATTTATTTTTGCATCGGTTCCATCAATGATGCTGACAGAAATCGGAGTGGAGTAGCTATGGATATCACGCAGTATCTGGAATTTGCTGTCAAGCAGCATGCTTCCGATTTACATATCACCGCTGGCGGACCGCCCATGATCAGGGTAGATGGAGATATACGCAAGTTGAATGTGCCGCCTTTATCTTCCCGGGAAACCTTTGACCTGATTTATGATGTGATGGAGGACAATCAGCGTCGCATTCTCGAAGAGCATCTTGATCATGATTTTGCCTTTGAAATTCCTGGCTTATCCCGCTTCAGGGTCAACGTTTTCCACAAACTAGGCGGCCTGGGCGGAGCATTCCGTATTTTGCCCAAAAATGTGCCCGAACTCGATCAACTCCAGGCGCCCGACATTTTCAAGGATCTGGCACTGCACCCTCGTGGGCTGATTCTGGTTACAGGTGGCACCGGTTCAGGAAAATCCACACTGATGGCTGCCATGCTTAATCATGTGAATGATAACCGTTTTGCTCATATTCTGACCCTGGAAGATCCCATCGAATTTGTGCATAAAGGTCGTAAATGCCTGATTTCACAACGAGAAGTAGGCCCACACGCGACCGGCTATGCCCGCGCTTTACGCGCTTCGCTGCGTGAGGATCCGGATGTCATTCTGGTCGGCGAAATGCGTGATACAGAAACCATTCGCCTGGCACTAACCGCCGCTGAAACGGGCCATCTGGTCATGGCGACCCTGCATACCAGTTCGGCTGCCAAAACCATGGATCGTATCGTAGATGTTTTTCCAACGGGCGAAAAGGAAATGGCTAGAACCATGCTGGCAGAATCTCTGCAAGCCGTCATCAGCATGGCTTTGCTCAAGCGGGTCGGTGGAGGTCGCATCGCCGCCCATGAAATCATGATCGCCACACCGGCGGTGCGCAATCTGGTGCGTGAAGCCAAAGCCCCGCAACTTTATTCAGCCATTTCGACAAGCGCTCAGCATGGCATGCAAACCATGGATCAGTGCCTGCAAAAGCTGCTGCGTGCAAAAGTCATCAATGAGGAAACCGCCCGTTATCTAGCTATCAATAAAACCGGCTTCTGATCATTGATTGATGTCAATCCAGCCACAAGGAACCTTCTGCCATGCTTGATTCTGTAAACGAACTGCATCAGTTATTGCGCATGATCCTTGAACGCGCCGCTTCGGATCTATTTATCACCTGCGACTACCCCCCTGCGCTGCGCATTGATGGCAAAGTTTATCCCATCGACAAACCGGCATTGAATGCTGAGGCAGTTACCGGGATGGTTCATGTCACCTTATCCGAGCAGCAACGCGAAGAATTCGCCCACACGCATGAAAGCAATCTGTCTCTTCTAGTGGAAGATGTTGGTCGGTTTCGCGTCAACGTTTTCATGCAAAGGGGCAAACCCGGCATGGTATTCCGACCCATTAAAAGCACGATACCAACGATGGGAGAACTGGGGCTTCCGGATATCTGCAAAGAACTCGCCATGACCAAAAGAGGGCTCGTCATCATTACCGGTGGAACCGGATCGGGCAAAACCACCACGCTGGCTTCCATGATCGGCTACCGCAACCATAACAGCCACGGACACATCGTTACCATTGAAGATCCCATTGAATTTACGCATGAACATGACAACTGTCTGATGACCCAGCGTGAAGTCGGAATTGATACCGAACACTGGGAAACCGCGCTGGTGAACGTATTGCGCCAAGCGCCCGATGTTATCGTGATCGGTGAATGTCGGCGCCAGGAAACCATGGAAACTGCCTTGCAACTGGCTGAAACCGGTCATTTATGCCTGACCACACTCCATGCCAACAATACCCACCAGACGCTGGATCGTATCATCAATATGTTTCCTCACGAACGCAGAGAACAATTGATGATGGATTTGTCCATCAATCTCAAAGGCATCCTCAGTCAAAGACTGATTGGACACAAATCCGCGCCAGGGCGCGTCCTGGCGATGGAAGTTCTGATCAATACCCCTCGCATATCGGATCTGATTTTTCGCGGACAACTGCTCACTATTAAGGACACCGTATCCAATAGCCGAGAACAGGAAATGTGCACCTTTGACCAAGCGCTGTTCGATCTGTACCTGAAGCGGGAGATCAGCATGGAATCCGCGCTGCGCCATGCCGATTCCAAAAATGATTTGCGTTTACGCATAAAAATCGAGGGGCTGCCGAGCGATAAGCAGAGAGTCAATGAAGCCATTGACTCTCTGCGCATGATGGAACAATAAAGTCGGAAAAAGATCTACAGCGCTCCTTCGGATCTTATAGCCACCAAACGTCGGCAATCAAAAAGCGCATATTTATATGTGCATGGACATTATGCTACCTGTCCAGTAGATAAGTATAACTTTCAAGCGCGGCTGTTAATTGATCCAGGATCCTTGAACCCGCGTCAGGCTCAAGGCCGGATTGCTGTTCCAGATATTGATAATGGGCGCGCAAAGTTCCCGTATCAACATGCACCTGGCGCAACATATCACAGGCGCTCTGTCCCGGGGACCGTTCCGTTAGTTCAATGATGCCATTTTCGGCGCGAACGACGTTGACCGCATGCGTATTTCCAAACAGGTTATGGGGATCGCCAAGAATTTCCTGATAAGCCCCGACCATAAAAAAGGCAAGGATATAGGGCCTGCCCGGCACGGGCGAATGAAGCGCCATCGTCGGCTCAATTCCGGCTTCATCAATATAATGGGAGATATGACCATCGGAGTCGCAAGTCAGATCCTGAAGAATTGCCCTGCGGTTGGGACGTTCATTCAAACGCTCGATGGGCATGATAGGAAAAATCTGATCAATCGCCCAGGCATCGGGCAATGATTGGAACAGGGAAAAGTTACAGAAATATTTATAAGCAACCCGCTGTTCCAGCTCATCCCACAATTGCCGATGCCCACGCCTCTCAACCGATAATGCCTGCATCAGATAATGGCACAGGGCGTTGAAGATTTTTTCAAGCACCACTCGTTCACTTAACCCAAGCGTTCCTGCTACAAATTCGCTCTGCGCCTCGATCCTGATTCGGTGAATGGTGGCGAAAAGACTGCTGACAGGATACTGGCCTTTGTGCTCCCATAATTGCCATAGTCGCTTCACAGACGCGTGAGCATCAGGCTCCGGTTCTTGCGCCGGGGGAGGCAACCATGGCGATTCGACATCAGTGACCTGGGTCAGCAATACTGCGTGATGGGCTGTCATCGCACGCCCGACTTCAGTCATCAGAACCGGAGCCGGAATTCCCCCTAACATCACCAGTTCGGCGAAAGTATCCACCACACAAGCAGCGTAAGCACGCATGTCATAATTCATGGAGCAATCTTCGACGCTCTCCGTACCCTGATAATCTACGCCCAGACCACCACCGACATCGACATGGTCAATGCACAGCCCCAACCGGTTCAATTCCAGCCAGTAGCGCCCGATTTCCGCCATGCCATGCCTGAGATCATCCAGTGCCGCCACCTGAGATCCCAGGTGACTGTGCAGCAAGCGCACATGCTGCAACAAATCCAGACGCTCAAGCTGATTGATCATTTCAAGCAATTGACACGCCGACAGGCCAAATTTGGACAGTTCACCGCCGCTATTCTGCCATTTGCCTTTGCCCAGGCTCTCCAGACGAACCCGGATACCCAGGGCAGGTTGAATCTGCGTCCATTGCCCGAGCTGTTCCGCCAGCAATCCCAGATCGGGCGGCTGCTCCAGCACGATGATGGCATGAATGCCCAGTTGATGCGCAATCAATGCCAGTCGGATATATTCCCGATCCTTATAGCCATTGCAGACCAGCGTATCCCCGCGTTTCAACATACCAAGCGCCAGCATGAATTCTGCCTTGCTGCCCACTTCAAGGCCCATGGTCTGAAATGGCGAATGCTGCTGCAGCATGGCTTGAATCACGGTACGCTGTTGATTGACCTTCACCGGATACAAAGGCAAATAAGCACCCGTATAGCCACCAACATGCATAGCATCGGCAAAAGCCTCATTCAAACGCAACAGGCGATGACGCAACAAATCTGGAAAACGCGCCAGAACCGGAAGATCCATTCCCTCGTCTTTCAAACATCGCACCAGCTCGGTCAGACGGATGGCTTGATTGCGATCTTGTGTCGGCTGGATCAGAAGATCCCCATGGTCATCAATATCCACATAACCCTCACTCCAGCGTGGGACACGAAAAGCCTGGCGCGCCTTGTCGATATCCCAACTCGCAGGCGGAAGCCCAAAAGGAAAACAGGATTGACCAAATCTGCTCACGTTAAACAAACCTTCTTACAGCAACCAAAAACGGATTATATTAGAATAACGTACAACATAACAATGCCTTGCAACCAACATGGATACTAGCGTGGAACAAAACTGGTTTACCGAACGTGATGGATTATCCGGATCCGCCTTTTCCCTTGAGATTACGGACAGAATTCACGATGAACAATCCTCATTACAGCGGATCGAAGTTTACGAGACCCGCACCTTTGGTCGTCTACTCACTCTGGATGGCGTTATTATGCTCAGCGATCGCGATCAATTCATATACCATGAGATGATTGCGCAACCAGCCTTGTGCATGCATCCGCAGCCAAACCATGTCGCCATCATCGGGGGCGGAGATTGTGGAACGCTCCAGCAGGTCGCCCTGCATGATCGGGTTCAGCATATAGATTTGGTGGAAATCGACGAAAGAGTAGTCCGGGTCAGTGAGCGCTTTTTCTCCTACCTTTGCACCGCCAATACCGATCCTCGCGTACACATGCACTTCAGCGACGGAATCGCCTGGTGCGAACAACAGGCCGAATCCAGCCTCGATGTGATATTGGTGGACAGCACCGATCCGGTCGGTCCGGCGGAAGGTCTGTTTCGGGAACCCTTTTTCAGATCGGTACACCGTTCACTGAAACCCCAGGGATTGATGGTTCAACAAAGTGAATCGCCATTGTTACACCAGGATATTATTCTGCAAATGCATCAGCGCCTGCGTTCGGTGGGATTCAGCGATGTAAAAACCCTGCTGTTCCCTCTATGTGTTTATCCATCTGGCTGGTGGAGCGCAACCATCGCCGCAAAGGATGGCGTCATACCGGTCACCCCTCTGATCATTCCTGATTTTCCGTTCCATTATTATAATAATGACATTCATCAGGCGGCTTTCGCATTGCCTGCCTTCCTGCGCCGCATCCTTGAACAAGCCGATCCGGAGCAAAAGTCTGGTTGAAAACCATCATGATGATGCCTGGCGCCGTTTCTCTGAAAACACAGCGCTCGCAACCTGCGATTTTCCTGTTCTGCGCAGGCTGGCGTGAAAACCCGCAAGGGCGCACCCGCAGGGGCGCACACTGAAACGGAGCAACGATGAATCCCTGTAGCTTTGTCAACCATAGGATTTAAGGCTGTCGGGTTTGATATCTTCCGGAATATATGGGGCAAAGGCAGTGGACAAGGCGCGATGGATTGTGGGATTGGCGGTCAGAATATGGCCCTGGTTCAACTGCACCGGGCCGCCTCCGAGATGCGTAATGATACCACCGGCTTCCTGTATCAGTAATACGCCTGCAGCGATATCCCATGGAGATAAGCCGAATTCCCAGAAACCATCCAGCCGACCAGCCGCGACATAACTTAAATCCAGCGCGGCGGATCCTGCGCGCCGCAGACCGCCACAGTCGCGCACAACTTCCCGGAACATACCCATGTAGGCTTCAAGATACATCTTGTCTCGAAATGGCACGCCGGTTCCGATTAATGCAAGACGCGGATCACGCAACGGCGCAACCCTTATTCTGCGGCCATCGAGTTGCGCACCTTCCCCGCGTCCGGCAGTGAAAAGCTCATCGCGCACCGGATCATATACCACCGCCTGACTGAGAACACCCGATTCCTCCACCGCGATAGAGATGCTGAAATGGGGAAAGCCATGAATGAAATTGTTGGTTCCATCCAGCGGATCAATAATCCAGCGCACGGACGACTGACCACTGGAACCGCTCTCTTCGCCCAGAAAGGCATGATCGGGATAGGAACGCCGCACGGTCGAGATAATGGCTTCTTCCGCCTGTTTGTCCACCTGGGTGACAAAATCGCTGGGTCCCTTGCTTTCAATCTCAAGATCCAGTCCTTGACGATAGTAGCGTAAAATAATCTGTCCTGCAGATCGGGCAGAACGGATAGCGATATTCATTAAAGGGTGCATAGGTACTCCAGTTTAATTATAAGGATCTGGCATAATGATTATCGAGAATCATAACCGGGTACATTTTGTTTTAACGGAAACATCGCACCCCGGCAATATTGGCGCGGCTGCTCGTGCTATGAAAACCATGGGTTTTCATAGGCTGGTTCTGGTACGGCCCAAAATATTTCCTCATCCGGAAGCGACCGCCATGGCTTCCGGTGCAGAAGATATATTGCAACAGGCGATTGTGTGCAACTCTCTGGAAGAAGCCACCGCAAACTGCCGCAGCGTTCTGGGATTGAGCGCAAGAGAGCGGCGGATATCAGCACCTTGCGCCGAACTTCCGCAACTCGGTGAGTGGTGGTACGCTCAAACGCTGGCCTTGCCAATGGCGCTGGTTTTCGGACGAGAGCGCTCCGGTCTGACCAACGACGAACTGGATCTGTGCGATACGCTCGTGCATATCCCTTCCAACCCAGTATACAGCTCATTGAATCTTGCCGCCGCGGTACAAGTCGTTGCTTATACCCTTTTGAGTCAGACAGCCGACGAAACGCCGGCACCTGAGCAGCAATCCGTTTACCCAACAGCAGATCAATGGCATTCCTTTTACCCGCATTTGCAGAAAGTCATCCACCTCTCCGGATTCAAAGCATTTTCCGGTGAAGTTCTAACCATGCGCCGCCTGCGCAGTTTATGCTTTCGAGCCCACCCGACCGCACAGGACCTGCAATTGTTGCGAGGACTGTTGACCGCCATGGAACGAAGCATGCAATCGAGAAACGACCATGAAGAAAATTAATTTGTACACATGATAATAGGGCTGAAACTGATTATTCCCGGGAATGGGCGGAACTTCCGCGCCGATTCCTCCTGCGTTGTACTGCGCTGGAAGCCCATAGCCCCAGTTCAAAGAGCAGGTAGGTTGGTAATGCCAGCAAGGTTTGCGAAAACACATCGGGTGGCGTGAGCAGCATGCCGACTACAAAACACCCCACCAGGATGTAAGGTCGATTGCGCCGCAGTTGTTGAGGCTCAACCAGCCCGGTCAAGGTCAGCATAACCAGCGCAACCGGCGTTTCGAAAGCAATGCCGAAAGCCAGAAACATTTTTAGAATGAAATTCAGATAATTGGATATATCGGTCATGACCGATACGCCCACGGGCGCGGTAGCCACCAGAAAACGAAAAATCAGGGGTAATACGACAAAATAAGCGAAAGCACTGCCCAGATAAAACAAAAGGATGCTGGAAACAAGAAGCGGACGCACCAGATGCTGTTCATCCTCGTACAATCCGGGCGCCACAAAACCCCATATTTGATAGAGAATAAAAGGCATGGCAAGAAAAATTGCCGCGTAAAAAGCCAGTTTGAACGGGGTCACAAACGGCGCCACCACTTCGGTAGCGATCATCTGGGTGCCACTGGGCAGATGCTCCATCAGGGGGGTGGCAAGGTATGTGAACAGAGGATCCGCTATAATTGCCAGCGGTATAAACGCCACAAGAACAAAAAACAGGCTGCGCAGTATACGCAATCTGAGCTCGGCCAAATGTTCGGTCAGGCTTTGCTGTACCTCCAGTTCAGCCGATGGAACCGATCGGGAGTTATGGTTGTTTTCCTTCATGTTCGGACCGCTTCTCATGTTCACCGGACTGCTT
>DEIQ01000070.1 GCA_002352565.1 Proteobacteria bacterium UBA2770 | reverse complement strand
TGGCGCGCCACGTCAACACGCCATTTTCCAGCGCCGCGCCGCTTATCGCGGCAGGAGGGCGGCAATCATGGCTATAACGGTTGCTGTGGCACTCATCATGCGATTCCGTCCACCACTGCCGATTGGTGGATAAATCGTTGCGCGCTTCCAAATCCCAGACAAAACGGTATCCTTCACGGCTAAAAACTGCCATTTCCAGTAAACCATCGCCGTCGATATCGCCGATGGCAGGGACACTGTAAACCCAGCCGCCGGTGAATTTTGGGAAACCATCAATCTCTCTACCGCGATAATCGAACGCATGGATCAGATACCCTCCGGATCCGACCAGAACTTCGGAATAACCGTCGCCATTGAGATCGGCCAGCGCGGGCGTACTCAACAACTGATAATCATCAATCGGTCGGGGATAGCCACTAATATAACGCCCCCGCCTGGCATTCCACATTTGAATGCGGTGATCGAACGCTAAATTCTGGCCGCTGATGACCAGATTGACCACGCCGGCCAGATCCAGGCCACCTTTGACGATTTCAAGCCCGTCCTGCGGATGAATTTCCCCGACCACGGGATATTCAAACATGTTCATGACCCAACTGGTCAGCAAACCTTCTCCATCGACCCGGCTTTGCAAGATGCGTATGATGCTGCCATCGCCATCGATGATATGCACATTAACGCTGGTGCCCGAGGCTACCACTTCATCGTTGCCATCGCCGTCGAAATCCGCCACTGCCACCGCATGGCTTGGGCCGATATAAGGTAGAATGTCAGGCAAGGCGGCAGGAATTGCCGTCGGCCAGCCGGGCATGGGCGTACCATCGTGGCGCAAGGCATGAATATAAATCTGACCACCACTCACCTGCGACAACACATTCACCAGTAAGCCGCGAAACCGATCGGCAAGCTTATCCGGCCGGGAACGCCGGGCGTCATAATAAATCGAATTGGAAGCGGACACGATCTCAAGTATGCCATCACCATCAAGATCGGCCACAGCCGGAGTCGTGATAATTTCGCCATGGAAGTTTTCTTTCCCGGCGTTCCGCTCAAACAACCGCGCTGGAAAACCCGGGCGCAAGGTGCCATCGCGACCATTGAATACATAAATATGGCCATCAATGGCGCCGGCGATGATTTCTTTCTGACCATCGGCGTCAATATCCGCAATGACGGGCGCACCGAAAAATCCTTTTTTGGGATGGGCCGTACGTGTCCGTTGCCCAGGCGCGGACAGAGCCGGATCAACCGATGCGCTCCACTTCAATTCGCCGGTGCGGCTCAATACGTAAACGCTGCCATTGCCGCTAAGGCCTACGATATCAGGATACAAATCGTTATCGACATCGGCGATGGCAGGCGTGCGCCAACCCAATGTCGATGGCGTTACGGCCCCTGAAGCAAACGCAGGCGCGCCCGGGTGCATATGATCCACCGGCGGAAGCGTCCACGGGTTCCCATCATTAAACTCCATATAAGGGCTGCCATTGTGCCGATAAACGAACAAATCTCCGCTGCTGTTGGCATCGATGACTTCAAGCAAACCATCGCCATCGAGATCATAGAATACCGGCGAAGTCGAACCTCCGGTATCGGCAAACAACGGCCATCCTTCATGCAGCGTCGGATCGTGGTAGACGAAAAATACACGTCGGTCTTCACCCTCATTCCCAGCCTCATCCACAACCGTCACACGCACAGTGATGGCGTACTGATTGGGCGTTTTAGGAGCTATGCCTTCGATAGCTCCCGGCAAGGCATGACCGACCTGTTTCGCATTCAGCACGCCCAGAATCTGAGCACGATCAGCGGCGCAATCGCCCCGTGCGATGGAATTCCAGGATTGCGGTTCAATGCCTTGTCCCCATTCGAGGCGGTATTGACACGATTCAGCTCTGCGCGCCGCGACATAACCCCGAATATCCACCGATGCGAAACGCACCGGATCCAACAGCGCCCACCATCCCGGAGCGTGCAACAATGCTTCCGGCGGAATCGATTGAGGCGCAATCCGATCCAGCGCTTTTCCTGCATTCACACGCCCATAGCCGAAATGCTCATCCCAACCCGGCAAGGCGCGATCAGGCTGGCCCAGTCCTAGTGTATCCTCAGCCACTACGTCATCGGCTGTCATGGTCAGGATCTGTTTTATTTCATTGGGGGATAAAGGTGCACCGATATCGACTGCCTTCTCCATACCGCGCGAGAATAACAAAGCCATGACACCAGCTGCTCGGGCACTGGCTTTACTGCCCGACTGCCCTGCCATACAAAACAGATTTTTGGCGCCATATTGGGTAGAGTTGGAATGGCGGAAATAGGTACGCACCGGCGGCACCTGCGCTGGCAGATTCAGTGCCTGCAACAAGCGTTCTGGCCAGGGGAAATCCAGTCCGTAAATATCTGGAACACAGCCATTGATATACATGGCTTCAGGGTAATTGGTCGGGTAATTGTGGCTAAAGGTATTCAAATCGCTTGATGTATAGGCCAGAATGACACCCAAAGCATGGGCATAAGCCGTTGCTTGCCGGGCTGTTTTGGTATTTTGTAATCCGTCGATGGCGCAGATCTGGACACGAGCGCCGTTATCGGCGCTATAAACGACCCCTTGGGCGAACTGGTCGCCAGGCATGACAAAACCATCCCACACCCGGGTCACCATGATCGGGCAAGCGGGGCAAATCCCGGCCTCTCCCTGTGCGTTGTGGGTTTGTGCCGCCGCGTTGCGCGCTCGATCTGTACCATGCTCAAACGCAGAAGCGGTGCTCATTGCATCTTCGGGATCGTTGTCGTCATCGAGGAAATCCCAGCCGGCGATGTCATCAATATAGCCATTGCCATCATCGTCCAGCCCATCGGAAAAAGCCCGGATCAAATCCTGCCCATCGAGCATGCCATTGCCATTACCATCGGAAACGCGGGGTTCGTCCTTGTAATCGTCTACATTGAAAGCGCCATCGCCATTGCAATCATAGCTCTGGCATCCGTGCGGTATGGGCAATTCGCCCCGATTAAGCCAGATTTTGCTGCGCACATCTTCATTACTCCAGACGATTCCCGTATCGGTTACGGCGATAATCACTGACGCCGCGCCCAGGGTACGCTTCCATGCCAAATCAGCGGAAACACCCGAGACCTGTGGATGACCGCTATGATCGATCGCGGTTTGCCGACTGTCGGCTGGCGCAAATCCGAACAATTGGTATTGTTGTTCAAGCAAACGGCAAGGCTCAACCAACCCGCCATCTTCATCATCGGGTTCGGCGCAATCAAATAAAGGATCGTTGGGCGTGCCAATGCGAGGATCCGGTTCATCATAGGTTGGAAATCGAGATTTGGGTTCTTGCGCCAACGGAAAACAACACCATAGTAGAACCGCTGTCATCCAAAACCATCTCAGCCCCTTACTTCCCTGTTTATTCAAAATCGCCTCGATTTTCTTAAGGAACCTCTGAACAAGTCTGGACGAAGCTCAGGTGTGATTCCCCATGTTCAGATTCTCGGGTTAAATCGCGCGGGTTAGCAGGGCTATGGCGAAGATTGTCAACAATGAAGCCGGGCATAAGAAACACAAGAACCGGGTTCATGACTTGTTCAGAGGCTCCCTAACGTTGTGGTAATTCAACCGCTTGCATAAGATAGCATACACAGTCCTGCTGAATTACCGTTTCATCTAGTGTCAGCATAGATGGCATGCAGGCACGCTTCAAAAATATTTGGGCTTCATGCACAGCAAAATACTGATCTGTAATATCCTGGCCATCCAGATCGACCGCCATCAGAGGACAGATCTTAGCATCAGAACGACATCTGCCGAATAGCGTCCCTGGCTCAAGAGGTCGAAAATTGAAAAATTCCAGTTGAGGATCCAGCAACAGATCTGCCCGATGATCCGTAAAACTGAAAGATACGTGATCTCTCACATGCACAATGGTGCTCGTCTGATAAATATCGACTTCACTATGGCGCAGTGGATAATCCGGCATTTCCGCCATATGCAAACAGGCATCAATAAATTCAAAGGCATGTTCGGCGCCGGCTTCCTGCCCGGTTTTCCCGCATTCAAGTGTCGTTGCAGGGCAAAGGGATGCAAATGCCATGGACTGGACGCCTTTCGGGCGGGTAAAGTAGACTACGGTGCGCCCGAAAAGGCGGGCAAGCTGGAGAAAAGTATCATCGAGCCGATTGATACAGGCATAATGCGGATTGTGTCCCGTATTGTTATGCACATCGATGCTGGCAAAAATCTGGCGGCGAGCCATCGCATCCACCACTTGCGCCATGAGAAATGCTTCCTCACTGTCCTGCGCCTCCCCACCGGGTGGCCAGATACGGTTAAAATCCGGCTGCCCGTCGAGATGACGCATACCAAAGCGCGCAGCCTGCACATTGGCGAAAAAAACGCTCATCGCGCGCGGCAGTGTCTGATCCTGATATTTACGCAATACCTTCTGGATGGCGTACAGACTCGAATCTTCATTGCCGTGCAGCAACACCGAAACAAACAAAGTCGACGACTTGCGCCCCGGAAGGTGGATGAGTGATGGCGCCGACAATATGCGGTACAGTTCGCGCGGGCTGGTTTCAAGCAAGCCCGGCGGAATAGAATACAATTCTTGTAAATCCATGTTCATACTTCCCAAAGATGGACAGGGGTATCCGTCATTTGATGATCCTTGTAAGCCCCAAGCATTCGTCGAAGATCCACACCGTATTTGTGGCAATATTTCCTCTGCCATACACTTCCATTTTGCTTCACCGCGACCCGCTGCTCAATGATGCCAAGCCAGCGATCAATTTCAACGCCATCAAGTTTCAAAGCGTACAAACCTTCGCGCGCCTTGGGAATGAGTATTTCAGCGATCAGACGATCAACCGCATACGCCTTCCCATCCAGCCACAAGCATCGGGCATTGAAACTCGCCCGCGCCGACTTGTAAAAATTATCTTTCGCCTGGCTGAATGATATCTCCGGCTTTTCCGCACGACCTTCCTTTACTATGGCATGGCACAGACCAAAATAAAAAGCCGCATTGGCGATGCTGTCTGTCAGGGTCGGACCCGAGGGCAGAATCCTCTGTTCTATCCTGATGTGAGATCGACCAAAAGCATCAAAACCGATAATCGGTCGAATCCAACGCCATATGGTTCCATTATGCAACCTGAGATGTTTCAACGATTCGAGCGGATCATCACTGAGTACGGGCAAAAGTGGTGGAAAATGCGCCACATTTTCATCGAAGCATTCCGTGATGCTCTGCCTGAGAAATCCACTGCCAAAACTGCATCGTCTGACAGGACCTCTCGAAGCCCCGGCGAATCCTCCCGATTCCACCGATTGCTCAAATATGGGAATGCGCGTTTCATCCCACAAATCCTTACCCAGAAAATAAGGCGAATTGGCGCCGAGCGCCACCATAGGAGCTGAAGCCAGAAGACTGGCATTATAATAAAGATGCGCCAGCTTCGGAGGAACCTGCATATGGATCTGAAAAGAAGTACCGGCCGCTTCGAGCATGACATCATACTGTTCGATAGAAAGGTGCTCATTGCCCAGAATATCAAGGTGCATCGGTCTGCCCTGACGGTGGCGCAACAATTGATCATTAAGCGCGTAATAACGCGCCACTTCCGAAATATAACGCGGCGACAAAGAGCGCGCGGTCAGTGTGGGAAGAATCCCTATCATAACAAGCTGCAAACCAAGTGGCCGCGCTTGCGCAACGGCGTCGCACCATAAAGTGGAAATATCGACATGAAAAGCACTGGTAGCGCCTTTCTCCAGACAACGGGGATTGGTGTTGAATTCGATATCGAATCGCGCCAACTCTTCGCAGACCTGCACGCGTTTTAACTTGTCGAGCAACCATCGGTTCTGCGGTGCCGGGTCAAGATTTTCATCGACGATGCAGCATTCGAGTTCAAATCCCCCTTGGTACCACTTGTCATCAAAATAATCCTCCACCACCCATTCCCGCAACAGGTCGGTTTCTTTACGCAGGCGCCTGGAAAATTCTGAAGTCTGCGCAGACGTAAAATGGAGTTGTTTAATCTGTTCGCCCACCCGGCAACCTCTGCAACAACGCGACTTTTAATAGTTTGCCATAGGTAAACCACCGCCAGGTTTATTCCGTATCGCTAACATCTAAACGGGATCTATGCCCCCTTGCTGTGGCAAGCTCATTGCTTGTCCTTTTCCAGAATTGATTCCATTTCATCCATGATCACATCCATACGCGCGATCAAACGCCGATAGGGTTCGGGCCGGGCCAGATCCACGCCCGCGTCACGCAGCAGTTGATAAGCATTTGCGGAACCACCCGCACGTAATAAATTCAGATAAGTTTCAATGATAGCCTCATCCCCGGCAAGCAGCCCTGAAGCAAAGGCATGAGCCGCAGTTATGGAAGTGGCATACTGATACACATAATAATTGTAATAAAAATGGGGCACATAAGCCCATTCCATGCCATAGGCATCATCAATGATCATCACACCATCGTCCTGACCATGATAACGGCGCAACAATTTAATATAGATCTCGCTGAAACTCTGCCCTGAAAGCGCCTGTTTATTTTCCACACGGCGATGTATGTCTCTCTCGAACTCCGCAAACATGGCCTGGCGGAAGAAAGTTCCACGATAATTCTCGAGTTCCTGCCCGAGATAAAACAGTCGCTCCTGACTATTTTTCGCATGTTCGAGCATATAGGAAAGCAGCAAAGCTTCATTGACTGTTGAAGCCACTTCAGCCATAAAAGTTGCATAATCTGCATTCAAGAAACCCTGATTTCGATTCGCCAGGTAGGAATGCATGGCGTGCCCCCATTCATGCGCCAGGGTTGATACCGATTCATAATCGTCGTGGTAGTTCATGAGTACGAAAGGGTGTAGCTCATACACACTGCCATTGGAATAAGCCCCGGGCACTTTTCCGGGTTGGGGATAGGCATCCATCCAGCGCGATACGAAACCCTTTTTCATCACTTCAGTATAGGCATCTCCAAGAATCGAAACCGCTCTTATGGTGAGTTCCTTGGCTTCTTCCAGGCTAAAGGAGCGATCATAATCAAGCATGGGCGGGTAAATATCGTAATAGCGCAGATCTTCTATACCCAGCATTTTACCCCGCAGTCGAAAATAGCGGTGCAGTACAGGCATGCCCCGATTCACCTCGGTGAGGAGCCTGTCATACACCGCCATTGGAATATTCTCATCATCAAGCGAGGCAGTGAGCGTGTTTTCATAATGGCGAACATCTGCTACAAAATCATGCTGTCTGAGTTGCGCATAAAGGGTGGCGCCAGTGCTGCGTTCATATTGTTTCCAGGAACCCCAAAACACATCAAAAGCAGCGCGCCGATCCTCTCTGCGCTTTGCTCCGCGCATGCGTACATATCCGCTTTGATCGAGCCTGATTTTCTGATCATTGGAAAATGTCACTTCAGGCCAGTCAATATCCGCGCTGGTCAAAAGCGTATAAAAAGATTTGGGCGCTTCCATTAATGCTGTAGTTTTGATTAGAAGTTCTTCCTGCGCCAGAGGGAGTACATGCAACCTGGTGCGCAGTATTTCCGAGAGGAAATATTCATATTCAGCCAAAGGAGGATAAGATTCAAGCATGCTGTCTATTTTGACTTTGCCAGCTTCCAGCACAGACGGTCTCAGAAAACTCCAGGCACTGGAAAACTGAGTGGAACCCATGGAGGCTTTCTGTCTCAGTTCGTAATGTTTCCCCACTCGAACATCCTGATCGGAAAGCATCGACGCGTAAGACCATAATCGAGCCAGGCGCATCGACGAATTTTCATAATGTTCCACACATCTTCGCAGCATTTGCGGCGTATCAAGCAGATGCATTTTGCATTCAAAGGCTGTATTCAAATCCTGTTCGATTTTTTTATAATCCTGAAGCCAGGCATCATCATCCTGGTAAATGGCTTCGAGTTCCCATCGGTCCGCTTCTAATGGGGTTGAAGCCCCATAT
>DEIQ01000040.1:24731-28770 GCA_002352565.1 Proteobacteria bacterium UBA2770 | reverse complement strand
GCAATTTATCCCGAGAATCTGAACATAAGGAATCGCACCTGAGCTTCGTCCAGACTTGATCAGAGGTTCCCTAATATGGAGCACAGTTATGCGTGATAATTTATTGATGCGGACAATCACATTGTTTTTTTTGCTCCTGTCCGTCATGGCTACTGCTCAAGAGTCTCCTGTTGCACCATGCCCGAACCCGGAAAAAAATCCCCGAAAACCTTGTCTGATGCCTGGCAAGGTTTCTCTTTATCGGCGGGTTTTGACCCATCCGGGCGTTACTTTGGCACCCGAACCCTCTGCAGATAAAATGAATACCGGCGTTATGGTGCCGGCGTTTTCCCGTCTGTATGTTTACGCCGAGAAGTCGGTTAAAGGGACGCCCTGGCTTGAAGTTGGCAGTGATGATCGTGGAACCCTGCGCGGATGGGTACCGCGCAAACAAACCCTGCCGTGGAAACAACAGTTGACCCTGGCTTTTACCAATCCAGCCGGTCGTGAGCGCACCCTTTTTTTTGAAGATCGGGAACCCCTGGCAGAACTGCTGAGCGATCCGGCTGGCACTCAAAAGGTCGAGAAGTTGCATCGTCGTTTGGAACAAGGGAAATCGGCTGAAGGCGTCGTTTCCATCGAGCCGAAAGATTTTATCGATATTCAGCAGGAATTCTATCTCCTGCCCATTCTCGATTATGATGCACTCTATACGCATCAGGGGCGAAGCGCCCTTTTATTGAACGTTGCTTCGGTGACCAGGAATGAACCATCAAAAGAGCAAAACAACGCCGCTGATGCGGCGTTGTTGCGCAGTTTTCGCGCCTCGATTGTATTTGTAATCGACTCGACCATCTCCATGGGTCCTTATATCGAACGAACCAAAGAATCTGTGAGGCATATCTACCGCAATATCGAGGAAGCGGGCTTACAGGATATGGTTAAATTTGGTTTGATCGCCTATCGCTCCAATGTCGGGGCGGTTCCGGAACTGGAATATCTGGCCCGGACCTTCGTTGATCCTGCCGAGATGAAAAACGAGAAAGATTTTCTGGACAAGGTTGCAAAATTGGCACCTGCGCCGGTTTCCAGTGCGGAATTTGATGAAGATGCTTATGCCGGTATCATGCATACACTTGGAGCTATCGACTGGAAGCAGTTTGGCGCACGCTATATCGTATTGATTACTGATGCTGGAGCCCTGGAAAGCAATGATGGGCTTTCCGCCACGCGTCTTGGGGCCAGGGAAGTCAATATGGAAGCCATGCACCGCGGCATCGCCATCTATACCATGCATCTGAAAACCAGCGCCGGGCAAAAAAATCACGCCAGCGCCCAGCAGCAGTATGAAGTTCTATCCCAACATCCCCTGTTGCATCATCCCCTGTACTACCCCATCGACGGGGGCTCGGTGGATCAGTTCGGGCAAGTGGTGGAAGCTTTGTCCGAGGCTATTATCACTCAAATGAAAGCTGCCGCAGCAGGGGAGAAAGTAGCCGGCAGTGCCATTAGCGCAGCCCAGGAGTACAGCAGTTCCCCGATCAGGCGGATCCAACAGGAAACCATGCTGCTTGGTCATGCCATGCAGCTTGCTTATTTCGGGAGCCGCCAGCACACGCAGGCGCCATCGGTTTTCAGTGGCTGGATCAGTAATATTGCAATCGAGGATCCGGACAAGCGCCCCGTGAGTGTCCATATACTGCTTACCAAAAAGCATTTGAGTGATTTGTATATGGTTCTCAAAGAACTGGTGGAAGCGGCCAACAAGGGTTTGACATCGCCGGATCAATTTTTCACCAGCCTGCGCTCGGTGGTTTCGGTTGTGGGTCGCGACCCCAATGCCGCCACCCGCTCTGAGGCAAGCAAAATAGCTGATATGGGATTGCTCGGAGAATATCTCGATGATCTTCCCTATAAAAGTACGGTGATGAGCCTCGATCAGGATCTATGGTCAAGCTGGAGCGTGCAACAGCAAATCAATTTTATCAATGATCTCAAACGCAAAATGCGTTTGTATGAAATTTACAACAGCGATGCGGATCGCTGGATCGCTTTGCAGGAAAATTCCGATCCGGCGGATGATGTTTATCCGGTGCCTATCGACGCTTTGCCCTGATCGCTTATGTCTTGTATTTTGGAATTGGAACAGGTTTCGTGTCGGCGGGGAGAACAAGACCGCAGTTTTGATGTGTCGATCCCTTCTTTTACTTTAGCATCAGGTGAACTGGCAATCATGAGCGGTCCGAGCGGATGCGGTAAAAGCACGGTTCTGGAAATGCTGGGTCTGGTATTGCAGCCCCATCGTATTGGTCGGTTTATCTGGCAGTCCGATTCCGATGGGGCGGTGAATATCGCACGCCTGTGGGAACGGAACGATGACCGCGGCTTGTCGTCCATTCGTGCGCGTGAAATCGGATTTGTGCTACAGAGCGGTGGTCTTCTGCCCTATTTGACGGTTGCCGAGAACATTATGATATCGCGCCGGATTTCGGGATTACCCTGTTCTGGTTATGTGAATGAAATCAGTGAGGTATTGAATATCGTTCCGTTCATGGCGCGCAAACCGCACCAGCTTTCCATCGGTGAACGCCAGCGGGTTTCCATCGCTCGAGCCATGGCGCATCAGCCAAGGCTGGTTCTGGCCGACGAGCCGACTTCAGCGCTTGATCCCAATGCCGCCGATGCGGTATTTAGCCTGATGATGAAGCTGGTTGCCGTGACAGGATGCTCGGCGATCATTGTCACCCATGATCAGCAACGCATGAATCTGGGTTCTGCCCGTATCGTTACCGCCACGATCACAGAAAGCGGCACTGAATTCTCGGAATAATGAATTGATAATCACTCCAGAAGAACATTTATCTCGACCGCTTTCGATGATGGGGAAGCTGCGTTTCATTGCCAGCCAGGGGTGGTATGATCTGCGCTATGACTGGCGTATGTCAGGCATTTTGGTGGCTTCTATCGCCGCCATATTAGCCCCGTTGCTGCTTTTGCTCGGTCTCAAAACGGGTATTGTCACGCAAATGCGCCAGAATCTTCTCGCCGACCCCCATAATCTGGAAATCATCATTTATCAGAATGCGCACCTGACCAGGGATTGGTTTGAAGCGATGCGAAAACAGGAAGCTGTGGCGTTCATCATTCCAAAAACACGCACCATCAATGCGACCATGGATATTGTGGCTCGCCGCCGGGTGTTGCCAGCGGTTGAACTCCTGCCGACGGGTCCTGGTGATCCACTGCTTGAGAGCGTACGGATACCGCGCCACTGGAGTGAAGTATTGATCAGCTTCAGTATGGCGCAATCATTGGATGTACAGGTTGGCGATAAGCTCCGGGGTATCCTGAAAAGGCGCGTCCATGGGCAGCAACAGAGTGTGGAACTGGTATTGCAAGTATTGGGTGTCGTTCCGGAGCAGGCATTATCGCGCGATGCCCTGTTTGCGGTAGTTGATCTATTGACCATGGCTGAAGATTATCGCGATGGTTATGCCGTACCCGAGTTTAATGTTCACGCCGGGATCAGCGATCATAACGAGCCAAGAATTTATGCCAACGCCCGTATCTACGCCCGTGATCTCGAATCGGTTGCCTCGCTGGCGGGGCAGTTGCGCGCGCAGAATCTGGAAGTGCGCACCCATGCGCGCGAGATCGAGAATATGCAAATCATTGACGGAACATTAACATTGATTTTTGCTGCGGTGACACTGCTATCGAGCCTGGGAGGAGCCATGGTATTCGGGGGTTCGCTATGGGTCAATATTGAGCGCAAAAAACAACAACTCGCGCTTTTACGCCTGCTGGGTTGTCGGCGCGGCGATGTGATGCTGATTCCGGTGCTGCAATCCTGCGTGATAGCCGGGGCAGCTTTTATCCTGTCGGTTGGACTTTATGCCATGGTGGCTTATTTTTTTAATGTGCATTTGCCGAAATCACCGTGGTGGCCGGAAGCTGCCATCTGCCGACTTCAACCCTGTGATATGGTTATAGTAGTGCTGTTGACGCTGATGGTGGTTTTGTTGTCATCCCTTGCTGCCGGTTATCGGGGCAGCCGGGT
>DEIQ01000040.1:14061-24581 GCA_002352565.1 Proteobacteria bacterium UBA2770 | reverse complement strand
CGTCTATTACAATCCGCAACCCCTTGCCGACGATATACTGCTGCCCATTCCCTGCGGCGGAGCCATGGCTTTCAGGGCGATTGCCATCGAATCCGACCAGATCCTGAGTGATCGATCGGTCACCCTGGGTTATCCGTCGGATGACAATAATTATGCGGAATTTCCGCGCCAGGTTTTTATCGCCGGCGCTTTTAACGGCGATGGGACAAGCCGGTATTTTCTGTTGGGGAAATATGAAGTCAACCGTTTGCAATATAAGGCATTGTTGGAACCAAGCTGTCCGAAGCCGACACTTGAACAGCGTCTGCCCCAGAATGGGCTCAACTGGTTTGACGGGGTGGAATTTGCCCGGCGTTATACGTTGTGGCTACGGGGGGAGAAAGCTTTTAAGGAGATACTGAAGAACCAGGAAAGCCCGGATGCCTTTGTGCGTTTGCCAACCGAAGCTGAATGGGAATATGCCGTTCGCGGTGGATCTATGATGTCGGCAGCCGACTTTCGCGAGCGATCATTCCCTATGCCGGGGGGTATTCAGCGCTATGTCTGGCATGCCGGAACCCGTTCCTCCAATGGAAAACTGCAATTCGTCGGGCTGCTCAAGCCCAACCCCTTAGGCCTGCATGACATGCTGGGGAATGTCGATGAAATGACCATCAATCTTTTCCGCCTGAGCCTGCTTGATCATATGCATGGTCAGCTCGGGGGTTATGTAGTTCGGGGCGGTCATTTCCTGACCTCTGCGGATAATATACGCGCTTCTCTGCGTATGGAAGTACCGTTTTACAAAGAGGATCAGGAATGGCACAGTGCCACCACTGGCATGCGCATGAGCGTTGCCAATCTGGTGATTACTTCCGCCGAAAAACTTGATGATATTATACGCAACTGGGAAGAATTGGGAGGGCTGGCGCAGAAACCCGTATCAGAATCCATTAAACCCGCTGTTGGTGGTGATCCCATTGAAGAATTGACCGCCATCGCACGGAGCGTGAACGATCCGCAACTTAAAGATCGTTTGGATCAGGTGAAAAATGCCATTCGTACGACGGTGGAAGCGCGAAACCGTCAGCGTGACCAGGCGGCGCGCGAATCATTGAGGCTGGGGGGTGTTCTATGCCAGAAGATGCGTGATGATGGTCGAGCGGTTAAAGGTCTGCGCGCTGTACACGATACCTGTGTCGACAGTAGCGGCAGGGATCATGCGCGTTGTGTCCGTTATCGCACCAAACTCGATCAGGAAATGAATGTATTGCAGTATAATATGAGTGTTTATGCAGAAGCGGTGATGGGGTCGGCTCAGAACTATCCTTCCGATATTCTGGATAAACAGCGCGTTCAACTTGAAACCGCCTTGAAGCAAAGAAAATATGGTGAACTCGCGTTTTTTGTCGAAAAGTTTTATGGTCAGGCTCAGGCATATACTGATCGGTGGCAGGTGAATCGCCTGGAGTGGTTCAAGGAATGTAATACGCTGGATGATACAGTGCGCTAGTTCCACCCTTCATTACTTCTATAGTTTCGGATGGGGCTTACAGCGGGAAATCCTTTATGTCGTATAAAAAAGGAATACAGTTATCGTTTAATCTGCTGCTGATGCTGCTGATTCTGGTTCAGGCGAGTTGTCAGACGATGCCACATCGGCCTTTGATTAATCGCCAGTCCATGACACCAGAGGAAAAGCGTCTCCGTTCTAACGCAAGGTTTTTTCTCCGCTCAAGTGTAGAAGCCTGTCTGCTGACCGGCGGACTTAGCGCAATCGGGTCATTGCTCGCAACCGACGGCGATGAAGGTGATGCGCTCAAGGCAGCCATTATCGGTTGCGGTGTGGGTGTAGGCGCCAACTACTACATGCAGTATTTGCGTACACAATACGCAAATGATGAACAGCGCATGCGACAGATCATCACCGATTTGAAAAAGGATAATGCCCGTTTGTCTAAGGTTGTCGTGACTGCCCAGGCAGTCATCGACCAGGATCGAAATAAAATCGCCCAAATAGACCAAGCGTACCAGGAAAAGAAGATTTCGAGTGCAGAGGCGCGCCAGCAACTTAACTCCGTGGACAGCAATCAGCTTTACCTCGAACAAACTTTGGCGAATTTAAAGAAAAGGCAATTGAAGTGGCAGCAGATCGCAGAAGCTGAGCGCTCTAATCAACCGTCTGCCAATATGGCTCATATGGATACGGAAATAGAAAAAATGAATCAGCAGATTGAGACCCTTGCATCGGAACTCGAGATGCTTTCGAATCGGCGAAGCATATCCGCCATTGGTTAAATGCATTGAGCAGGCGCATTGGGCAGGGTGGAACACCGAACAAATAGACTGCCCATACCAGGAATACCGAACAGGGTACCGTCCGCCAAGCCATGCTCAATGATAAAAAAGGACCAATAATGCGCACTGGAATCCTGCTCTGTAATCTAGGTACACCGGATTACCCGACGACAGGCAGTGTAGCGCGCTATTTATGGTCGTTCCTCAGGGATCCTCGTGTTGTGTCCGTTTCTCCCTGGATCTGGTGGCCTCTGCTCGGCGGAATAATTCTGCCTCTGCGTTCCCCGAAAAGCGCCGCCAAATATCGAGCGATCTGGTGCGAGGAGGGTTCTCCATTGCGGTTTTTGACCGGAAATCTGGCTCGATCTGTCCAGGCAGAACTGGCAGCCCAGGGTCAGAGCATGGAGGTGGCGATCGGTATGCGCTATGGTACACCTTCACTGGCGGGTGCACTTGATGAATTGCTGGAGTGCGATATCACCCACATGATGATTCTGCCGCTCTATCCGCAGTACGCTTCGTCAAGCACCGGATCCATGTTGCAACAGATTCATACTTCTCTGGCGAGCAGGATCCGGATTCCATCGACACTTATGATCGACCATTACGCCTGCGATGCACATTACATATCGGCGCTGGCAGATCGAATACGAAGCCTATGGCACAATGATGGTGGCGCGGGGGAGAAGCTGATCATTTCCTTTCATGGCATTCCCGAAAAGCAGGTTCAGGCAGGGGATCCTTATCCTGATCTGTGCCGCAAAACGGCGCTCGAATTGGCGCACGCGCTTGAATTACCCGATGATCGATGGGTTCTGGCGTATCAAAGCCGATTCGGACGGGGGCGCTGGCTGCTTCCAAATACGCAGGATATTCTACATCATCTGGGTTCGAAGCAAATGCGAAATGTGGATATTGTTTGCCCCGGCTTTGCGGTCGATTGCCTTGAAACGCTCGAGGAAATTGCCATCGGCGGCGCCGAGATCTTTTGCAACGCCGGGGGCGGTTGCCTGCGCTATGTTCCAGCCTTGAATGACAGTGAATTGCATGTCAAGGCACTGAGCGCCATGATCATGAATCGTTTGCCACTGCTCTGGCGGGGGGGGGCTAAAATCCTTTCATGAATATCTGGTGTATCAGGTTTAAGCACCCACAGTGAAGGCTCGGGCTGCTGTGGACGATGCTACTGATACACTCGTATGGGAAGGGTTTTAGTCCTGGGTGCTGACTGCTTGCGCTAGACAGTCTCGGGCATGCACGATCTTCATGGTGTTGGTCCCCCCCATGACCCCAGCCAGATCCCCTTTGGTGATGATGATGATATCATCGACCTTGATAGACTTTCTCTGAATCAGTATTTCGACTATTTCACGGTTGACGCGAAAATTATCGCCATGCGAAGAATCGTAAATGACGGCATACACATTACGGTAAAGATTGATTCGCTGCGCCGTATGGGTATGACTGGTAAAGGCATAAATAGGGATATTGGTCAGCAGACGGGACATCCATAAGGTTGTATCACCTGATTCGGTCAATGCCAGAACAGCCTGGACATTAAGATAATTGGCGGTATGAATTGAAGCGCCTGCAATAGCTTCGTCGATGCGCCCTTTCTGCGTCGGAACCTGGTCGGCAGATCGATCAATATAATGGGTTTCCGCTGCCCGGCAGACACGATCCATTGCCTGTATGGTGCGCTCGGGATAACGCCCGGTGGCGGTTTCTCCCGAAAGCATGACCATATCCGTACCATCAAGCACCGCATTGGCGACATCAAACACTTCCGCCCTGGTGGGAATGGGGTTGTAGGTCATCGATTCCATCATCTGGGTGGCGGTAATTACAGGCCGCATTCGGCGCCGGGCTGAACGGATGATGTTAAGCTGAGCAGCCGGTAATTGCGCATCACCGATCTCGACACCGAGATCGCCACGGGCGACCATGACGGCATCGGATTCGGTCAAAATGGCTTCGATATTATCCAGCGCTTCCGCGCGTTCGATTTTAGCAACGATGGCGGCACTACTGCCAGCCTGTCTCAACAACCATCTGGCTTTGGCGATGTCCTCCCCACTGGCGGGAAATGAAACCGCCAGAAAGTCCACATTATTGTGCGCCGCAAAAATAATATCTTGTTGATCTTTGTCGGTCAATGCCTGCGCATTGAGTCCACCACCAAGACGGTTCAGCCCCTTGCGATCGGATAAAAGCCCCCCAAGCATCACCCGGGCATGAACGGCGCTGCCCTCAATCTGCGAAACCTGAAGATCGATACGCCCGTCATCAAGGAGCAGGTGGTCGCCGGGATTCACTTCATGTGGAAGTTGTGTATAGGAAACGCCTACGATATGGGCATTGCCTTCATCTTTCGGATGGGTATGATCGATAATAAAATAATCGCCGGTTTTTAGTTCAATGGAACCGGATACGAAGCATTCGATTCGAATCTTGGGACCCTGCAGATCCATCAGAATGCCTATATGCAGGCCCATCTCGTGAGATAATGACCGAACCAGATCAAGCCTGTACTGGTGTTCTTCGTGGCTGCCGTGGGAAAAATTAAGGCGAACCATATTCATACCGGAGCGCAGCATTTCGCGCAAGATTTCCCGATCATCAGATGCGGGGCCCAGAGTCGCCATAATTTTAGTGCGCCGCAGCTTCATAAATCCTCCTGTTATCTCTTGATACGAAACATTTTTTTGATCAACTGGTGGTGCATGGTGAGAAATCGGTTTTGAATTCTGTACCGCATGGTGGTCATGCCTAACTATTTTTGGTCATTACCAGGCGTGCGGTATATAAACCGGCGATCATGCCAGCGATGGGCAAAACGCACGAAAGACTGGTATAAGCCATCAGTTTTATCCAGCTATTGCGTTGATAGAGTGTTGCCACATCAAGGGTGAATGTGGAAAAGGTCGTAAATGCTCCGAGCATGCCGACAAAAACCATGGCTTGCACCTCGGATGACCAGTGCCATTTGAGCGCTAAAGTGCCGCTCAACAGACCCATTAAAGCGGAACCGGCAGTATTGACAAACAGGGTGGCATAAGGAAAACTGCTACCCAGCCATTTCTGTGCCAGTACATAGACAGTATAACGAGCGCAAGCCCCCAACGCTCCACCGATTCCGACCCATAACAAAAGTGACATATACCGATTCATTACACAGACATTCGGTTTAACAGCTGTTCTGTATTTATGTGTGTGGTTGAAGCCGGGTGGCGTCTATTGGGCGTGGGTGCATTGACTCCAACGTTCACGCGAGTAATTTGAACGATATACCAACGCACCCTATTAGATCGTTTAGATCGTTGTTTATTGTGCGAAGAAAAGCTGGAGTGGTCATATTTTATCGACAGGAGCGCCTACTTTGATCCATTCAGCCAAACCACCTTTGATATATCCTGCGCGGTTGAGCCCCATATGTTGAGCGGTTTTCGCCGCCAGAGCCGAGCGTGGTCCTGCGGCACAATAAAATACGAAACGCAGTCCAGTGCGCTGGAAGACCGGATGATGCTTGGGTCCTTCAGGATCAATGGAAAATTCGAGAAATCCGCGGGAAATATGAATCGATCCGATGATACATCCCTGTTCATTGCGTTCGTGCGATTCTCTTACATCAACGAATACTGTGTCATCACTTTCCAGCCAGCGCATGCTTTCCTCGACGGAAAACTCTTCCGTTTGCGCCATGGCAGCTTCGATAAGGGAGTACAGTGTTGATTTATCGTCCATGCTATCACTCCTGAGCACCGGTGAGATGGTTTTTCCACGATAAGTACGAAAAGTCGAATACGGCGGTGGAACACGATATTGAACAGTATTTATTGTACTATAAACGCCAAACTATTATCTATGTGTTACGATCTCATCGCGTACATTGCACTTCGGACCTGGAATCTGCGAATTAAAAAGCTAACAAACACATACAATTCGGACAGTAAAAATCGCCGTCCCTCGTCTCTCTACTTTTTACTGCCGGTGATGAGAATATTAGGCATTCAGGTTGCTCATGAAAATCAGACACTTTCTTTATAATTCATTCCTGATAGAAAACGATAAGACCAAAATTGCCATTGACCCGGGACAAAACCTCTGGATTTTTAGCCTTAGTAGCCTAATCCCAAAATCGGAATGGAGAAGTATCACGCATATTTTAATCACGCATGGTGATCCCGACCATCACTGGCAATCCGATCGGGTAGCGGAAGTTAGCCATGCGTCAGTTGTTTGTGGAAAAGAATTAGCTAAAGTCGAAGATAGCGAAACATTTCTAGTAGATCCTCGCGGTAGAGGACTGACATCCTGGATCTCGTTCAAGAAGGCCCATCCGCTAGGCATTGGGGAGACTATCATTTTGGATGGTGTCAAAATTGAAGCTGTCAAATCCGTTCACGGTTCTATCAGTGTTCCAATCCTGTGGTTCAAAATAAAACGGAAACCGGGGCCAGGGAAACGTACTGGCATCGGTTCTATGGGTTATAAAATCACTGTTGGTAGCAAAACGATTGTGAATCTGGGAGATTCAATTTTGCAAAAGGAATGGGCTGGATTAAAACCGGATGTACTTATGTTGCCTATTGGTGGTCTGGGTAATAATACATGGACAATGGATTTATCCGAAGCAATTGAAGCCGTGAAATTGATATCGCCGAAAAGGGTTATTCCCTGCCATTATAACGTCCCGTTTTTCTGGATAAAAAATATCGCTCCGGTAGACGATCGAGTATTCAAACACGAAGTGAAGAAGTTGGGAATCGAATGTAGCATCATGCATTATGGCGATGAAATTGAAATTTGATGCCTATCAAGCGCATGCAGCCGGACATCATGTCCGCTACGCGTGTACTGTGCCGCTGATGCCGGGTATTATGCACAGAAAATCGAGGGCATAGGGAGAACAATGAAATAATGATTTTTTTGGAGCGAATAGCTACAGCACTTGAACGAATTGCAGATTCTTTGGACAACAAGGCTGTAAATACCCCCTAAACCAGTTGCATGACAACATAGAGTTTCCCGGCGTAAACTACACGTCATGAGATTAAAGATGAAGAAGTCAAGATACACGGAGAGCCAGATTGAGGGCGCTGCACTGGTAGAAGTCGGAATGATTCGCTACGCGGAGCGGCGCGATCTCGAACGGCGCTCGATTTTTGGGTCAATTGTCAAAGGGCGGTAGATCTCCACGCGGTCACCATCCCGTATCGGATGATCCAAGGGGACGACACGCCCATAAATACCGATAGCGCTATCAGTTGCATTGATTTCGGGATAGCGTTGCAGCAGTTCCGATTGCTCGAGTACATCATGGACGGTTGATCCTTCCTTTAGCTCGAGCCTGATGATAATCTGTTCATCGGGCATGGCGTAAGCAGCTTCAACCCTGAGCATTACGGAGGTTGCCGTAAAGTTCATGCGCCCTATTGTTGAAGGCTTCACTCATGGCGGTCAATACCTGCGAAAAAACCGGACCAAATGCTTTCTCAACCAGAGGGTTAGAAAAAGAAAAATCCATATCCAGAGTTGTTATACATCCCTGTCCACCAGAAACGGGGGTGAAACGCCAACAACCGTCAAGATGGCGGAACGGACCTTCCTCAAGACTGAGCTCGATGCGCTCGTAGGGGTAACAGCGATTCTTTGTCGCAAAAGATCGGCACACCGGCCCTTTTTTGATTGCCATATTGACGATGCGCTGATTTCCCTGTTGCCATAACACCTGGATTCGATGACACCAGGGCACAAATTGAGGATAGGATTGGACATCGTCCACCAGCATATATAATTGTTTGGGACTGTATGGGCTTTCTACACTGTGACTCAAATGGGTCATGCAAAATCCTTGTTGAATAGCTTGTAAAAGGTATTTTTGAACGCCTGGATTGACGTTTCCCGGTTCAAAGTGCTACGTGAAGTTCAACCTGGATATGTTGTATCCTGGCATCTGTTGTCCGCTTGGCTTTCGGCATTATTCGCGAGCGATTTTATGCAATGTCTGGTTATGGCAAACAGCAATCATAATCGTCGAGTGAATACTACGGTGTGCCAGCGATTGATAGTCTTACTCCTGGCATTACTTAATAACTTTATATTGTAGGCTCATATGATGCTGCTGACAAAAATAATCAGCACCGCCAGAGGCGCGATATAACGGATAAGGAAACGCCAAATAGGGTAGGCGAGATGATTATGGCCTTGCAATTCGTCTTTGCTATGACTCGAATGCATGATCCAGCCGCAGAAAACAGCTATGCCCAAGCCTCCGAGGGGCAACATAATATTGCTTGTCAGATAGTCCATCCAGTCGAAAAATGTGCGGTTTAACCAAGTCTTGTTGCTCCATAGGTTAAAAGATAGCAAGCTTCCAATCCCAAGTATCCAGCAAATGATACCCACCAGAAAGGCGGAGGCTGATCGTCGCGCTTCATATTTTTCGACCAGCCAGGTTACGCTGGGTTCAACGAGAGAAACTGCTGATGTCAAAGCGGCCAGGACCACCAGGGAAAAAAACAAAGTGGCGAATAATTGCCCAAAGGGCATGGCGCTGAAAGCCAACGGTAAACTCTGGAAGATCAGCCCCGGTCCTTGTCCGGGTTCGATCTGATGCGCCATAACGATCGGGAAAACGGCAAATCCGGCCATGATCGCAACCAGTGTATCAGCGGCGCCAACCATCATGGCGGAACGACCTATCGAAACATCATCTGGTAGAAAGGCGCCGTAAACCATAAGGGCTCCCATGCCCAGGCTGAGACTGAAAAAGGCCTGCCCCATGGCTGTCAGCACAGTTGAACCGTTGATTCTGCTAAAATCCGGATACAATAAATAGTGAAATGCAGCGGAAAAGTCGCCGACTATCACCGCGTAGCCTACCAACAGAAGCAATAGAGCAAACAGCAGTGGCATTCCGTAGGTTGCCAGTTTTTCTAATCCATTGCTGACGCCCCTGGCGGCGATAGAAAAGGTGATGCCAAGAAACAGGGTATGTAGTATGAGCAGTTTTAGCGGATTGGAGGTCAATGCTGTAAACAGGGAATTAGCGGCGTTTTTATCGATATTGACAAGTTCTCCAGTGGCAGCGTAGCCTGTGTACGCTACAGCCCAGCCAGCAATGATACTGTAAAAAGAAAGAATGATAAGACCAGCCAACATACCCACGGCGCCAATTCCACCCCAAAAGGAACTGTAATGGCTTTCCCGCGCCAGATGGGACAGGCTTCCGATAGGACTTTCACGACCTCGTCGCCCGATGAGGATTTCAGCCACCATAATGGGAAGACCGATCAGCATCACACAGATGATGTAAGTGATAACAAATGCACCACCGCCATTTTGTCCGGCCTCATAGGGGAATTTCCATATGTTACCCAGACCGACGGCCGATCCCGTTGCCGCCAGGATGAAAGCCATACGGGAGGACCATTGTCCATGGATGGAAGGGTTTCTTGATGTGTTCATAAACGTGTTACCATAATCAAAATCACTTAGGCATTAAAGCATATTACCGCTAGCAGCAAAAACAATACCATGGCAAATCAAGCCCCCCCCCGTCAAATTGCTCAGAATCGGAAAGCCTGGCATGATTATGCTATCGAGAAACGTTTCGAAGCCGGTGTTGTTCTGGAAGGCTGGGAAATCAAGGCACTACGTGCAGGGCGCGCACAGCTCAAAGAAAGTTATGTAACGCTTAGGGATAGAGAAGCCTGGCTTCTTGGGTGTCATATCAGCCCCCTTGCTTCGGCTTCTACCCACATTCATCCTGATGCTTACCGTACGCGCAAACTTTTGTTGCACCAGCGTGAACTCAGCTCTCTTATAGGCGCGGTCCAAAGGCAGGGCTATACTGTTGTACCGTTGGCGCTTTACTGGAAAGGGCCATGGGTTAAACTCGAAATCGGGCTGGCAAAAGGCCGGAAACAACATGACAAGCGCGCTCGGGAAAAGGATATGGACTGGCAGAGAACCAAAGAGCGCGTGCTCAAGCATGCTCACTAGCCTTCTAAATCATATACCCATTCACCATCAACCTAAGGAACCTCTGAACAAGTCAGAGTTCGGTTTTTGCGTCCAGATTTTTCCAGAGGTTTCTTGGCAGGTTGTTGATTTTCTCCCCTGAAGAGAGGGAGGTTTAATACGAAAATTAGTATTATTTTATGAGACCTCAGCATAACTCACCCGCAGTTTACACCTTACACCAATGTTATAATTAGCCCTGCAAAAGCCATTCGCCA
>DEIQ01000040.1:0-14033 GCA_002352565.1 Proteobacteria bacterium UBA2770 | reverse complement strand
CATGCGCTTGATGATGTGGAACATAAGGGGCGCAAGATCAGAGCTTCCTTAGCCTTATCGGCAAAGAACATTTTGAAAAATAAAAATGCTTAGCCACTATCCTGTCAAATCAGTATCAGCGCCAGGATAAACAATCCCAATACAAGACGATAATAAACAAAGGGCAACATACCAATGCGATTGACCAAACGAATAAAAGCATGGAGACAGAGAAAGGCGCTGATGCCCGCAGTAATCGCAGCGCTCAACCAAATGAGGCTCTGAGATGCACTTTCACGCTCCAGCACTTCGGTCAGCTCGAATATTCCTGCAGCCGCGATGACCGGGATGCTGAGCAGAAAGGAATAACGCGCCGCAGCTTCACGCTGAAAGCCAAGCCATAAGGCGGCAGATATGGTAATACCGGAGCGCGAAGTTCCAGGAATCAGTGCCAAACATTGCGCCAGACCGATCACCATGCTGCTCTTCCAGTTCAGGTGGCTTATGGGAAATTGGTGAAAACTGCGCCGATCCGTCCATGCCAGCACCAGCGCAAAGCCTATCGTCGCCAACGCAATGATCGCCGGCGCACGCAAATGCTGCTCCACCACATTATTGAACAGCGCGCCGACAATCACGATCGGCAGTGTAGCCCACACCACCAACCACGCCAGTTTGGTGTGTTCATCGCCTTTTCCGGTACGCAGTTGACGCCACCATGAAACCAGCATATTGATGATATCCCGGCGCAGATATGCCACTACCGCAGTCAGAGTGCCGATATGCACCGCAATGTCAAATTCAAGAGAATGTTCGGGCCAGTTGGCAAGGTAGGGCAACAGAATCAAATGCGCCGAGCTTGATATGGGAAGAAATTCTGTAATCCCCTGAACCAGCGCCAGTATTACGACCATGCTCCAGGTCAGGCGTGCCTCATCCTCGATGCCGGACACTCGCCTTCCCCCTGCCAAGACGTGAAGAAAAGTTCCTTTGGGCGAAGCTGTTCCAATGGGTATCGATGCCGCGCTGAAAACCGATCAACTTGAAATCCTCGCCCATGTTGTCCGGCATCAGCAGCCATTGGAGTTCGCGGGCCAGGAGCGCAGGATCGATTTGCTTGCGCACCCAGGCGGGAAGTTCAAGTACACCCGAAGCGATTAACCCATGGGCATAAGGAGTAAAACCTGCGAGTTCCAAGCCCATGCACTGCCCGTTTTCAGCCAGCAGCGTGAAATCTACGCTCGCGGTAATATCCTGTAAGCCTGGATACAAAAAAGGATCACGATGCACATGATGGCGATAATGGCAACGCAGCGTACCATCATCGCGTTGTGGCTGGTAATAGGACTCACGCGCGTGGCCGTAATCCATCCATAAAACAGCGCCATGGGTCAGTTGCTCGCTCCAGTTGCGCATCAGTAGATCCATGTTCAAATTGATTTCAGACCTGTAGCCAGGGGGCAATTCCTGCCCGATATCGGCTTCAATCGCCTCAAGCTGGTGAATCAACTCATGGTCTGCGGCCCAGTTCAATGTCTGTAGGCGACCCTCGGCGATGGTTACACCGCTTTCATGCCATACCTTATCTTCAAGCTTCGAAAATCGGCGCACCGGAAGAGCGTCAAGAACCTCATGACCGAGAATAATCCCGCGCCATGGTTCTCCGGGTGGCGCATTGATCCACCCGATTTTCTGTTGCAACCCCGCATCAAGACTCCCGATGGTTTTAACCTGTTCTTGCTGCAACCGTTCGGCTGGTTCAAATAAGCTGTAATGATCGGGCAAACCACCCTCATGCGCCAGCACCGTTATGATATTCGCCGCCAGTCGGCCCGTTCCAGGTCCGAGTTCGATAATATCGCCACCGCCCATTTCTTCCAGTAGCTGCCGACATTGCTGGGCAATCGCCCAAGCGAAAATAAAGGAAGCATCCGCTGCGGTGGTAAAATCTCCATCCGCGCCTATGGTCTGATCGCTCACTGCGTAATAACCCAACCCGGGTTCCATGAGCACGGCATCCATGTAATGATCGAATCGCATACGCTGTTCAGGATGGGCGAGGATACGTTCCATCAGCCGCGTGCATAGTGCTTCACTGCGCGCCAGCCCGACTTCATCGGGCAGAGGCAGTTGTTCTATCGGAATACTGAAAGAAGGCATAACCAATTCCTGAAGGATATGCCAAGCTTAGGAGATCTCTGATCAAGTATGGACGAAGGCAGGTGCGATTCCCCATGTTCAGATTCCAGGCGACAATTGCGCGGGTTAGCAGGGCTATGGCGAAGTTTTACCACAATGAAACTGGGCATAAGAGACGCAAGAACCGGGTTCATGACTTGTTCAGAGCTTCCTTAGCGCAGATACCCCATGACTTCAAGTTTCAGCAACACCTGCTGCGCCGCCTCATCAACCGAGCACTGGCTTGAATCGATCAAGACATCGGGTTTTTCAGGCGTTTCGTAAGGATCGTCGATGCCGGTGAATCCCTTGAGAATTCCCGCCCTGGCTTTGGCATAAAGCCCTTTTCGGTCTCTCTGTTCACAAACTTCCAGTGGCGTTGCCATGCTCACCAGAATAAAACCGCCATACGGCCTAATCATTTGTGACACTTCACGCCGCACGTCCTC
Source organism: Proteobacteria bacterium UBA2770 (assembly GCA_002352565.1). Classification (GTDB taxonomy): domain Bacteria; phylum Pseudomonadota; class Gammaproteobacteria; order UBA2770; family UBA2770; genus UBA2770. The sequence continues at coordinate 11,427 of DEIQ01000040.1, read as the reverse complement.
ATAAGGAGCGATGGGGGCACAGATGGCAATACCGCGATGCTTGGTGATTTCACTGGCGACATAGCCGATGCGCAGAATATTTAGATTGCGGTGCTCACGCGAAAAACCCAGCTCACTCGACAGGTTCTTGCGCACGAGATCACCGTCGAGCAGGGTAACGGCTCTGCTGCCGATCTCCATCATTTTGACCAGCAAAGCATTGGCGATCGTGGATTTTCCGGAGCCCGAAAGGCCGGTAAAGAAAACGGTGAAACCCTGCTGATGCCGAGGGGGATAGCTGCGGCGCAATTCGGCAATCACTTCCGGGTAAGAAAACCAATCCGGGATCTCGCGCCCGTCGCGCAGTCGCTCACGCAATTCCGTTCCGGAAATATTCATGACGGTTTCATCATCACGCGTTTCATCCATGGGAACGTAACTTGCGCGTTCCTTGACATACACCATGGCGCGAAACGGTACCATTTCGATATTCAATTCATCGGAGTATTTATGAACCATTTCCTGGGCATCATAAGGACCGTAAAAATCCGTTCCGCTGGCGTCTTTCCCAGGCCCGGCATGATCGCGCCCGACAATAAAGTGGGTACAGCCGTAATTTTTGCGGATTATGGCATGCCATAATGCCTCGCGGGGCCCAGCCATGCGCATTGCCAGCGGCAGAAGGCTAAGCATCGTGGTCTGCCTGGGATAGGTCGATAACATTTTTTCATAACAGCGCACGCGCGTATAATGATCCACGTCACCGGGTTTGGTCATCCCGACCACTGGCTGGATCAGCAGGTTGGCTTCCGCCTGTTGCGCGGCCCGGAACGTCAGTTCATGATGGGCTTTATGCATGGGGTTTCGGGTCTGAAAAGCAACCGCCCGCGTCCACCCGCGTTTGGTGAATATTTCACGCGTTTCCGAAGGAGTATGCCGCAGCGGCTGAAAATCATAATGCACCGGCGCTTCAATACCATACAGGCGACCACCGAGATAAACCTTGCCGCTATGGTTGAACAGATAGTCTACCCCTGGGTGCAGCGGGTCCTTAGTGCCGTAACAGGCATCAGCCTCATGCATAAAATCCGGGCGCCATATGTCACTAACATGCATGATCGCAATCACCAGACCTTCCGCATCGCGCAGGGCAATATCCCCCCCTGCTCCGATGGTATCTGCAAATTCAGGCGTGACATCCAACGTGATCGGCAAGGGCCACAAAGTGCCATTTCCCAGACGCATATGTTCGAGAACCTGCTGGTAATCATTCCTGCACAGAAAACCTTCCAGAGGCGAAAACGCGCCATTGAGCAACAACTCGATGTCGCACAACTGGCGGGGGGTTAAATCCCATGAATGATATTCCAGCGCCTTTTCTTTCTCTGCTCTGGCTTGTTCCGGCGCTAGATAAAGATTTTTTAACATACCTCCATGAGGTGCAATCAAATGGCTTGTTTGCATAATTACTCACCTATTTCCTTATGATGTAGCGTGATTGACAGACCCAGGCTGTTGTTATTAAAGGAACCTCTAATTAACTCTGAACGAAGCAGATTGTGGCTCCTTATGTTCAGAGACTCGAGACACTTATCGACCGTAATAACCAAGCATTGCGGCGATTTTCAACCAGGGAACCGGGCATAACGGGCGCAAGAGTCGAGTTCATGAATGGACCAGAGGTCCCCTAAGTTGATGTTCCGCTGACAAGCGCCGCTTGTCGTTCGTAAACATCGCGGAAGGCATTGACCACCGAACAGAATAAACGAGCACTCATCTGCGCATCATAAACAGCTGAATGGGCTGATGAATCATCCCATGGCATAGCGGCAGCCTGGACGGCGCGCGATAGTACTGTTTGCCCATAGGCCACGCCTCCGAGTGTTGCGGTATCGAAAGTGCAAAAAGGATGAAAAGGATTGCGTTTGATGCCACAACGCTCTACCGCCGCATTGAGAAAAGCCAGATCAAACGCCGCGTTATGCCCAACCAGAATGGCTCGTGTACATTCACTTTCCTTGAGAGCGGAACGCACACGGCGGAAAAAATCGGTGAGGGCTTCGACTTCCCCCACAGCTATTCGCAACGGATGATGGGGATCAATACCGTTAACCGCCATCGAGGCAGGCTCCATATTGGCGTTAGGAAAAGGCTTGATATGATAATTGACGGGTTCATCGACCTGAAGATTCTGCCGATCATCAAAATAAAACCATAAACCGGCCAACTCAAGCAACGCATCGGTTCGCGGATTAAACCCGCCGGTTTCCACATCTACGGCCACGGGCAGGAACCCGCGGAAACGTTTTTTCATCAAGTGGGGGCGAAACTGAAAAGACCCAACTCGAATATCAGTCAGCTTATCCGCTGAAGGTGGGCGATCATTCATAAAGGTTGGTTTAATGCTTTCTGCATGCTACTCATCAGATTTGCCAGTGGACAGATTGACCCGCCAGCAGAGGAACAACCCTGTCATCACCGAGTTGATACGAGTCCGGAACGATTTGTGTCATCCTTTTTATTGTAATCATTTCCTGGTTCGGCGGCAAGCCGTAAAATTCCGATCCATGGCGACAGGCAAATCCCTCAAGTTGATCCAGTGCGTCGACGCGGGCGAAAGCTTCAGTGTATAACTCCAACGCAAAAGGGGCCGTATAAATGCCCGGACGACCGCAGCAACAGTATTTGCTTTTCGTACCGTGAGGCGCGCTGTCCGTTCCGAGAAAAAATCGCTTTTCGCCCCCGGTCGCCGCGCCCAATAAAGCAAGTCGATGATGTTCACGCTGCAAAACGGGCCTGCAGAACATATCCGGCTGCAGTCCCGAGCGAAATAAGGCGGAGCGATTGTATAACAGGTGATGCGCCGTGATGGTAGCGCCAAGTGAAGGGGTATCCCGCACACAGGCAACCGCTTGCTCTGTGGTTATGTGTTCCAGCACCAGTTTGAGTTGGGGCAGCGCGTTTAATAAAGGTTGCAGAACACGGTCGATGAAGACGGCTTCTCGATCGAACGGATCAATCTCTCCATCTGCCACCTCACCATGCATCAACAACGGCATTTGTAATTCGGCCATAGCTTCGAGCGCCGGCATGACGCGCTCAAGGTTGCGTACCCCGGACCGGGAATTTGTGGTTGCCCCGGCCGGATAATATTTTACACCAAAAATACCATGGCTATGGGCCTGCCTGAGTTGCGCTGCCGTGGTATCTTCTGTCAGATACAATGTCATCAAAGGAGAAAACTTCAAACCCTGTGGCCTGGCTTTCTCAATACGCGCTTTATAAGCCATGGCTTCATCCAGCGTGGTAACAGGCCTATCCAGATTGGGCATAATCACAGCGCGCCTAAAACATCGCGCCGTGTGCGCCACGGTGGTTTTAAGCGCAACACCATCACGCAGATGGACATGCCAGTCATCAGGGGCGGACATGAGAAAAACGTCGCCCGGGTAATCCGAATTCACAACCTTTTGCATGGCTTCACTTTCCACGGATATAAAAATAAGCAGTATAATGCATGTGCACGCATCCCACAGGCCAGGCCCAATCCGGAATCCAAAGATTATGTTATGATTTTTCGAAAAGAGGGATAAAATCAAATGCGTTGCAGGATCAAGTTCACGCAATACCGGAGTGGCAACAGAAACATCTGCCGTCATTATGCGTGGCAGCACCTTTAATTTCCTGGAACCAGAGCATAGCATGACTACCCTGATAATCCAGTAGGATCAAGTGGAACCCAAGCAAGTGAAAAATGCATTATCTACCATTCTTGCCTCAGTTGAAAGCGACCTCGACGGCGCCAGCAAAATGGTGGAACAATCCCTGGCTTCTCATGTCCATCTGATTGAACAGATGGGCAAACATATCGTCACCAGCGGTGGCAAGAGACTCAGACCGGCTCTTGTGTTGCTTTGCGCCCGGGCGCTGGGCTACGAAGGGGACCGGCATATTCCGCTAGCAGCCGCCGTAGAACTGATTCATACCGCGACCCTGTTACACGACGATGTAGTCGATCACTCCACCTTGCGCCGCGGACGATCTACAGCCAATGCGCTGTGGGGAAATGAAGCCAGTGTTCTGGTGGGCGATTTCCTTTACTCCCGAGCCTTTGAATTGCTGGTCAAATATAGCAGTCTGGAAATTATGCAAGTTATTTCCAGTGCCAGCAACCAAATTGCTGAAGGTGAAATGATGCAACTTGAACAGGCGCATCGCACGGATACCTCCGAAGATCTCTATCTTGAAATAATCCGCCGCAAAACCGCTATTCTGTTTTCAGCATCCTGCCGTATCGGCGCCATGCTGGTAACAGACGATGAGAAAATCATCGACGCCATGGCTGATTACGGCATCAATCTCGGGCTTGCCTTCCAGATGATCGACGATGTACTTGATTTTACCGGCGATAAGGAAATCATCGGCAAGAATCTGGGTGACGATCTGGCTGAAGGCAAAGCGAGTTTGCCATTAATTCACGTCCTGCACCAGGGCACCCCGGAAGATGTGGCTTTCATCGGCGATGCAATCAGAAAGGGTTGTGTGGATCAGGTCGATCAAATCTGCGACATCATTGCAAAATACGATGCTGTGCAATACACTGTGTCTTTGGCTCAGACAAAAGCTTCAAGCGCCTGTGAGGCCATAACGGTGATACCTGCCACTGTCTGGCGTCATACGCTGGAGCAGTTGAGTCTTTTTGCCGTAAATCGCCATTATTGACCTATGAGAATATCGGGGTGTAGCTCAGCTTGGTAGAGCACTGTCTTCGGGAGGCAGGGGCCGGAGGTTCAAATCCTCTCACCCCGACCATACATATCACGTCATTATTCAGACCCGGCGCCATAAAATCTGCCCGGCGTCATGTCGAAATCAATATGCCGCAAGACACTTTATCAAACTTGCGCGAACCTGGATTGATTTGCTAAACTTCCAGCTATCCAGCTTTCAGGGCGTGACCATTACAAGACAGTTCGCGATATTTTCTGCAACGGGGAGCGCTTGCATTAGTGCGACTCTGCTGTAACAGGTTTTTAGCATAGACGCTCATACTCCGACGCACATCTCCTCTATCAGGTTACCCATTGATGCGCGGATGCTTTTTAATAGACAGAATCCCAGCTTTATATGCTGGCCGATATAGGTAAATCATGCAACATCTGAGCCGCATTTTCCTCTCAGGACTGTTCACCGTACTGCCCCTTGCGATCACACTCGCCATTCTTTACTGGCTCGCCACAAGCGCTGAATCCATTCTGGGCAACATGATCGGTTTTATTCTACCCGAAGCCTGGTATGTTCCAGGCATGGGGCTTGCGGCAGGAATTGCTGTCATCTTCAGCGCGGGCATTCTCATTCGCCAGGTGATTTTTCAGAGCATCTTCAAGCTGGTTGAAACGCAGGTTAACCGGGTCCCGCTGGTGAAAACCCTGTATAACGGTATTCGCGATTTTATCGATTATTTTTCTCCGCAAAACATGAAAGAGTTCAATCAAACGGTTATGATCCCGGTAGATGACTCGGGACAAAGGCATCTGATGGGGCTGATTACGCGAACGGATTTCACTGATGTGCCCGATGAGGTAGGCGATGAAAATAGCGTCGCGGTCTATCTGCCCATGAGCTTTCAGATCGGCGGTTTCATGATAATCGTACCGAAAGATCACGTCAAAAAAGTCGATATGGGTGTGGAAGAATCCTTGCGCTTCATTTTTACCGGGGGTGTGGCCAAGGGTGGAAAAAACGCCAAGGATGGAAAAAACAAAAATCCACCCAAGGAACCTCTAATTAAGTCATGAACCTGGTGCCTGCGGTGAGCGAAGTCGAACCCGCTTGCGGCCCTTATGTCCAGCTTCATTGTTGACAATCTCCGCAATAGCCCTGCCAACCCGCGCGATTGTCGTCCCGAAGAATAAAAATCACCTTCGCCCAGACTTGTTCAGAGGTTCCCTAATGGATCGCAACCACACGCATCCAACACCACCAAATCAATCGATATGATTCCATTACCCCGGTTTGTAGCGCTCAGTTAGAAGCCAGCCGCATTTCAAAATAGTTCCGCAGCGGGATGAAGAATGATTGATCCTGTACTATAGTGAATATTGAAATATCTTACAGCTGGATTTTCCTATGCTGCAGGACTCACCCGTAAAAGCAAACCTGAATTACCCAAGGAGGGGAATATGTCTGAAGAACTGCGTTATGATGGACGAGTGGCTATTGTTACTGGAGCCGGCGCCGGTTTGGGTCGGAGCCATGCCTTGTTGCTTGCTTCACGCGGCGCCAGGATTGTCGTCAATGATCTGGGCGGCGATGTGGCTGGTGGTGGAAGCTCAAGCACACCCGCCCAGAAAGTCGTAGATGAAATCAAGGCGGCCGGCGGAGAAGCGGTAGCGGACTATAACAGTGTAGCTACACTGGAAGGCGGCCAAGGTATCTTCAAAACCGCCATGGATACTTTCGGCAAAGTCGATATCATTATTTGCAACGCCGGAATCCTCAGAGACAAATCCTTCAAGAACATGAGTCCTGAATTTCTGGATCCTGTCCTTGATGTCCATCTGCGAGGAAGCTTCTGGGTCACGCAGGCGGCTTGGGAACATATGCGTGAAAACAAATACGGGCGCATCGTCAATACTACATCGGCAGCCGGGTTGTTCGGCAATTTCGGACAGACCAATTACGCCGCTGCCAAATTGGGTGTCGTAGGGATGAATAATGTACTGGCGATCGAAGGCCAGAAATATAACATTAAATGCAATGTCATTGCACCCGGCGCCAAGACACGCATGACCTTGGATCTTATGGGCCCCATGGCCAATCAGTTCAATATGGAACCCGAAATGGTCTCGCCAGTCGTGAGTTATCTGGTGCATGAGAGCTGCCCTGTCACCGGTGAGATTTATTCAGCCGCTGCCGGGCGTGTTGGCAGGGTTTTTATCGGCGCCACTAAAGGCATTTTCGAACCTGATCTGACCATTGAAACCGTGCGCGATCACTTCAAGGAGATCCGCGACGAGGAAGGTTATATCGTACCGAAAAATGCCATGGAAGAAATGGGGCTGTTGATGAAACTCAAGAAATAAACACCCTGTGGTGTCTGCATCCGCCCCAGCCTCAGCCATGAAACAAGCTCTGCGCTTGTTATGGTGTTGGTGGGTATTTATGGGCTTGGGTGGATGTACTCTTGGCACGGGTTTTCTCGTTCCCGGAAAACTTGAGCTCAAGGAACAGCTGATCGAGGGTTCAGGAGCGAGCAAGGTGGTTTTGATTGATGTTCGTGGCATTATTCATAATCAACCCCGGCGGGGTCCTTTAGGATTAGGCTCCAAACCCGGCATGGTGGCTCAGATCGACGCCCAGTTCAATAAAGCCGCCAAAGATCGCCGCATCAAGGCAGTGGTGCTGCTTATAGACAGCCCCGGCGGTGAAGTTTCCGCCAGCGATCAATTGTACCACCTGGTACGAAATTTTCGCTTGCGCACCCATAAACCCGTCGTAGCCCATATGCAGAGCATGGCAGCCTCGGGCGGATATTATGTCGCATGCGGCGCAAACAAGATCATTGCGCTTCCAAGCACACTAACCGGATCAATCGGTGTGATCATCGCCCAGTTTGAAGCTTCGGAATTGATGCGCAAACTCGGTGTACATACAGAAGTCTATAAATCGGGGGCGCACAAAGACATCCTGTCACCATGGCGTCAAGCGGATAGTACCGAGCACGCCATTATCGACAGGCTGGTGACGGATATGCAAAAACGCTTCCTCAATGTTGTGAAAACATCTCGCCATGTCGATATCGAAAATCCAGCATGGCTTGATGGACGTCCACTTAACGGCATTCAAGCGCAGAAGTATGGCCTAATCGATGCGCTTGGCCAACTTCCGGATGCCATCTCCCTGGCAAAATCACTGGCCGATATCGATAAAGCGCGAATCGTGCGCTACCATTACAGCACCGATCCAGCGCCTGCCTCTATTTATGCTTCAGGATTTATGCCACCCGCCCCAAATCCATGGATGATTCCTAAGACAGGGTTGTGGCTAAGCGGAGATCCAGGATTAAAGCCTGCCATGATTTCCCGCTATGCGCCTTTTATCATGCAGGGACACCACTGATCCCTTGCCAACTTGAAAGGGAAAGGCATGCATGTATCACAAATCCCCCGCATACATCTGAAAACGACCCGTTTCAATGCGTTTTTTCTCACTAAGGAACTTCTGAACAAATCTGGACGAAAGCAGGTGCGATTCCCCATATTCAGATTCAAGGCAAAATTGCACGGTATATTGCGAAGATTGTCAACAATGAAGCCTGGGTATAAGGGACGCAAGCGGGTTCGACTTCACTCATCGCAGGCACCAGGTTTCATGACTTGTTCCGAGCTTCCCTGATACAGAGATTTTTAGCGCCAGCGGCGGTGAGCCCACAGCCATTGTTCGGGATGGCGCCGAACAGCCGCTTCCACAATATCACTAAGAGCCTGCGTATTGAGCCGCAGATCATCCTGCGGATTTTCAGGCTCTTTTAATACTACTTGTGGCTCTATGATCAGATGATGACCTTGTCCACGCCTATATATGAAAGCTGGCACAATAGCCGCGCCTGAGCGGCGTGAAAGCACCACCGGCCCCCCCGCTGCCTTGACCGGATGCGCATAAAAATCCACTTCCACACCATTATTCTTGGCCTGATCCAGCGGCATCAGAATAATATAACCCTGCGCCAAATGTTTTAAAATGCTTTTGGTTACCAGATATTTTTTGCCGCTATAACGGATGGGAGATATGTTATAGGCTTTCATGGCATTACCGAGGAAATCATCCTTAAAATCAGCGGGTTCCTTGTAGACCACCGCCATTCGATAACCGTGCTGGCCAAGATACAGCAGCATCCAGGGAAAATTTCCGATGTGAGCCGTCAACAGGATAACGCCGCGCCCTTTCTGTGCGGCTTCTTGCAAATAGTGCTCCCCTTCTGATGAAATCCAGCGCTCAAAATCAATACGCTGCGGGGTTCGCGCTCTTGCTGTAGCATAAAGGACTTCCATAGCGGTCATGGATATATGCCGAAAAGAAGCATGCGCAATCCGGCGCTGTTGTCGCTGCGATAAGCTATCGCCATAACACATGGAAAGATTATCACGGGCAATTTTAATTCTTCGGTTAGGAATAATTGCCGCCATACTCCCCAATAAACTGCCGAGCATCAATAAAATACGATGAGGTAGCAAACCGATAGCATTACTGCTGATTTGAAACAGACGCACCGCAAGCTTGCGCAAATTCATGTAGACTGATTTTTCAGAAAAGACCCTGCCAATTTGGCCTTCACTATTTTACCCGTGCTGTTTTTGGGCATTTCCGCAAGCATATGGTAGTGGCGCGGGATTTTGAATGTCGCCAATCGTTCGCGAAGATGATCGCGTAAACTTTCTGCTTCCACATTCGATGAATTTTTAGCCACGATAAAGGCATGGAGTACGGTGCCCTTGTGATCGCCAGCATCAATGCCCATCACAGCCGCTTCCGCCACATCAGGATGGATCAGCAACAAATTTTCCACCTCTGAGGGGTAGACATTCAATCCACCTCCGGTGACGATCATATCGTCTTTGCGCCCCAGATGATAATAAAAGCCATCGGTATCGCAGCGCGCCATATCCCCGGTATACAAAAAATCATTCCGAATGCGTTGAGCGGTCGCCTCCGGGTTTTTGTAATAACCCTTCATGACCATAGAACCTTTGACGGTCAACTCACCGACTTCTCCACAAGGTACAGCATGCCCATGATCATCAATCAACAGAACTTCAGCACCAGAAACGGGCTTACCAATACTTGATAAATGTTCTCCAGCCTCTTCGATCGGCGTCATAGTTATAAACGGAGAAGTTTCCGTCAGACCATAGCCCTGCAACAGCGCGACATGCGGTAAGGCTTCCTGAACTTTCTTCATCAGAGATTCGGGTACCGCAGTTCCCATCATGGCGAGCACGCGCAAACTTCCGAGATCGTATAGCGTGCGTTCCGGGCTGTTCAAAATCATCTGGAATAGCGGCGGTACGCCATGGAAAAGTGATATTTTATAACGTTCGATCGCCTGAAATAACGCCTTGGGATGGATCTGATCGAAAATAACCAGGGTACTGCCCTTGTCCACTATCTCATTAAGCATAATCGGACCTGAAATGTGTGACATGGGTAGAATCATGGCAATGACTTCCTCGCCACTGGTAGCAAGGAGCGTATGCATGCTTTCCGGAGCGCAATTCATATGCGCGCGGGTCAACTCCACGACTTTAGGCATGCCCGTAGTACCGGAAGTATGCAGCATCAATATGCTTTCGGAACGACTCCCGACCTTGGGCTGACACGCATCAAACGATACGGACGAAGACTGTAAAAACCGATCCTCCCATGGCTGAACTTGTGTCCATTCCTGAAGCTGGCGTACATGCCCATAATCGGGAGCAACCCAGGCCATCTTGATTTCACACAAATCACACAAGGCGCGCAATTCCGGACCACCCAAACGATGATCAACAGGTACAATAACAGCGCCCAGCCCCTCGAGAGCATAATACAGATAGGCGAATTCGAGACCATTGGCGAAAATCAGCGCGACCTTATCACCTTTCCCGATACCCATACGCATCAGGTGACCCCGAATATGACAACTGCGTCGGTGCAAATCCCGGAAAGATATCGCGGTATTACGGAAAATTAACGCGGGTTTTTGCCCGCGGGTAGACGCCTGGCGTTTTAGAAAAAAAGCGGTATTCACTATCTTTAATATCCCTGATGAAGATGCCATGTATTAATAATTTCTTCTAATTGTTACATTATATATTAGCGAACACCCCGGAATGGGGCAACTCAGGAACCTCTGATCAAGTCTGAGCGAAGCTCAGGTGCGATTCCCCATGTTCAGATTCGAGGCGACAATCGCGGAGATTGTCAACAAAGAAGCTGGACATAAGAGCCGCAGGCACCGAGTTCATGGCTTAATCAGAGCTTCCCTTAAGGTGAAATGAGAAGTTTGCCGGTGGTACATTCAATTTCATGGTGGCGTATCCTTTTGCTTGTTTGATGTCTTCAACAACAAATTAACCACATACGCCGCTCCTCTTCAATTCGCATACACCAGATTTAGTTATAAATCTTTACAATTTGATTATAAATCTTTACAAGTAAGGCGCGACATCAATCCCGATCAATAGCATCATGGAGATACCATGTATAAAATTGAGAAAACGAGATTTGGTTTTAAGCTCACCTTTGAAGGTTACATCAAATGTGATGAAATGCAGGCTTGGCTGAATGAGTCCGAAAAGATGCTTCGGGACGCCCCCGAGAAATTCGAGGTTTTTGCCGATATGAGAGCCTTATTGCCGCTGCCGTCGGACGCTCAGATCCTAGTGAAGGAAGGGCAACAACTTTATA
>DEIQ01000096.1:6629-8121 GCA_002352565.1 Proteobacteria bacterium UBA2770 | reverse complement strand
ACGCGTACAGCATCCGGCGTCCATTCGGAAATATCTGTCTGCTGAATTAACAGAGCGCCGCCCTCAAGGCTGCGCCAATGCCTGGCAGATGATTCACTGGCACGCCGCCTGACGATTCTCAGATTTGGTCGTGCAGCGAAAACCTCCAGTGCCGCGGCAGAAAATTCCTCCGCGATCACCACTTCCGCGAACTGCTTATCAAGAATGGTTCGAGCGCATGATTCATCCACTGCTGCATTAAAGGCAATCACACCTCCGAATGCCGAGACCGGATCGGTCTCAAAGGCGGCTTCATAAGCTCCGAGCGCATCGTCACCCAGCGCGACTCCGCACGGGCTGGAATGCTTGACGATGACGCAAAGCGCACCGTTTTTTAATCCCCGCGCACAGCACCATGCAGCATCACTATCCAGCAGATTGTTGTAGGATAGTGGCTTACCCTGATATTGATGCCCCATGACTTCAACCAAAGCATCACCATCAAGCGGACGGTCCAGATAAAGCGCGGCTTTTTGATGTGGATTCTCACCATAGCGCAAACTCTGTACCCGATAAAATCCACCGTCAATCACTTCAGGGAACGCATCTTCTCCCGAACGCGTTCCAAGTCGACTGGCGAGATGCGCTGCAATTCTATGATCATAGGCGCTGGTGTGCTCAAATGCCTTAACTGCAAGAAAGCTACGAGCCTGAGGGCTAATAGCGCCATCATGCATCTCCAGTTCGGTAACAAGGTGGCGATAATCGCCTGGATCGCTGATCACGCAGACCCGGGCAAAGTTCTTGGCCCCTGCACGGAGCAATGCGACACCGCCGATATCGATCAGCTCAATGGCTTCTTTGATAGACACGCCATTGGCAATACCTTTTTGGAAATCATACAAACTGACCACTACAAGATCGATTGGCACGATATCATGGGCGCGAATTTCCTCATCATCTTCGCCCTCGCGCGCCAACAAGCCACCATGTATCGCAGGGTGAAGTGTTTTAACCCGCCCGCCCAGCATTTCATCCATACCTGTTACGCTGCTCACCTCAACTACGGGAAGATTCGCGTCACGCAGATAACAAGCGGTACTTCCAGTAGATATTATCTCAATATCATACGTTTGCAGAGTTTTAGCAAGGGAGATGAGACCGCTTTTATCCGCAAGGCTCAGTAACGCCCGCCTCGGGCGCGCAAAACCGTGTGTTTCGTGGGCGGCGACCATTCCCGACCACGGTAGATCCAGGTGAGGCTCGTGACAATCAGGACCCATCACGCACCCTATACTGTTTGATTTTTTTGCGCAATGTGGCGCGGTTAATGCCTAAAATGGATGCAGCCTGAGACAGATTCCCCTCGACATGATCCAACACAACCTTGAACATGATCTGTTCCACCTGCGATATCATGAGGGTATACAAGTCCCCCTGTGCACAATGGTCACCCATGGTTTGCATATATTCATGCACCGATTGCTCCACCCGGCAGGCAAGGGACGAACCC
>DEIQ01000096.1:1566-6507 GCA_002352565.1 Proteobacteria bacterium UBA2770 | reverse complement strand
TCATGTCATCTTATATTCAAGGAGTTGGCTCCGTGGAAAACAACATTTCATGCCCGAAAAAAACCGGACCATCGACGCAAACACGGCGCATGGTTTCCGCACCATGCCGATCTCTGATCTTGACACAACAACCGGCGCAGCCGCCCCAACCGCAGGCCATGTGTTCTTCAACACATAACTCGATTGTCTGTTCGGCACGTGCGGCGAGTAATGCAGCCGCCTTCAACATGCCATCCGGCCCACAAGCATACCAGAGCACTTCACGGGACGAATCCAATCCTCGAACATAGTGTGAAGCCAGGTCGGTAACCCAACCTTCAAAACAACCAGGACGCGCCTGAAAACTGCACAATCGACTGACGATCCCGGCTTCTTCCAATACAGGCATACATGCCACCACATGAGATGGCAACGAGGGTGTCAGTATTCGAGAAGGATAGGGGCGGAAAGTCCATCCAATTTCAGATCCCAGAAAAACCACGGGGTTGAAGCCTCTTTTTCGCAATTCCAGCGCCAGAAAAACCACGGGCGGTATCCCAACTCCGCCCCCGAGCAACAGAGTCTGTTGACCCGAAGCGGGAAATGAAAAGCCGCGACCGATGGGTCCAAGCAGCGCCAGTTCATCGCCCTTGCGAACCCGCGACAACAGAGCGGTTCCAACTCCGACGACTTTGTAAAGAATCTCGATGCATCCGGTTTGATCATCGGCGCTAAAAATAGAAAAAGGTCGCGGCAAAGGCAACCTGTCATGACAACGAAGCTGAACGAATTGACCCGGCTGAGCGTGCGCGACACATTGTGGAGCCAGAAGGCGTAATAAATATTGATGACCCGGCCCTGTCGTCACATCGACGACCCGCGCCATTTCCCTGAACAGATTCGGGGCAGGGTTTGCTTGAACAGTCTGTTTCATTCGCGTTTATCTCAAGCAGATGTCACATCAGAGCCATAAATGCGTGAACCTAGAATAGTATGGCGCACTTTTGCCGACAGCACCCAATCTTTATACGGCGTATTTCTTCCCACTCCCAGAAAACGCTCAGGATCAACCCTCCAGTATGTATCGGGATCAATAAGCGTCAGATCGGCAGGCGCTCCACATTGTAGCGTCGCGGTCTCAATATCCAGCAATCGCCGTGGACCCGTGGTTAGCAGATAAATGAGTCGCCGCTCATCCAGATACCCATATCGGCACAGGGCGAGGGTTAAGCCGAGCAGCGTTTCCATGCCCGCAATACCTGGATACGTTTCGGCAAAGGGTACGCCTTTATCTTCAGGTGCCAGAGGCGTATGGTCGGAACAGATAGCTTCCACCACCGGATGATTCAAACTTTCGAGCAAAACCTCTCTATCTCTGTCACTGCGCAGTGGCGGATCGACATAGCACAAGCTATTGAAATTGATGATCGACTCATCGGTTAAATGCAGATGATGAATCGCAATATCGGCACTGACCGGTAAGCCGCGTTCGTGCGCCTGCATTAACAGTCGTATAGATGCTGCCGAGCTGATACGGCAAAAATGCGCCCTGACGCCACACAATTCGACCAGTGACAAATCTCGGGCAATACCAATCGCTTCCGCTTCTGCCGGAATGCCCGGTAGCCCCAGACGGCCAGCCATGGAACCTTCATGGACGATACCCGCCTGATGCAACCATGGATCCCGTCCATAAATCCAGACCCGCATACCCAGTCCACGCGCATAGGTAAGCGCATGGCGCATGATGAGCGTGTTGGAAATGGCGCGACGACCATTGGTCAGGCCCACACATGCCACTTCCTGCAAGGCCCGCATTTCACTCAACTGCTCACCCGCAAGAGAGACAGTCAGAGCGCCCAGAGTCGCCACCCGCAAAGGGGTATTCTGCCTTGCCCGCAGTTGTATCAATTCAGCTACCGCAGGCGTATCAATGCATGGATCAACATCGGCAGGAATACAGCAAGTGGTTATTCCGCTTGACAATGCCGCATGACCCTCACGCGCAAGTGCGGATTCCCGATAGATGACACCATCAAGCCGCGCGGACAATTCAACCATGCCGGGAATGACCCAGCAACCTTCAGCATCAAGTTCCCGCGTATGCGGATTTTCACAAGCATGCTCGCCAATGGCGGCGATTTTGCCATTCTCGATCCATATATCAGACCACGCATCAACTCCGTTCCCGGGATCCAGCAATCGCGCACCCCGAATAACCCATGATCCATCCAGTATTTCAGGCATCTGGAGAAGCCACCATAGCCATCACTGCCATGCGTATGGCTATGCCATTGCTGACCTGTGGCAGGATAAGCGAATGCGGTCCGTCTGCCACGCTGGATGCGATCTCAACCCCTCGGTTGATGGGGCCTGGATGCATAACGATAGCATCAGGATGAGCCAAAGACATTTTGTGTTCGTTGAGCCCGTAAAGACGATAATATTCTTTGGTTGAAGGTAAAACAGCGCCACAAATCCGTTCTCTCTGCAGGCGCAGCATCATGATAACATGGGCACCTTCCAGGGCTTCCTCAAGACTCCCGCAAACACGACAGCCCCACGATTCAATAGCAGTCGGCATCAAGGTCGGTGGACCCGCCAGTCTCAGATCTCGAACCCCGAGCAAACGCAGCAACTGGATTTGTGAGCGCGCCACACGGGAGTAAAGAATATCCCCGACAATGGTCACAACGAGTTGATCAAGGCTCCCAAAGTGTTTTCGCATAGTGAATGCATCAAGCAATGCCTGGGTGGGATGCGCATGGGAACCATCGCCGGCATTGAGAATACTGACATGATCCGAAGCATGCTGGGCAAGAAAATGTGCTGCTCCACTCAAGCTATGACGCACAACGAAAAGGTCGATCTGCATCGCCTCCATATTGCGTAAGGTGTCGAGCATGCCCTCACCCTTGCGGGTGGCGGACTGGCTCATATCCGGATTGAGCACGTCGGCCGACAAGCGGGTGGCCGCCAGTTCAAAGGTCATGCGGGTCCGGGTGCTGGGCTCAAAAAATAGATTGGCCACGGTTCTTCCCCGCAGAAGTGGAACCTTGCGCACACTCTGATGAGCTACGGTCAAAAATGACTCAGCCTGGGAAAGAATCTGTTCCACCAGTTCACGGCTTAAACCTTCGATGCTCAAGAGATGCCGCAACCGACCGTCAGGACCCATCTGCAGTGGAGTCGCCTTACTTGAGGTCAAGGCAGACGGCATCATGATCGTGATGACCTCGTCACCTGATGCAGTGAAAGAAGTTCGGGCCCATACAGTTTAAGATGCTGATCATCAGGCAGTACCATGTCAGTGCCGACAATATCGGCACTGACTGGGAGCTCGCGGCCGTGACGCTGAACGAGAATCGCGAGAATAATCCTGGCAGGGCGTCCGTAATCGAACAGGGCGTTCAATGCCGCCCTGATCGTTCTTCCGGTATGCAAGACATCATCAACCAGAATGATAGTAGCGTTATCAATACCCCATGGCAGATGGGAGGGATGAACAGGATATCTGATACCGATGCGGGAAAAGTCATCACGGTAGAGGTGTATATCGAGCCCGCCGAGCTCTGATTTCAAACCGATCCGTTCATAAAATCTCTCGGCGATCCAATAGCCGCCCGTATGAATGCCCAGCATATACACAGGGGCTTGCTCTTCCTGCAGATGCATTCGCAATTGCGCCGCCATATTATTTAATAAAGCTTCAATCTGTGAATGGTTCAACAATATCATACCGGGCGAAAAAATCCTCTGCTATCAACTTTGCGGCGAGTCCATCCAGGTGACCTTTGCGTTGACCTGCGTGTCTGCGCCCCATCCCTCGCTGAACAGAAAAAAGTTGGCGCGCATTCACGCTGGTATAGCTTTCATCAATCAGATAGACTGGTTTCCCATAGCGCTCGCGTATCTGTCGGGCAAACATCTTGGCGCGGCGGGCAGAATCAACGCATGTGCGTTCTTCAGGCAAACCCACAACAATGGCCGACGGCTGCCAGCTTTGAAGCATGTGTTCAATCTGCCCCCATGGAAATTCCCGACCATGATAGCTCAGCGTATTGAGCGCATGGGCTGTTCTGCTGGCGCCATTGCCTATGGCTGAACCAATCCTTTTTTCCCCGATATCGAAAGCGAGCGCTAAAAGCGCCTGGGTTGGTTTCGAACATTCGAGTTCTGACATGGTTCAGGCGTGACCAGCCATCCCACTGAGTTGAGCCAACTCTATGCCAAATGTCTGAACGGAAGTTTCCCATCTTTTTTCAGGGGCAACATCAAATAATAGCGATTGAGCGACTGGAGCGTTCAACCAGCTGTTTTCCTTCATTTCATTTTCCAGTTGACCGGGACCCCAGCCAGAATAACCCAGAGCTATGAGAAACTGCTCCGGCCCCTCGTTGGCGGCTATGGCATGAAGAATATCCTGTGAAGTGGTGACATGAAAATCATGATCCACCTCAATAGAATGATCCCACGGCATACCCCTATGCAGTACAAATCCACATTGAGGCAACACAGGACCTCCGAAGTACAGAGCAATGTCGGTATTACAATCCGCTGAGGGGTTAATGGATAGCTGATCCAGAAGATCCCCCAGTTTGACATCCAGAGGCCGGTTAACAATCATACCCATAGCACCCTTTTTCGTATGATCACACATATAGACGACTGTCTTGGCGAATAGCGGATCTTCCAGGCGCGGCATGGCTATAAGAATATGATTTTCCGAGTTCATGATTTTCTCATCATACACCATATCTCATTCTATGGGGATGAGTTGGCATTGTCTTCCACTACGCCAAAGACACCTGTGTCCTTTTTCGACCCATCCGAACCAGGGAGGAATCTGCTGATCCCATCGATTTCTGTCCAGTGGTATCAATATGCACCAAATAAGCGGAAAATCACCGAGCGGAAATGATACTGCATGCCAAGGAACCTATGAACAAGTCATGAACCCGG
>DEIQ01000096.1:0-1517 GCA_002352565.1 Proteobacteria bacterium UBA2770 | reverse complement strand
TTGTTGACAATCTTCGCAATAGCCCGGCTAACCCGTGCAATTTAACCCGGGAATCTGAACATCATGAATCACACCCACCTTCGCCCAGACTTAATCAGAGCTTCCCTAAGATTATCGTCTTTGTTGCTGCATCCGCTCTTTAAATTTATGTTTGATAACTATACAATGCCGAGATAGATTGCTGGGTTATACGGCTGTGTTCTCGCCCGACCTTTGTTAGAATAAATCTGAACAATAATATAGTGATAACCCTTGGCAGCCTGGCGGTTGAGGAATGTAAATGGGCGGAGCACACGTTTGAACGAGACGTAGTGTCGGCTTTTCAGTCCGGTGCAGTTAAAACCCGCGATGATTGTTCTTTGTCCATGAAGATGCGAACAAAGCGCATGCATGGCTGCGTTCAGGTCAGCATTTGGGCAACATCATTTCGAGTGGAGGCAAATAACACCATCTCATGAAGCTGCTTATACAGTCCATCAATATTATCACCTTGGGATTTACGGCCTTGAGCGCTGTAATTGCAGTGGTTTTATGGGTGGTGTGTTTCATACTGGTATTTTATATCCGCCAGGAACCGATGGTGGCCGATGAGTTCCCCATGTTGCTCGCTGCTGCTGGAAGCTTTAGTATCATCGCTTGTATATTTAGCGCATCTATCTGGTTGCAACACCGCGATCATTGGGCAACCTGGCTTTTGAGAGTGATTGGATTCGGCTTTTCTTACGCTATTGTAACGCTATTTCGCAATCTATAGCCGCCAGGCAAGGCTCATTGCGCTGACTTGGGCACGACTTCTGGTTAGAGTCGTGCCCTGCTATTCCTCCTTATTATGGAGTGCTTGCCAGCGCCAGAGCTGGAACTGGAGCGCTTGCCTGAACGGGGACGGGGTTCGCCAGTTCTTCGGCGGCTTTTTCGACTCCACCATCTGCCCAGAAACGGTCAGAATAGAACAGATCCACGCCCACCACAGCATCTATGCCTGCGGGTATATTACCGATAATATAGCCCGCCTGGGGATGACTGCCTTTATAGCGCTCGGGTTTATCATTTTTTCCTTTGCGTCCGGCGTCTATATAGAGTGGTTTGACACTTAGATCCAGTTCGGCGATGTTGAGAAAAGCGATAATATCATAGCCTTTACCCGAACTCAGAGACAGCCAGTGATCGTCCTTGCTGACCTTGAGTTGATCGGGGTCAGCCCCGCCGCCGCCAACTATCGTAGGCTCTTTGGGTCCAAGAGCAGTGCGATATTTAGCGCCTTCCAGTTCATGGAAATCCAGCGATATTTCTACATCCAGACGAGGAATAGCCGCAGCCGCTGCTGGTATGCGCGCAAACACAGGAAATTGCGTGGTTTGTGCGGTGATCGTGACAGGGGCTCTGGCAGTCGCTAAATTAATACCGAATACTGATAATGATGCATCCATTTCGATAAAAGAGCGCACCGGTGCATTACGAACCGCCACAATCCGATTGGGAATCATGTGATTCTTGATATTGGCGCCAAGGGGACCCAT
>DEIQ01000003.1 GCA_002352565.1 Proteobacteria bacterium UBA2770 | reverse complement strand
GTATGGATTTCAGCCATGGTTTGGTCCTGACATGAAACTTTTGAAACATGGTTTTGTCTTGGCATGGCTCAATATCATCAAGGCTCTGATCCCATTCGGGAACCTCTGAACAAGTCTGGACGAAGCTCAAATCAAGGCACCAGAACCGCTGCCCCGCTGATTCTACCTTCCCGCAAGTCTGAAAGCGCCTGATTGGCGTCTTTGAGCGCGTAGCTATGAGTATGAACATGGATTGGCGTCCGCGTAACCCGTGCAAAAAAATCAATGCCATCCTGGCGGGTAAGATTGGCTACCGAGCGCACACTGCGTTCTTCCCAGAGAATCCTGTAAGGGAAAGACGGAATATCACTCATATGAATGCCGCCAGCAACCACCACCCCTCCTTTTTGAACACTCTTCAATGCCAGGGGAACCAGCTCGCCCACCGGGGCAAAAATAATGGCGGCATCGAGAAGTTCCGGGGGCGATTCGGCCGATGATCCAGCCCATACGGCACCTATCTCTCTGGCGAAACATTGCGCCGACTCATCATCGGAGCGGGTGAAAGCGTAAATCTCCCGCTTATCCGCAAGCGCGACCTGGGCGAGAATATGAGCTGCCGCGCCAAATCCGTAGATGCCGAGCTTGGTGCCCGGAGCAAATCGATAACAGCGAAAACCGATCAGCCCGGCGCAAAGAAGTGGGGCGACATGCACATCATCGAAAGCGTCGGGTAAAGGAAAGCAATATTGTGCAACAGCCAGGGTATGCTGGGCAAACCCCCCGTTTTTCGTATAACCAGTAAACAGCGGATGATCGCACAAATTCTCCCGACCTCCCCGGCAAAAAGAACAGCCGCCACAGGTCTGACCGAGCCAGGCAACGCCGACGCGATCACCTGCCCTGATACCATTCACATGCGCGCCACATTCCAGCACCCGCCCCACGATCTCATGTCCCGGGATCAGCGGCAAGCGGGGATCGGGCAAATCACCATCCACCACATGCAGATCCGTCCGGCACACGCCACAAGCCAGAACCTGAAGCAGTACCTCACCTTCCCCGGGATCAGGAATTTCCACCTCTTCCCAGCTCAGCGGTTCCCCTTGTTGCACCAGCAGCATCGCCTGTGTCTTCATAGAACCTCATAACTAATTCAGGACAGCTTACCACTATTCATAACCCGGGGAACCTCTGAACAAGTCTGGACGAAGGTGATTGTGATTCCTTATGTTCAGATTCGAGGCGTTTGTCGACCGTAATAGCCAAGCTATTGCGAAGATTGTCAACGCAGCAACAATAATTTTATCAGCCACCATTGCTTGCATTCCCGTCTGTACTCACTAACATTAGCATGTTACAGCAATTTTTAATGGATAACACCATGCATACAACTTCCGTCAGCACAAAATGCTCCATTCATCACATCTTTACCGTTTGTCTGTTCACTATTACCCTGATTGCCTGTAGCTCCAGCGGCGATCAGATTCGGGTGAACGCAGTAGCGCCAGATTTCACATTACTCGACCAAACAAATGAAAAGAGAAGTCTGTCTGACTTCCGTGGGCAATGGCTGGTGCTGTATTTTTATCCCAAGGATTTTACCCCGGGATGCACCACGGAAGCCTGTTCCTTTCGAGACAACTGGCGGCAGATCGAATCGATGGGTGCAAGCGTCGTAGGAATCAGTGTCGACGACACAATTACCCATAAGGCTTTCGCGCAAAAAAACAAACTGCCGTTCACCCTGCTCGCCGATCCGGAGGGCGTGGTAGCGGGAAAATATGGTGCCTTACGCCTGTTTATGGGCATGAAAATGGCGCGACGCCACTCGTTCATCATCGGCCCGGAGGGGAGGGTGCGCAAGGTTTATACCCATGTGGATCCGGACGATCATGCCGAACAGGTGATCGAAGATCTCGAGGCGCTTCAGAAAGCCCATTGATTTTCGCGTTGCCCGATCTTTATATCAGCAGCCTGCTTTCATCCATTGTCAACTTTATTCCGCAAACCAGGTTGACAATAGAGTGGGTCTGATGCCATATTTCACCCAGGGAAGCTCTGAACAAGTCTGGACGAAGCTAAGGCGCGATTCATTATGTTCAGATTATCAACAATGAAACTGGGCATAAGGAACGCAAAAACCGGGTTCATGACTTGTTCAGAGATTCCTTCGTGGCTGCATAGGTAGAACCATGGTTAGATACTTTAAATCGGGCGAGGTACATTGAAATATGAAGCACTGGAAAGAATGGAGCAAAGGTCATATACGACATGACTGGACCACGGAGGAAATCGCTTCCATGTGGCGCATGCCCATCAATGACCTGCTGTTTTCGGCCCATCAGGTTCACCGGCAGTATTTCAATCCCAACCAGATTCAGATCAGCACCCTGGTGAATATCAAAAGCGGGGGCTGTCCGGAGGACTGCGCCTATTGCCCTCAAAGCGCGCGTTATCAAACCGGCGTGGACAATCAGCCACTGATGGCTATTGGTGAGGTCGAGGCTGCTGCCAGCGCGGCGAAGGCGCAGGGGGCGACACGATTATGCCTGGGTGCAGCCTGGCGATCCGTGAAAGACCGGGATCTACCGGTTCTGGCGCGCATGATTGAGACGGTACGCAGCCATGGGCTTGAGTGCTGCATGACCCTGGGCATGTTGACCCACGATCAGGCAAATGCGCTGGCTGCAGCCGGGCTGGATTATTACAACCACAATCTGGATACTTCCGCCGACCATTACACCACCATCATTACCACAAGAACCTACGAGCAGCGACTCCAAACCATCGAAAACGTGCGCGATGCAGGCATGAAAGTATGTTGCGGCGGCATCATCGGTATGGGCGAAAAATCGCTCGACCGAGCGGGATTGCTCGTACGCCTTGCAACATTCACGCCGCATCCGGAAAGCGTCCCCATCAACCAGTTGGTCAGAGTGGAAGGCACGCCTCTGCATCAGAGCCCGGATATTGATCCTTTCGACGTGGTAAGAACCATCGCCGCGGCCCGTATTGTTCTCCCTTCCGCTCGGGTTCGCTTATCCGCCGGACGGCGCCAAATGGATGACAGCACGCAGGCATTGTGTTTTTTTGCTGGCGCCAATTCGCTGTTTTATGGCGATAAACTATTGACCACCGAGAACCCGGAACAGGCGCAGGATCGTTTGCTGTTTCAGCGTCTCGGGCTCGAAGCCGAATCGATGCCAACCGACGAATCCCTGTATGCTTCCATCGATGCGACGGTTTGAGGATCTGATCCGAAAAAGGCAAGCCTGTGACCTGTATCGAGACTACTCGACTCGAACGGGCGTCATGGGCGCGGAAATCGAGATTGAGGGTCGAACCTATCTGAATTTCAGCAGCAATGATTATCTGGGGCTGGCCGGAGATCCGCGCATCGCAGACGCCGCGATTTCAGCCATACAAAGGTATGGGATTGGCAGTGGTTCCGCACATTTGATTGTGGGTCATACTGATGAACATCAACGCCTGGAGCAAGAACTGGCGCAATGGCTGGGAACGGAGCGAGCGCTGTTGTTTTCCACCGGCTATATGGCCAATATGGGTATCATTAATGCATTGATCGAACCGAAAGGCCATGTGTTTGAAGACGCGCTGAATCATGCTTCCCTGCTTGATGGCGGCTTGCTAAGCCGGGGCAGGATGATTCGCTGGCCCCACCGCGACATAGAGGCATTGCGTCAGCTTATGCAGGGCTGTGACCCGTCCCGCAGCCTGATCGTCACCGACGGCGTATTCAGCATGGATGGTGATACAGCGCCTTTGAAGGCGCTGGCGGAGCTGGCGCGGGAAACACAGACCCTGCTCATGATTGATGATGCGCATGGCATCGGCGTACTCGGCGCTCAGGGTCGGGGCTGCGTGGAACAGGCTGGCTTGACCTTCCACGATGTTCCGATCATCATGGGAACGCTGGGCAAAGCTTTTGGCGTTTTCGGAGCCTTTGTCGCCGGCAGCGATACACTGATCGATTTTCTGGTGCAACGGGCACGCACCTATATTTACACCACGGCGCCGCCCCCTGCTTTGGCGGCGGCAGCCAGAGCTGCGCTGCGCCTTGTCGTGGAAGAATCATGGCGACGCGATCATCTGATGAGTCTGATCAAGTATTTCCGCCACAACGCCACCGCGTTGGGTCTGGCGCTTGGCGCATCCGAAACCCCTATCCAACCGCTCCTGTGTGGCGATTCCCGGCGGGCTCTCATGATTTCGAGACAACTCGCACAGCAGGGAATCTGGGTGACGCCAATTCGACCGCCTACCGTTCCAGAAGGATCGGCCCGGTTGCGCATCAGTTTAAGCGCGGCGCATCAGAAAGAACACATCGACCAATTACTCAGCGCATTGAGCCAATGTTTGAGGGTAGATGAGTCCGTGCAGACTGATAAACCACGCCAGCAAGAATAATTTCACACCATACTATACGGGAAACGTAAGCGCATAGGTCTGATTCTGGGTCCAGTGTTGTTTTTTTTAAATGTTGATTATACCGATTCCCGGAATGGTTCCGCAGGCACAACGCATGGCCGCCATCACCATTTTGATGGGAACCTGGTGGATCTGTGAATCCATCCCCATTCCGGCGACGGGTTTAATCCCTCTGGCTCTGATGCCATGGCTCGGAATCCTGCGCATCAATGAAGCTGGTGCGCCTTATGCCAGCGATTCGATCTTTCTTTTCATGGGTGGTTTCATATTGGCGCCTGCCATGCAAAGATGGCATTTACACCGACGAATGGCGCTCCACATCATCAATCATGTTGGCTTTTCACCCGCAAGAATTGTGCTCGGATTCATGGTGGCCAGCGCCGGAATCTCGGCTTTTATTTCCAGGGAACCTCTGATTAAGTCATGAACCCGGTGCCTGCGGTGAGCGAAGTCGAACCCGCTTGCGGCCCTTATGTTGTGTTGACAATCTCCGCAATAGCTCTGCTGACCCGCGCGATTGTCGTCTCGAATATGGAACATAATGACCACCATATCACCCTCGCCCAGACTTGATCAGATACCATCTC
>DEIQ01000054.1 GCA_002352565.1 Proteobacteria bacterium UBA2770 | reverse complement strand
GTTGATCGGCTGATCTGAATAACGAGCTCAAGGCCTTGGAGGTTCCTCAGCCTGATCAACTGCGCGACAGTGGTTAGCTAAACACAATGCCGCTGTGGAAGATCCAAGAGGTTCCCTGACGAGCTTTCGATTATAAAGGTAATTGCGTGCGCTACGCTTACTATTATAAAATGGGGAATGTATCATTTAAAACTGGCAGATATGTGATAGATGCTATAATATTTTTGTAATCACGCAGCATGATACAAATAATCGTAACAGGAGCATAGCATTGAGCATATGGGTTGTCGCCGCCGATAGCAGTCGAGCGAGATTTTTTCACAGTCCAAACCGGGTGGGTCCGCTTAAAGAACATGAAACCATGGTCAATAGTTCAGCCAGACTACACGAACTCGACCTTGTAACGGATCAGCCTGGAAGGTCTTTTGATAGCGCCGGACAGGGTAGACACGGTATGGAGTCCCCAACGTCTCCCAAAGAAGAAGAGATTCTCCGTTTTGCGGACGAAGTGGTGGCAAGGCTGGAACAAGGTCGAAAAGATCTCCATTACGACAAACTTTATATCCTGGCGCCACCAGCTTTTCTCGGGCATCTGCGCAAAAAGCTCTCGGATCCGTTGCGCGCGCTGGTTGCGGGAGAAATTGACAAAGCGGTAGCAACCGAAAAAGCGGAAAAAATCAGGCTGCATTTGCCGGATTTTCTGTAGTCGGGTTTCATTTCTCTTGATTCAGGGTAAATTCTCGCTTGTATAGACAATCAGCTTGCCTGCCGTCATCAAACCCTGATCGTCTGTGAAGCTTTCAGTGATACGAATTTTAAGAGTATACCATCACGCTAATTTTATAACGCCGTTTTAATTATTTCTGCTGGAGTATCTTTGATCGATCCCGAAAATAAAGGTTTTTATGGTGGATAAGGCCCTTGCTATCAATGGCTGTTTAGTGGATAGCCGAAACAATGAACGCAGGCGTAATGCCAATGCTCTTAGAGCATTGGCTATGGATGCTGTGGAACTGGCGCGTTCCGGGCATCCGGGCGCGCCTATGGGTATGGCTGATATGGCTGAGGTCGTATGGCGGGATTTCCTCAAGCACAACCCCGGGAATCCTGCCTGGCCGGATCGGGATCGGTTTGTCCTGTCTAATGGGCATGCTTCCATGCTTTTATACGCCTTATTGCATTTAAGTGGTTATGCTCTTCCCATCGACGAGTTGCGCCGGTTCCGTCAATTGAATTCCATGACGCCGGGTCATCCCGAAGTTGGGTTGACGCCGGGTGTGGAAACCAGTACGGGTCCACTCGGACAGGGCTTTGCCAATGCAGTCGGCATGGCTTTGGCGGAAACCATGCTTGCCGCCCGATTCAACCGTCCAGGGATGGAAATCGTCAATCATTATACCTATGTCTTTCTGGGCGATGGCTGTCTTATGGAAGGCGTTAGCTATGAATCGGCTTCTTTGGCGGGTGTGTGGAAACTGGGCAAGCTTATCGCACTGTATGATGATAATGGCATATCCATTGATGGACCCGTCGATTCGTGGTTTAGTGAAGATGTGCCGGGACGTTTCCGCTCCTGTGGCTGGCATGTGGTGGAGAGCGTGGACGGGCATGATGCACAAGCTGTGAATGACGCTGTCCGTGAAGCGCGCGCCGTGACAGACCGTCCCAGTCTGATTTGCTGTCGCACCGTGATTGGTTTTGGTGCGCCGGGAATGCAGGGCAGTGAGAAGGTTCATGGCGCCCCCTTGGGTCATGAAGAGGTTGCCCGGGCGCGGGAACAGCTCGGATGGAACAGTGCGCCTTTTGAACTCCCCCAGGAGATCTATTCCGCATGGGATGCCAGAATCAGGGGCGCTGAAGCGGAGCAAGTATGGCTATCCCTATGGTACGACTATCAAAACAGCTATCCACAGTTGGCCGGGGAATTGTCCCGCCGCTGGCATGGTAGAAATCCAGATGAATCGGATCAAATTTTCGCCCGATGCCTTGAGAATCCCGATTTTCAAAAATCAGTGGCAACCCGTCAAGCTTCACAGATGGTTCTGGAATATATCACTCCTTACTTCCCTGAACTGGTGGGCGGGTCGGCGGATCTGGCGCAGTCCAACTTGACGGTTACTCAGCACTCCAGCGCTATAAGCGCGGATGATATGAGCGGGAATTATATTCATTTTGGCGTACGCGAGTTTGGCATGACGGCAATCGCTAATGGCTTGTCATTGCATGGTGGGTTGCGCCCATTTGTTGCGACTTTCCTGGTGTTTAGCGACTACGCGCGCAATGCCATCCGTATGGCTGCCTTGATGGGTCAGCCGGTTATCGCTGTTTTTTCCCACGACTCGGTGGCTTTGGGAGAAGACGGGCCCACGCACCAGCCCGTGGAACAACTGGCCAGCCTGCGTTTGATCCCTAATCTGGAAGTCTGGCGGCCTTGTGATACCATCGAAACCATAGTGGCCTGGCGTTGTGCACTTGAACATACTGCCGGGCCCAGTGTTTTGGCGCTGACGCGTCAGCGTACCCCAACCCAGTCCAGAACAGGTGAAGATGGTTTCCGGAATATCGCCTTGGGTGGGTATGTATTGCGTGAGGCTGGCGCGGAACTGAGTGTGGTCATCATAGCTACCGGTTCCGAAGTGGCGCTCGCCATGGATGTGGCGGAGCGCCTGGAGCCATTGGGGATTGGTGTGCGCGTGATATCCATGCCCTGCGTGGAGCGCTTTGACGCGCAAGAAGAGGATTATAGGCATCAGGTTCTTTCTGCAGGTTCCGGGGTGCTCCAGGTGGTGATTGAGGCCGGGATCACTTCGATGTGGCGCGGATATGTCAGTGAACATGCTCTGCTGATTGGTATTGATCGCTTTGGTGTTTCGGCTCCGGGCAAGGAAGCTCTGGAATATTTTGGTTTAACGTCAGCCCATGTTCTGGAGCGGATATGCGAACGATTGAACAGGCCACTCCCTTTATAATTTCAATTGGACGAGCATCGAAGGAACCTCTAGATTAAGTCTGGGTGAAGGTGTTATGGTGGTTCATTATGTTCAGAGGTTCCCTGAAGAAGCTGGGCATAAGGGCCGAAAAAACCGAGTCATGACTTAATCAGGGGCTCCCTTAAGCTAGAATTAATATGAAGGTTTTGCGGAGACAATTAAAACAACGGGAGGTTTTATGGGTATCAAGCTGGCTGTCAATGGTTATGGACGCATTGGGCGCAACTGTATGCGTGCGCTGTATGAATCAGGATACCGTCAGGATATTGAGATCATTGCCATCAATGATCTGGGCGATGCGCGAACCAATGCGCATTTGACTCGCTACGATACCACCCATGGTCGTTTCCCGGGTGAAGTCAGCCTTGAAGGCGATAATCTGCTGATTAACGGTGACCGTGTCAGGGTTTATGCGGAAAGGGATCCTTCAAATCTGCCGTGGAAAGAACTCGGGGTGGACGTGGTGCTTGAATGTACCGGTATATTTAACAACAAGACGAAGTGCCAGCCCCATATTCAGGGCGGGGCAAAGAAAGTTCTGATTTCAGCTCCGGCAGGCAATGATATCGACGCCACCATTGTCTATGGGGTTAATCATAAAATTCTGAAAGCTTCTCATCAGGTGGTCTCCAACGCTTCCTGTACCACCAATTGCCTTGCGCCGATGGTGAAGCCTCTGCATGAGGGTATTGGTGTGGAAGAAGGTCTTATGACGACCATTCATGCCTTCACCAATGATCAGGTGCTGACGGATGTTTATCACACGGATCTGCGGCGGGCGCGCTCGGCGGTCAGTTCCATGATTCCCACCAAGACGGGCGCTGCGGCGGCGGTCGGTTTGGTATTGCCTGAGTTGAAGGGTCGGCTCGACGGGTTTGCGGTCAGGGTGCCGACTATCAATGTCTCGATGGTGGATTTGACGTTTATCGCTTCTAAAGATACCAGCGTCGAAGAAATTCACAGTCTGTTGCGCCAGGCAAGTGATGGTGAACTCAAGGGTATTTTGCAATACAATGAAGAACCACTGGTTTCCATTGATTTTAATCACAGCACCTATTCGTCTATTTTCGATTCCACTCTGACCAAGATCAGTGGCAAACGTCTGGTCAAGGTCTGTTCATGGTATGACAATGAATGGGGTTTTTCCAACCGTATGCTGGATACCGCCAAGGCTATGATGGCAGCCGTATAACCTAAGGAACCTTTGATTAATTCTGAACGAAGCTCAGAGGTGGTTCCTTAGGTTCAATTCGAGGCGCTTATCGCCTGTAATAGCAGGTGATTGCGAAGATTTACAATGAAGAAGCCGGGCATAATGGCCGCAAGCGGGTTCGGCTTCGCTCACCGCAGGCACCGAGTTTATGAATGGATCAGAGGTTCCCTTAAGCTGGGGATATACTGAAAGGCGGGTGAATCGATTATGAAATTGATGACCGATATCCCATTGTCCGGGAAACGGGTTTTGATACGTGAAGATTTGAATGTGCCGATTCACGATGGAGTCGTTATCAACGCAGCGCGGATCATCGCGGCTATCCCCACGCTACAGGCCGCGATGGCGGCAGGTGGGCGCGTGATGGTGCTGTCCCATCTGGGTAGACCTAAAGAAGGCGAATACGATCCGGCATATTCCCTTAAACCTGTAGCTGAGCATCTGTCGAGCCTGCTGGGGCAGGAGGTGGGATTTGCCGGAGAATGGATTGATGGCGTCGATGTCGAACCTGGACACATGGTGCTGTGTGAAAATGTCAGGTTCAACTGCGGCGAAAAAAGCGATGATGAAGCCTTGTCGCATCGGCTGGCGGCTTTGTGTGATGTGTTTGTCATGGACGCCTTTGGCAGTTCACATCGCGCGCACGCTTCCACCCATGGTGTGGCGCGTTTCGCGCCGATAGCCTGCGCTGGGCCGCTGCTGGCCAGGGAAATAGATGCCTTGAACCGCGCCCTGGCGGATCCAAAACACCCCGTCGTTGCTATCGTCGGAGGCGCCAAGGTGTCGAGCAAATTCGGTGTCTTGAAAGCACTGGTCGATCAGGTGGATATTCTGATACCCGGGGGTGGTATCGCCAACACTTTTCTCGCTGCCCGGGATGTCGAAATCGGCGATTCGCTTTATGAGTCCGACTGGATTGATTCAGCGCGTGATGTGCTTCAACAGGCGCAAGCGAGGGGGTCTGAAATACTTCTTCCTGTCGATGTGGCGGTAACCCAAAACTGGAACGAACAAACAGGCGCTCAGGTTAAGGATGTTGGTGCTATAGGCAGTCTTGATAAAATTGGTGACATCGGGCCACGGAGTGCAGAAAAATTCAGAGATGCCATTTTGCGCGCATCCACTATTATCTGGAACGGTCCACTTGGGGTGTTTGAATGGGATGCGTTTGTTCATGGAACGGAGGCGCTTGCAAGAGCTATTGCAAAAAGTGATGCTTTTTCGCTTGCAGGCGGTGGCGAGACCATCACGGCACTTGAACAGTTTGAACTTGAGGATAAGATCTCTTATATTTCAACCGGCGGCGGAGCCTTTCTGGAATTTATCGAAAAACGCGCCTTGCCGGGCATTGAAGTACTTGAGTCGAAAGACAAGACAGAATACAATTGATATATTTATACGCATCCTGTCCTGAGATATTAAGGCAGGTGGGCTGAGTGGTGGTGGTTGAATTATCCTTCCAAGGGGAGTTATCTAAATGTTGACAAAAACTAGAATTTGTATCGGAGTTATTGCTTTAATGTTGACGGGCGCGGCGTCAGCTGGAATGAAGGTGATGAATGAGCATGAACTTAACAGCATTACAGGTCAGGCTTTTATCAAAGTCAATTATGATATGGTCGCCAACTTTGCGGAAGATGTGGTGGGTTATCATAATTACTGGCATGCCATCTACGATCGTGCGATTGAGGGTACCTTCATAGAAGAAACCATTGATCCTAAGATTGTAACGCCGAGTCATAATTTTAACCGGAAGAATATTTATCTCAATGCGCTGCAAGTGCCAGGGTACATGGGGAAAATAGCTGGTACAATGATGTCTTCGCATATGGAGATGATGCAGGGCATGACGGGCGGGATGAATTCCATGATGGATAGGATGATGTCTGGTCCGATGTTTTCCAAGATGGAGGAGATAGCGGATATGGATACCATGTTGGGTCATATGGTAGCTATACCGTCAGATATGCATTGGCGGATGATGGAAGTTGATGCGAATATGCAGTCGCACATGGCCATGATGATGGACGCGATGACCTCCGATCTGGCCTACAATATTGCCGGGATAGCCACAGTAATGGATGTTCTCGTTACGCATCCATAAGAAATTGGTGATATGTTAAAGTATTCGTGCATTCATGCGCAGAAGGCAGGCGGGCTGAATGATGATGGTTGAATTGTCCTTCCAAGGGGAGTTATCTAGATGTTGACAAAAACTAGAATTTGTATCGGAGTTATTGCTTTAATGTTGATGGGCGCGGCGTCAGCTGAAATGAAGGTGATGAATGAGCATGAACTGAAAAGCATTACAGGTCAGGCTTTTATCAAAGTCAATTATGATATGGTCGCCAACTTTGCAGAAGATTTGGTGGGTTATCACAATTATGGGCATGCCGTCTACGATCGTGCGATTGAGGGTAGCTTCATAGAAGAAACCATTGATCCTAAGATTGTAACGCCGGGTCATAATTTTAACCGGGAGAATATTTATCTCAATGCGCTGCAAGTGCCAGGGCAAATTCTGGAAGGCGCGGGGAATGCCGTGCAGGAGATTAGCAGTGCCATCTATACCAATACGGGGCGCGAGCCAGTAATCTTCAACAGTCTGTCATCCTCCTTGTTGTACGATGCTGCAGGGTTGGGCATAGTAGCGGATGCTCTCGTTACGCATCCATAAAAATAACTGGTATATGTGAAGATTCATGCGCAGGTTGCGATCAGGTGATCTGCGCATGATCGGGATCTGGTCTTTAACTGACTGACCGCATAGCTGTTTAAACTGTAACCATCGTTCTTGTTGTCTGATTGAGACGTTTGGTTTTATGCATATCACGGGAAGAAAACTGTCGGGTTTTCTTCCCGTGATATGCATTTTGGTCGCGGAGCCTGTCCGGGTTTCTGAAGGGTCTATAGGAACCTCTGATCAAGTCATGAACCAGGTGCCCTGTGGTGACGAAGTCGAACCCGCTTGCGGCCCTTATATCCAGCTTCTTTGTTGACCATCTCCACAATGACTCTGCTATTACGCGCGATTGTCGCCTCGAATCTGAACATAAGGAAGCCCAATAACCTTCATCCAGAAATTAATTCAGAGGTTCCTTAAATGTTTGGCAAGTTAAAATTAGCGGGAGAACAGGATGCGATTTGAAGGCACGGAACGGTATGTTGCATCGGATGATCTGAGACTTGCGGTCAATGCGGTGTTGACGCTGCAACGCCCATTGCTTATCAAAGGCGAACCTGGTACAGGAAAAACCCAATTGGCAAGTGAAGTGGCTGAGTCATTGGGCATGCCTTTGTATCAATGGCATATCAAATCCACTACCAAGGCGCAACAGGGTTTATACGAATACGATGCAGTATCCCGATTGCGCGATTCACAGCTTGGTGATCCGGCTGTGCATGATATTTCGAATTATATTGTCAAAGGTGTATTGTGGCAGGCTTTTGAAAGTGAGACTCCGTCCGTGGTTCTGATCGATGAAATCGACAAAGCCGATATCGAATTCCCCAATGATCTGTTGCGTGAACTCGATCGCATGGAATTTTATGTCTATGAGACACGGCAGTTGGTTAGCGCACGCCACAGACCTATCATTTTCATTACCAGTAATAATGAAAAAGAGCTTCCCGATGCTTTTCTGAGGCGCTGCTTTTTTCATTATATTAACTTTCCCGACAAGCAGACGATGGCTTCGATCATCAATGTGCATTATCCTGGGCTAAAACAGTATCTTGCGCGGGAAGCTATGGAAGTTTTCTTTCAACTCAGGGAAGTGCAGGGTTTGAAAAAACGCCCTTCGACCTCGGAATTACTTGATTGGCTCAAGCTGTTGCTCGCGGATGATTTGCCGGAAGACCTTTTGAGAAACCGTGATCGCAACAGCATTCTTCCGCCTCTTTACGGCGCTTTGTTGAAAAATGAACAGGATATTGAACTCGCCCAGCGCTTTGTTTTCATGGCGCGTCAGTAGTCAACGGGCGCTGGAGCAGTTTTGTGCATGTGGTAATTTGCATCATATAATTGGCCCTATGCCTTCAGAAATGGCATGAATGATAGTTGCGTGTTATTCCACATTCAGACCAACCGCTTATTCCGGCAATAAGCTGGGTTTGACGAGACTTGGCGTTGATATTACGCTGCAGTTATGTGTAGGTTTCTGAATGACGAATCCCGCTGGTTTTGGATGCGAAAGCACTACGATAAGGATGCGAGCTTTGCTCGATATATTCTCATGAATACCAGAAGTCGATATCGGAATGCGAAGGGCTGTTCGTGGGGCATGCAATCAGTTCAGGTAGTAGCCCGATCATGCCACAAAATGCAATGCCGACGCGAAGTCTGCAAGCAACTTTTTCTGCATCATGCTTATTGATTTTTTTCTGGCTCTCAAGCATGGCGGGCTCCCGGTCAGTTTGACCGAACATATGGATTTGCTGGCCACCATGGAACATGGGCATGCGGATATGTCGGTGGAGCAATTTTATTATTTATCACGCATGGCTCTGGTGAAGCGAGAAACCGATTACGATCGGTTTGATCGTGTATTTGCCGCTTATTTCAAGGGGCTTGAAAAGCTGCCTGTCGATCCGGAAACCTTGATTCCGGAGGAATGGTTGCGCCGGAATGGTGAACGTTATCTGAGCGATGAGGATAAAGCACGGATCAAAGCCTTG
Organism: Proteobacteria bacterium UBA2770; assembly: GCA_002352565.1. Lineage (GTDB taxonomy): Bacteria > Pseudomonadota > Gammaproteobacteria > UBA2770 > UBA2770 > UBA2770. The sequence continues at coordinate 7,451 of DEIQ01000054.1, read as the reverse complement.
GGTGGCTGGGATGCGTTGATGGAGACATTAGCCAAACGTTTGCAGGAGCAGAAAGAACGCCATGAGGGCGGCAATCGCTGGATCGGTACGGGAGGGACATCACCTTTCGGAGCGCATGGCTACAATCCCGAAGGGATAAGGATGGCGCCGACCGATAAAGGTCAGCGTGGAGCGGTTAAAGTCTGGGAAAAACGCGCATTCCGCAATCTCGACGATCGGGTTGAACTCGGTACGCGCAATATCAAACTGGCATTGCGCGGATTGCGTCAGTGGGCGCGGGAAGGAAACGAGACCGAACTTGATCTCGACGGCACGATTGATGCCACTGCCAGAAACAGCGGTATGCTTGATCTGCGTATGGTTCCGGAGAAAGCCAACCGCATCAAGGTATTGCTGTTGGTGGATGTGGGTGGTTCGATGTCGCCTCATGTTCAGGTGTGTGAACAGCTATTTTCCGCTGCCCGCGCTGAATTCAAACATCTGGAACATTATTATTTCCATAATTGCGTGTATGACTATTTGTGGAAAGATAATACCCGGCGGGGCGAAGTGGTTTTGACGCACGATGTGATGAATCGTTATGGTTCGGACTACAAGCTGATATTTGTCGGTGACGCCACCATGAGCCCGTATGAGGTTCTGCAACCGCAGGGAGGCATCGAATATTTCAATGAAGAGCCTGGGGCCGTATGGATTGAACGCTTATGCGCTCACTTCCGGCGTCACGCCTGGCTGATTCCGGAACCCGTGCATTACTGGGATCAGGTATCTACTATTCGGATCATCAAGGAACTGGTCGATCACCAAATGTTTTCGCTGACGCCTTCAGGTCTTCATGAGGCAACTAAAGCTCTGCGTTAGCAGACAAACATTAATCAAAGAAACAGGATTTTGCTTAACACAAAGCTCACCAATAAACTTGCAATCAAATACCCGATTATCCAGGCACCAATGGCATTGGCTGCAGGTGGAAAGCTGGCATCTGCTGTAAGTAGCGCTGGTGGATTAGGGCTTATTGGTGGCGGCTACGGCGATCGCGATTGGATACTTCAACAGTTTGAAGTATCTACCTCCAATTTCATTGGGTGTGGCTTTATCACTTGGGCTTTAAAAAGTAAGCCACACTTATTGGATGAGATTATTTCTCTAAAACCAAAAGCTGTTTTTTTATCTTTTGGTAACCCTCAACCCTTAGCTGCACAAATCAAAGCTGCGGGCATCACGCTAATATGCCAAGTTCAAACGCTTAAAGACGCAAAATGCGCTTTAAATTCTGGAGCCGACATTATTGTTGCGCAAGGGGCGGAAGCGGGTGGTCACGGTGAAAAAAGATCTACGTTCACTCTGGTGCCAGAAGTAGCCAGCCTGATTACTTCTCACTATCCAGAATCATTACTATGTGCGGCAGGTGGTATAGCTGATGGTCGAGGTCTAGCCGCAGCTTTAATGCTAGGCGCTGATGGTGTAGTTATAGGCTCAAGACTTTGGGCGACTGATGAGGCTCTTGTTCACCCTAACATGCATAATTGTGCAATAAACTCTAGCGGCGACAACACGATACGTTCGAAAGTTATGGACATTGCACGTCATCTAAACTGGCCAAGCCGTTATACTGCGCGCGTTCTTCAAAATGAATTCACCATAAAGTGGCATAACAATCTTACTGGTCTGAAAACTGCCTCTGAAACAGAGGCAAAAAAATGGGCCGAAGCGTGGAATGATGGCGATACAAATATAGCAAACACTTTTGTTGGCGAAGCAACAGGTCTTATAAACAATATTACATCTGCAGCAAAAGTATTAAACTCAATAGCTTCAGAGGCTAAAGAGCTATTAAACAAGCAATGGTAAACTATCAACCAGCTAACAAGGTGCTCATGCGGGTTCCTTGGCACGGCCTTAGGTTCGGATGCGGCGATTTTATCAAGATGAGTGGTTGGAAAACAGGCGTGCGGTTCTATCCGCGGTGATGCTGATCAACGTTATTAACCCAAAAAACCATTTATTAAACCGGAGCAATAATCATGGCACAGGATTCCTTTACCGATTTTGATCAATTTTATCGTTTCTACCTTGGCGAGCATCAAAATACGCTATGTCGGCGCTTGCATTTCATCGGCAGCACCCTCGCAATGGCGATTCTTTTGCTCACTCTGATTACAGGGCAATGGTGGGGTCTGTTGGCTGTGCCCTTGGCCGGTTATGGTTTTGCCTGGTTCGGGCATTTTGTATTTGAGAAAAATCGTCCCGCCACGTTCCATTATCCATTACGCAGCCTGCGTGGTGACGTGCGCATGTATGGAGATATTCTGAAAGGTCGCGTCCCTTTTTAGAAGGGCTGTCGGGCCATGATGCGCGCGAAAAACCCTTGATCAGAGGTTCCCAACCCTGCTTCAAGGAAAACGACTGTAAAGGTGGTGTGTCGAAACCGATAAGCCGGTTTGGTTGCAATCACGCTTGGTCATGGATGGCTAAAATACCGGATTCAGAGGTGAAAGAAAGTGTGATGCTTCGGCAGGTTGTATTTCGTGTCCGGCGGATACAGGATCGTGCCGGGGAGCTATGGTGCGATATTTACCGCGGCCTGTTTTGTGGTGTATGATGCTTCATCACACTTACATGTAATAGTTAATTGGTTGGTTACACTTATGACTCAAGGTTTATTTGTTCATTCTGGCCAACACGCAGAAATGATACGTGAGCGCAAATAGCAAACTGCTTTCTCCAATCCAGGCGGATGAAATTTATGCTGCCGCGGATTTGGGTTCCAACAGTTTTCATCTGGTCATTGCCAGAGTTCGGCATGGGCAACTGCAGATCATTGATCGTGTTCGCGAGATGGTTCGATTGGCGGATGGTCTATCAACAACGGACGGTAAGGTCGATCCGGAAGTGACGCAACGAGCTCTGGCAGCTTTGGAGCGTTTTGGGCAGAGGTTGTGCTCCATACCCGATGATCATGTGCGTGTCGTTGGCACGTATGCCCTGCGCAAGGCGCAGATGGATAGCTCTTTCCTGCGCAAAGCGCAGCAGGTGCTGGGCCATTCCATCGAAGTGGTTTCCGGGCATGAAGAAGCTCGGCTGATCTTTTCCGGTGTCTACTTTACCAGTGGTCCGGCCAAAGGGCGCCGCATGATTATCGATATCGGTGGTGGCAGCACCGAATTGATCGCTGGCACGGCTAAAACCCCGGCTTTCATGGAAAGCCTGTCCATGGGTTGTGTGGATTTTTCGCGGCGCTTTTTTCCGGATGGAGTCATAAGCCATCGCCGCTATCAAGCGGCAAAACTGGAAGCGGAGCTCAAATTACAACCCATTGAGCATGAGTTTCTTCGCTATGACTGGGATGAAGCGCTGGGCACTTCAGGCTCGGTGCGTGCTATCGCTCGCATGCTGTCCCTGCCCCCACAGGGCATGGCGGATATCACCGCCGAAGGCATTGCCTGCCTGGAAGCGCAATTGATTAAGTGCGGGCATGTGAATGCTTTGACCATTCTGGGCTTGAGTTCTGATCGGGCGGCGGTTTTCCCGGGTTCCCTTGCGATCATGAGCGCCGTCATTCACAGGTTGCGGATCAAGCGTCTGGCCTATGCTGAAGGCGCTGTGCGCGAAGGTGTGCTGAGCGAACTGTTTCATAAGGGAGAAGCCGCTGATATCCGCACTCATACCATCATAGCCATGCAAAAGCGATTTGAAGTGGATGTGGAGCACGCTTCTGACGTGGAACGCACCGCACTCGGCTGGTTTCATGAGCGGGCCATGACATGGAAAATTCCTCGGAAAACGGGCGCTCCTCTTCTGACGGCGGCAGCGCGTCTGCATGAAGCAGGCCTGGCGATTTCACATAGCGGTTATCAAAAGCATGGCGCTTATGTGATCGCCAACAGTGATATGGCGGGGTTCTCCCGCGATCAGCAGGCTCTTGTTTCGACGATCATCCATGCGCAACGAAGTAAAATGCCGCTGCAGATGATGAAGCAACTTTCCCATGCGTATCAGCCACTGGCCTTACCGTTGAGTCTGTTGCTGCGTTTGTCGGTTGTTCTGCATCGGGGTCGCAGCGCGCCGATGCCTGTTCCCTGTGAACTGTCTGGTTCATGGATCCTTCCACATCTTCGATTTCCACCTCGATGGCTTGAAAAGCATCCTCTTACCCGGGGCGATCTGGTGCATGAAGTTTCGCAGTGGATGGCTTGCGGGGTAGGCCTGACATTTGAGTAAGGTCTTCATTCCATTGAAGTCATATTCCGTTCATATAAAATAAGTTATATTATCCTTGTTCTCAAGCAGCGTTTATCGAGGAGCTTTGGCTGGAATAACAGGGTTTCCGTGCATTGGACACCGTTGCGCACTCCACCCGGTCGCCTTGAATTCTGCCGCGCTCTGAGATGCTCGGATTTTTCGGGAGCCGCATGATGCCATTCAAAGTGCAGGAGTTGGCCTTAGGGAACCTCTGATCAAGTCATGAACCCGGTGCCTGCGGTGAGCGAAGTCGAACCCGCTTGCGGCCCTCATGTTCAGATCCAAGACGACAATCGCGCGGTGTAGCAGGGCTATTGCGGAGATTGTCAACAAAGATGGACATAAGAGCCGCAATTACCTTCGCCCAGACTTGATCAGAGGTTCCTTAGATGCATGATTCACGGGGACAATAGGATTGAGTCGGTTTGGTCAGGATCGCGCCAGTGGCAATATGAAACCCGAAAAGGTTGCTTTTCACTCGGAGTCGGAACTTTACAACGATGGTATAGTGGAACACGAAGAGTTGCAAATGCGTTACGGCGTTTATCTCCAACCCATAGTTTGCATTGACCCGCTTGGGATAGTTGGCTATGAGGTTTTTTTAAGGCGCAAGTCTGACACGTATCTTGATCATGCGCCACTTGATTTGCTGGAAGCACAGATGGAGCATTCGTCAAGCCTGCAGCTGGACCGGTTTGCGCACGAGGCGGGGATGCAACGTCATCGTGAACTGAATCTTCCGGGGTGTCTTTTTCTCAATACCTGTCATACAACCGTGTTGCAAAGTCTTGAGAACCCGCCGGAGTTGGTAGCGAATGACCGTACACACTTGAAAGACATCCCTGCCGGTCAGCATCTGTCACCCGATAAAGTGTTTATTGAAATAAGCGCCCAAATTCCGGTGGAGAATTATCATATTCTGCGCGAATCCATCAATGTCTACAAGCAGGCGGGATATTCTATTGCGCTGGATCACTGTGGGCTGGATTACGCCTCCCGGCGTTTGCTGACTGAACTTGCACCGCACTGTGTCAAAATTGATGCGCGCCTGGCGCGCATCAATGCTAATCCTGAATTAGATCGGCAAAGAAAACGCAAGCTGGAATTGCTGTGCGATATTATCTCGGCGGGCAGCGAAACCATGCTTATCGTCGAAGGTATCGAATCCGTGCAGGCATTGGAACAACTGAAACATCTGGATATTCGCTACCTGCAGGGTAAGCTTCTGGGCAAACCTTCCCCAAAACCTGTATCTCAAATCCGCTTGTTCCCGTTCAACCTTGAAACCAGGCATTCCTCCGCTGGTCGTGTTGATTCAGATAACAGAGTCAACATGGGCTGTTGGCGGCCCAAGAGTGGTTATAGCGCCGGGGATATTTGCGATAGCGCACCATCAGTTTCCCCCAACTGCACCATGGAGGAATTATGCGGATATTTTACCGGGCAGCATGGGTACTATGAAATAGTTCCGATCATTACAGCAGCTTCTCAGGGTCATTCTGCCACGCATCCCGGGGGGCGCAAGGATGCCGACACCCATCAATTTGATATGCTTCCGGAAGGAACGCCTGTAGGCGTGATCACCCGAACCCGGTTTCTGGGTTTTTATCTACAGCGCTATGGGCGCGATTTGCACGGGCGCAAAAAAGTATACCGTTTTATGAGTCCGCTCACTTCGGTATTCCAACAGGATGTTCCGGTGGAGGAGGTCGGGCTGCAAGTAGCGGAGGATGAGGACACCAGCAACAGCGATAACTTTTTTGTGGTTACCGATCTTCAAGGCCGTTATCTGGGAATTATCACGTTGCGTCGGTTGCTCAAGGTCATTACCCGGTTGCAAATTCGCAACGCCGAGCACGCCAATCCGCTGACGGGTCTGCAGGGTAACGGGCCGATCAATGAATTGATCGATTTCATGCTGCAGAAAGGCGCCAATTTCGCTGTTTGCTATTGTGACCTCGATCATTTCAAGCCGTTCAACGATGTCTATGGTTTCAGTCGCGGCGACGATGTCCTCCGTTTCACTGCGCACGTGCTGCAACAGTATATCGATCCCAAGGTGGATTTTGTCGGTCATATCGGCGGCGATGATTTTATTGTCATTTACCAGAGTTCGGACTGGCACGAACAGTGCCTGAAAATCCTGGCTGATTTTGATCACAGCATCCCTCGGTTTTACGATCCGGAGCATAGGAACAAAGGCATTGTTACCACCGATCGCGAAGGCAAGGAAAAACATTATCCTGTCATAGGCTTATCTATCGGAGTCTTTACACCCCCACCGGGGAAATATAAATCCCATCATGAAGTGGCTTCGGCGGCCACTGAAGCCAAACGCTGCGCTAAAAAGAAGAAAGGGTCCTATTTGTTTGTTGATCGGCGCAATTCCAATGCGTGGTGATGAATTGGAATGCTGGTTCATTAGAGAGAGTTGGGCTGAGGAAACGGGGAAATCAGCATCTGTGACACACTTTTGTTTATAATTATTCCATGATTGATTTGAAAACTGAAGCAGGCATGATGTCCGAAAACGTATCCGCCAAACCGATTTACCTGTGCGCCGGCATGCCAAGCGGTGGTACTACGCTGGTTTCCTGGTGTTTTCTGCAGCGCCCGGATATGGACGGCGTACTGGATATGCCGGGCAATCTGATCTTGCAGGTGCCGGAAGTGAATACACCACAAATCTGGTATAAGTTTGCGATCAGCTTTTTTCGTTGGCCTGAGGTCGCAGCGGTTATGGAACAATGGGGCTGGAAAGAGATTCAACCATTGCTGGTGGCGCGCGATATCCGTACATCGTTGGCTTCATTGCGCACAAAGCCCTATGGGCAGGATACAAGGGACGGCGTTAGACCACCACTACGGGTGCGCGCGTTGCGTTTTCTGGAGGACTGGCGCTTGTTCCACGAACACAATTGGCCGGTGCTGCGGTACGAGTCGCTTATCGAGCAGCCGGAAGCCACGTTGCGCTCAGCTTGTCATGCCATGGCATTACCGTGGCATGAAGCGATGATGTCTTTTCCCAAACCACGGGAAAGCATTGCTTATCATGAGATTGGTAATCAATCATTTTTCGAGGCATTGAGTCGTGATGGACTGGAAACCAGTCTGCAGCGTTATCGGCAGCAGTCCAGCCAACGCCAATTTTCCGGTTTATCTCCAGTAGATATCGCCTGGCTGGATGAAACCTTTAGTGAATACAACCA
>DEIQ01000077.1:2555-3918 GCA_002352565.1 Proteobacteria bacterium UBA2770 | reverse complement strand
TTTATTATCAATCACGTAGTACAGGGCTGGCATACCAATAGGGCCAAATGCTTCGACTACACGCTGATCGGTATCGTCGTAAACCGGAAATGAAATATTCAAATCCGACTGGAATTTTTTCCCGTCGTCTAATTCTTCATCCACATCCACTCCGATGACTTGAACGATGTTTTTTTTATCCTCACGAATAAAGTCATGAATTTCAGGGATTTCCTTGGCGCATGAAGCACACCAGGAAGCAAAAAACTCAATAACGGCGGGTTTTCCGTGCTCTATATTTAGTTTCTCGGTGATTTCTGGATCTATGGTATCGCCGATTTCATAAGCATTTGTTGTATTCCCTGCCAAAAATAAAGCCATAAAAAAAGCCAGTGAACGTGCTCGCATGGAAGAGAGTCTCCATAATGTGAGTTATAAAAATGCGGGGCAACAAACATTAAACGCTGCCCCGCATTAACAAACTACCAGGCGTAAGATCCCGCATTGTGATGAAAAGCACTTAGTTAAAGAATCTCATTCTCATCTGGCTGAATTTTACAGACATACGGAATTATTGTCAAATCTGGTGTTTAAGATTTTCCAGTCATACAGCGGCCCGATCCTTTTCTGTGGTGTCTATTCCGTTTGCAAATTTGACGCCCGTGATCAGCTTGGCCAGATAATCAAAGCTGCGTAATTTCATCCGGTTTTCTTCGGCGCACTGAGCAGGCTAACATCATGCGCAGCATTCCATCGCGTGACAGGCATCCCTTTGAACGTTTTGTGCGGTGCCGAATCGTAGCAAACGCGGGCTCAATTGGATTACTGGCGCGGACGCTTCGCCAATGCTGAACTGGGAAATATAAAGAATGCCATCAATTCCTCACGGTCCTTTTGCAGGCACAAGGTGACCTTGGGATATTTTGACTCGTAGCTAAAAGGATGAACAAGTCAAATGCCTTTCTTGCATCGGCTTTGGTTGCGGTCGGCCAAATATCCTGTAAGGATTTTTTGGCTTTTGGCCAGGACAGTTTGGGCAGACAATTCAACCCATTCATGACCTTGTGAATCCAACAGCGTTGCTGCCGGGTCTCTTCAGAGCTGTAAGCCGAATCCGCATAAAGCGCAGCTTCATCTTCCAGCAATAGCGTGTCTCATTCCTGGCTGTCATGAACATTGCCCGGCGTGACACTTTGACGCTGAATAAACCCATCTTCATCGACTCCGGCATGAACCGAATACCCATAGGTGGATTTTGGACGCCCACGACTATCATTCTTAACATGCCAGCTTGCCTCCGGGTCACGGCTTGCTTCTCCATCCTTGTTTTTACCTGAACCGGACTGAGCGGCCTCAATCGGCGTCGCATCAATAATATTAATTC
>DEIQ01000077.1:0-2522 GCA_002352565.1 Proteobacteria bacterium UBA2770 | reverse complement strand
ATCATGCTCGACCAGCTGGTTTCTAAATCGTCCAAGGGTAGAGGCCTCGGGAACCTCGGCCCCCAGCTCAAGATGGCAAAATTTGCGAAATAACAGGTCACGATATAAGCTATGTGCTAACTGCGCATCGGATAGTCGCTACCACACACCAGGCAATAAACTACGAAACAAGCTTGATAATGGATAGCTGGGGCGACCGGTTGTGGAAGCATAGATCGTGGGCAATAGACGCTCAATCTCTGACCAATCTAATAATTCCTCAGTATCATCAAGCGCATGTAGCGCCGGATAGCTAAGGTCCAGGCTGGATACAAAAAGTTTGGGCTGAGTGGCGAATGGCTTTTGCATAGGTAGAAACCGTAGTAAATCCCATAACCAGGGAACCTCTGAACAAGTCTGGACGAAGGAGATTGTGGTTCATTATGTTCAGATTCTCGGGTTAAATCGCACGGGTTGGCAGGGCTATGGCGAAGATTTACCACGAGAAGCCGGGCATAAGGGACGCAAGAACCGAGTTCATGACTTAATCAGAGGTTCCCTAAAGACACAGGTTTTAATAATGGATAAACAACTGCTTGATATCCTGGTATGCCCTAAATGTAATGGGGCTTTGGAATATCGGTTCGACGAACAGCTTCTGATCTGTCACAGTGATAGGCTGGCTTTCCCCATACGCCAGAATATACCGGTATTACTGATTGATCAGGCTGAGACCCTGGCGCTGAAAGATCAAGCTCCAGGTGAAAATCATCAATGATGGACTGGGTGATCGTCATTCCAGCACGATATGCTTCATCGCGTTTACCGGGTAAACCTCTGCGTTTGTTGACGGATAAAACCATGATTGAGCATGTGTATCGCCGGGCGGAGCGATGCGGAGCGAAAGAAGTTGTGGTGGCCACCGATGACCAACGCATCCTTGAACATGTGCGTGTTTTTGGTGGTTGCGCGGAAATGACGGGTACGCATGCCTCCGGCAGCGACCGCATTGCCGAACTCGCCTCGCGGCTGGGATGGCGTGATGATCGCATCATCGTCAATTTGCAGGGAGACGAACCGCTGATTGCACCTGAAAATATCCTCCAGGTGGCACAATGCCTCCAGGATCATCCCGAAGCCGATATCGCTACACTCGCCGAACCTGTTTCCGCAGACCAGGTTCATAACCCGCATATCGTCAAAGTGGTTCCCGATCAACATGGTCGGGCGTTATACTTCAGCCGGGCGCCCGTTTTATTCCCGTGCAGCCATCGCGGCCGTATCGGTGCTGCGATGGGACATATCGGATTGTATGCGTACCGTGCTCACAGTTTGCGCCGTTTTACCGGTCTTCCGCGCGCGCCCATGGAAGAGGCGGAGTCATTGGAACAACTTCGGGCACTTTACCATGGTATGTCCATTCAGGTGGATTTGGCCCAGGTTGAAAGTGGTAAGGGTGTCGATACGGAAGAGGATTTGCGTCACGCACGCGACACTCTCGCACAACTTGCGCCTCGGTATCATTGATTGATGGGCACAGCGCTCAAGCGCTGATGCGCTGATCAGCATAGGACAGACTGTTTCCGCATGACGAAAACAGTCGCAAAATCCTTATGTTCTGGTGCATGAGCGCAAGGATCCAGGGTTATAAACTCAGATCCTTCATGGTGAGTCTGACACGACCCTGGCGATCGATCTCTAGCACTTTAACGCGCACGATATCTCCTTCTGAAAAATGATCGCTTACCTTTTCTATTCTTTGCCCAGAAATTTGAGAGACATGAACCAGCCCGTCTTTTCCTGGCAAAATCGTCACAAACAAGCCGAAATCAGCAATACGAGCTACCTGACCTTCATAAATCTCACCGACTGCCACTTCGGCGGTTAGTTCTTCGATCCGGCGTTGGGCTTCCATGCCTGATTCATGATCCGGGCATGCGATACGGATGACTCCATCATCGGTGATATCAATGTTGGTTCCTGTTGCTTCCGTTAGCGCTTTAATGGTTGCGCCTCCGCGACCGATGACATCCCTGGTTTTGTCTGGATTGATACGCAGGGTGATGATTCTGGGCGCATAATCGGACATTTCACTGCGCGGTATCGCAAGCATTCCTTGCATGATTTCCAGGATGTGATTGCGTCCTTGTCTCGCCTGCATTAGAGCAGTTGCCATAATTTCGCGGGTGATGCCATCGATTTTGATATCCATTTGCAGCGCAGTTACGCCCTGGCATGTTCCAGCCACTTTGAAATCCATATCACCCAGATAATCTTCATCACCGAGAATGTCGCTCAATACGGCGTAATTGTCTCCTTCCTTGATCAAACCCATGGCGATTCCGGCTACCGCTGATTTGATCGGCACTCCGGCATCCATCAGGGCAAGGCTGGCACCGCAGACGGTTGCCATGGAGCTTGAACCATTGGATTCAGTGATTTCAGAGACGACACGTATGATATAAGGGAATGCTTCCTCGCTTGGCATCACGGTTCGCAATCCGCGTTTGGCCAGGTTGCCATGACCGATCTCACGCCTTTTA
>DEIQ01000103.1 GCA_002352565.1 Proteobacteria bacterium UBA2770 | reverse complement strand
GCCAGCTTTCCTGCGCGCGCGATGGAAATGGCAGGGACAGGAAGCGTTTTGCTGCGTCATTTCGCTGACGCAGCAACCACTCGGGCCAAACCCCTCCATGAAAATCGGCGTTCATCAACTCGAGTAACCTGGCGCTGAAATTTTCCTGCACGGCCGCATTCATGCCAGCATCGCACCCCGCTTCTCCATCAACCATTCATAGCCTCTGGTTTCCAGTTCATGCGCGAGACCAATATCACCTGAATGGACGATGCAACCATCGATCAACACATGAACGTAATCGGGTTCGATGTACTCGAGAAGCCGCGGATAATGCGTCACCATCAGCAAAGCCCGCTCACTATTGCGCCAGTGGTTAATGCCTGTAGCCACAGCCTTGAGCGCGTCAATATCGAGACCCGAATCAATCTCATCGAGCAAGGCAAGCGAGGGCTCGAGAATAAGCATCTGAAGGATTTCATTGCGCTTTTTTTCCCCACCGGAAAAGCCTTCGTTAAGCCCACGACCAAGAAAACTTTCATCCATTTGCATCAATGCAAGTTTTTCCCGCACCAAGCCGAGAAAATCCATGGCATCCACTTCGGGTTCTCCCCGGCTGCGTCTTTGCGCGTTTAACGCGGCGCGCAGAAAATAAGCATTATTCACCCCGGGAATTTCCAGCGGTTGTTGAAAAGCCAGAAACAAGCCACTTTGCGCGCGCGCTTCCGGCGCAAGCTCCAACAGATTTTTCTGATGAAACAAGACTTGTCCGGCGGTCGCTTCGTAACCATGATGCCCACATAACAGATGGGACAAAGTGCTTTTTCCGGCGCCATTGGGCCCCATGATGGCGTGCACTTCACCCGGACAAATGGTCAGATCGATACCCTTGAGCACTTCCTTCCCATCGACGGCAACCTTGAGATGCTCAATTGACAGCATAGCGGATTGATCTTTCATCCAATCGCTCCTTCGAGTGACACATTGATTAGTTTCTGCGCTTCTACGGCGAATTCCATCGGCAATTCCTTGAACACTTCGCGACAAAAGCCGTTGACGATCATGTGAACCGCATCTTCCTCACTCAACCCACGCTGCCGGCAATAAAACAACTGGGCTTCACTGATTTTTGAAGTGGTGGCTTCATGTTCAATTTGGGCGCTCGGATTGCGCGACTCAATATAAGGAAATGTGTGCGCGCCGCAGCCTTGACCCATCAGCAGGGAATCGCATTGCGTATAATTGCGACTGCGATCCGCGCCCGGCAATACCTTGACAAGCCCACGGTAGGTGTTTTGGGCTAATCCGGCGCTGATACCCTTGGAGATAATCGTGCTGCGGGTGTCTTTCCCAATATGAATCATCTTGGTTCCTGTATCCGCCTGCTGGTAATTATTGGTTAAAGCGACAGAATAAAACTCACCGACAGATTTTTCACCGCGCAACAGGCAACTTGGGTATTTCCATGTAACAGCCGAGCCGGTTTCAATCTGCGTCCAGCTTATATGAGAGCGATCACCACGACAATCACCCCTTTTGGTGACGAAATTAAAAATACCACCGCGCCCCTGTTCATCACCCGGATACCAGTTCTGCACTGTGGAGTATTTAATATAGGCATCATCGAGGGCGACCAGTTCAACCACCGCAGCATGCAGTTGGTTCTCGTCGCGCATAGGCGCCGTGCAGCCTTCCAGATAACTGACTCGCGCGCCCCGGTCGGCGATGATCAAGGTTCGCTCAAACTGCCCTGATGCCGCAGCGTTAATACGGAAATAGGTGGACAGTTCCATCGGGCATTGCACACCCGGCGGCACATAGACAAAAGAACCGTCGGTAAAAGCCGCCGAATTGAGCGCCGCATAGAAATTATCCGTAAACGGCACCACAGAACCCATATAACGTTCTATGATCTCGGGATGTTCTCTGATGGCTTCTGATATCGGGCAGAAAATCACTCCGACTTCAGCCAGACGTCCCTTGAAGGTGGTAGCCACGGAAACACTATCGAACACCGCATCAACCGCAACACCCGCCAGAGCCGCCCGCTCATGCAGGGGGATGCCCAGTTTTTCGTAGGTTTCAAGCAGTTTGGGGTCAACATCTTCGAGACTTTTCGGCGCATTGGTATTTTTTGGCGCAGCGTAGTAATGAATGGATTGATAATCAATGGGCGGCACGTTAATATGCGCCCACTGTGGGTGAGACATATTCAACCAATAACGATACGCCTGAAGACGCCATTGCAGCATAAAATCCGGCTCATTTTTTTTATGCGAAATAAAGGCAACCATCTCCTCGTTGATACCTGGCGGCGCCAATTCGGTTTCAATATCGGTCATAAAACCATGTTGATAGCCTTTGCCAATTGCTTCGGCAATTTCCTTGTTTTGTGTAACCATAGTATGACCTCCGAGTTATTTCTCCAGAACCCGTATGGGGATGGAAGCGGCAACGGGATGTTTGTGTATCAGATCCACCAGCGTGATCATGTCAAGCGCTTGATACAAGGCCTGATTGATACCGAACCAGTGAGAAGCCATCGCACATGAGGACTGATGGACACATGCACTGCCGGACTCAGTGCATTCCGTCAAAGCGATGGAATCCTCTATGGCAATGACCAATTGCGCCAGAGATATAAGCTCCGGTGAACAAACCAGACGATAACCGCCCTTTTTGCCGCGAATGGAGTCAACAAGCCCCGCTCGCAGCATCTGCTTCATAATTTTTTTGACCATGGCCTCACCAATACCACTTTGACGCGCAAGCACCGCGCAACTGTGGATAGTATTGGGCTGTAAAGCCATCAAACGGGCAATAATGATCGCGTAATCCGTTATCTTACTGATTCTCAACATTATTATAACCGCATCTGATTATGGATATAAACAGTACTAATATAGTACCATATTAAAACACAAGTCAGTCTCTATAATCCATTATTTGGTGCAATCATCCGATTCAGACTGGTGGGCGGCACTGGGATCGAACCAGTGACCCCTGCCGTGTGAAGGCAGTGCTCTCCCCCTGAGCTAGCCGCCCATGCTGGTTGCATTGTACACTAATTCCCATCTCATCGGCAACATCAGAAAGTGCCATAACTTCCCTGGATACGAGTCGCGCGTATTCTAAACCGTTTCGGTTGAGCCTGGTTTTTATGCTTTCAGCGCGAGGCGTGTCAACACATCAATAACCTCCTCAACAGCAATCAATTCCATAGCTCGGGGGTGATGTACCTTGGCGCCCCAGGAAACCTGGTCGGGGCTTTTGCCGGTAAAGTGCTTGAGACTATCCTCATAACGATCCACGATCCATTGCCTTGCATACGGCGGGGGGCCGCTGCGCCTCGGATTGGTAGCAGCGTAGAGCCCGATCGCGGGCGTATTCACGGCCGCCGCGAGATGCGCGGGGCTTGAATCCGGGCATAGCACTGCTTTGGCGCGGCTCAGTAATGCCAATAATTCTTTCACGGAAGTCTGTCCGATCAAACTCACGGGTTTAAAGCGGCTTTGCTTCAGAATCATGTTCTCATAATGCCGTTCCGTTGGATGACCCGATCCTGTTAAAATAACCTGCCAACCCAGGCGTTCGATGACAAATTCGATCACTTCGATATAGCGCTCTACCGGCCAGTTGCGATGTATCTTTTTACTTTCACTTGCGCATGGACTGACAATCAACACCGGATGTCCTGGTGGAATATAATAGGCAGCCATAGCATGTGCTGGTGCAGATATAGGTATATCCCAGCGAATAGAAGTGGGGTTCATCACTCCCATTGCATTAGAAAAGACCAGAAAACTCTCCATCACATGAGCTTGATCCGGCGATGACACCGTCTCATTGACAAACCAGCGATGACCCTCACGGGCATGAATGCCATCGCATCCGATACGCCGGTCGGCATTGATCAACAGAGACGCCAGATGAGCGCGCATTGTAGGCTGCAGGAGCAACAAAACGTCAAAGTATCTTCCAGTCAGTTGCTCGCGCAGCGCTCGCCAGCCCCCGCTTTTTCTGTAGCGGATGAGTTCGACATTTTCAATATCCGAGACAAGAGACGCTTCTTTCTCTCCGATAACCCATGTCAACGTCACAGAAGATAAATTATCCTGCAACCGCCGCATCAGCGGTATGGCATTACAAACGTCGCCAAGAGCGGATAACCTCAGAAGACAAATATGCATGGTTTTATGACTCGGGGCTGTCCGTACTCTAGCTAACGGGAACAACCGATATATACAGAATCATTCCCGCCAATTCAAGAATGTTCGTAGCTGAATTAACGAATGTAATCTTAATATGTGTTACATCGGGGTATCGATTATTATATTAAGTATGTCAAAAGCATTCGACACAAACGACCATCAAGCACGCAAGTTTTTATGTTACATTACCGGGGAACCTCCAAGAGGTCCCTTGGTGCATAAGGCTAATCTACCGTTGCAATGTGATAATATAAATCCATTTAAATAATTTGGTTTTATTCACCAAATACTGGCGCTAACGATTGTCAGGCTTAATAATAGAATTGTAGTATAAAATTTTCGCGAATAATATTTCAGCGATGGATTGAATGTAGAATGGAAAAACTATTCAGCTCCGAGTCGGTGTCAGAAGGACACCCGGATAAACTGGCCGATCAGATTTCCGATACCGTTCTTGATGCCTTGATCGAAAAAAATCCCGAAGCCAGGGTGGCATGTGAATGCATGGTTAAAACCGGTCTGGTAGTTGTCGGCGGAGAGGTTAAAGGCATCCTGCCACCCGATATGGAATCCATGATTCGCCAGGTTATCGCGCAGATTGGCTATACGCACTCCAGCATCGGCCTCGACGCGCAGGGCTGCGCCGTCATCAATGTCATCGGGCAGCAATCCGCGGATATCGCCCAAGGTGTTGATCGGGACGATCCTGAAGATCAGGGCGCCGGTGATCAGGGTTTGATGTTTGGATATGCCTGTGATGAAACAGACGTCCTGATGCCGGCGCCGATCACCTATGCCCATCGCCTGATGAGCCGACAAGCGAAGATACGGAAGGATGGCAGTTTGCCGTGGCTGCGTCCCGATGCAAAATGTCAGGTCACCTTCCGCTACCATGAAGATGAAGTCATCGCTATTGACACGGTAGTGTTATCCACCCAGCATGATCCCGGGATCAATGATACACAATTGGTCGAGGCAGTGATGGAAACCATCATCAAGCCGGTGTTGCCAGCCTGCTGGATAGTTCCCGGCACGCGCTTTCTCATTAACCCAACCGGTCGTTTTGTCATTGGGGGTCCTACAGGTGATTGTGGATTAACCGGGCGCAAAATCATCGTCGATACTTACGGCGGGATGTCACGCCACGGTGGTGGCGCATTTTCCGGCAAGGATCCGAGCAAAGTGGATCGCTCTGCGGCTTATGCCTGTCGTTACGTGGCGAAAAACATTGTTGCCGCCGGCATCGCCCGCCGCTGTGAAATTCAGGTTGCGTATGCCATTGGCGTAGCCGAGCCGGTTTCCATCTTCGTCGAAACTTTCGGTACCGAACAAATCGAACGCGAAAGAATCGTATCATTGATCAGAGAGCATTTTGAATTGCGACCGCGAGGAATTATCCGCATGCTGGATCTGTTGCGCCCCATATACAGAAAAACTTCGGTTTATGGCCATTTCGGGCGCAATGATCCTGATTTCACATGGGAAAAGACAGACAAAGCCGCCTTATTGCGTGAAGAAGCAGGACTGAAGGAGAATAGGAAAATATGAACTTGCCATCATCATTGAAACCATGCGACTATCGCATCGCTGATATTTCACTGGCGTCGTGGGGACGGCGTGAAATAGAAATCGCCGAAACAGAAATGCCCGGACTGATGGCGCTGCGCCGGGAATATGGGGAGAGCAAACCGCTTGCAGGCGCCCGCATTGCGGGTTGCATCCATATGACCATTCAAACCGCCGTTCTGATTGAAACTCTGACTCATCTGGGCGCCGCAGTGCGCTGGTCTTCATGTAATATTTTCTCCACCCAGGATCACGCAGCTGCAGCCATCGCCGCTACGGGCGTGCCGGTTTTTGCCTGGAAGGGAGAAACCGAGGAAGAAGCCTGGTGGTGCATACGGAAAACCATTGAGGGCCCGGAAGGCTGGACACCCAACATGATTCTCGATGATGGCGGAGATCTGACCGAACTCATGCACCGGGAATATTCGCATATTCTCGAAAACGTACGCGGTATCACCGAGGAAACTACCACCGGCGTCCATCGATTGGCTGATTATGCCCGCAAAGCTGCGCTCGGAGCCCCCGCCATCAATGTGAACGATTCGGTGACCAAATCCAAGTTCGACAATCTCTATGGCTGCCGCGAATCGTTGGTGGACAGCATCAAACGCGCTACCGATGTCATGATCGCCGGAAAAATTGCCGTGGTGTGCGGTTACGGTGATGTCGGCAAGGGGTGCGCACAATCCCTGCGGGGTCTGGGCGCCAGCGTATGGATCACCGAAATCGATCCGATATGCGCCTTGCAGGCCGCCATGGAAGGTTATCGAGTCATCTCCATGGAAGATGCAGCTGCCATGGCTGATATTTTTGTCACCGCCACCGGCAATATCGATGTGATCCGTCATGAACACATGCTGATGATGAAAAACGAGGTGATCGTGTGTAATATCGGTCATTTTGATAAGGAAATAGAGACTGCTTCCCTGCGCCAATACAAGTGGGAGAACATCAAACCCCAGGTCGACCACATTTTAATGCCCAACGGCAATCGTCTGATTCTGCTCGCCGAGGGCAGGCTTGTCAATCTCGGATGCGCCACAGGTCATCCGAGTTTTGTTATGTCCAATTCATTCACCAATCAGGTTTTGGCGCAGATGGAATTATGGCAACATGGTCACAATTATGACCGGAAAGTCTATATGTTGCCCAAACTTCTTGACGAAAAAGTTGCCCATCTGCATCTTGAGCGCCTTCAGGTTCACTTGACGTCTTTGACCGAAGCCCAGGCGGATTATCTCGGCATTCCTGTACAAGGCCCGTTCAAGCCAGAATATTATCGATATTGACCCATGATTTTTCTCAGCACATGTCCGCTCTGGCTGGTCTGTAAGCGTTGTTTTTTTGATGAGGAAACTCAAAAAACCGCCCTGAATCCGAACCGATAAATAGGGCCCACGCATTCCGCAGTGTACATGCTGACTGATGTGCGGTCACTTCGGCAGCCCAGGCAATTAATTGCATACCCATGCCCTTGCCAATCGAGCAAAATGATACCATCCTTCAGGGCAAGGACTGAATTCATTAAACTCGGGCGCCATGGAATCAGAACAAAAACACAGACAGAGCGCCTGGTGGACACTCTCACACAATCGTAGGCCAGCAATACCGGGGTTCAGTAGAAACCGAGCGACTGCTTTTCGAATATGAACCGCAGGTCAACGCGCCCGGTTCCATTGACCCAATCATTAAA
This sequence comes from Proteobacteria bacterium UBA2770, assembly GCA_002352565.1. Classification (GTDB taxonomy): domain Bacteria; phylum Pseudomonadota; class Gammaproteobacteria; order UBA2770; family UBA2770; genus UBA2770. Next base: position 11,489 of record DEIQ01000103.1, on the reverse strand, counting down.
ACAGCACCATTTTAATTACGCTCTGAAATTAAACCAAGGAGCCTGATCAATTCATGAACTCGGTTCTTGCGTCCCTACTGGCCCGGCTTCATCGTTGACAATCTTCGCAATAGCCTTGCTAACCCGTGTAATTTAACCCGAGAATCTGAACATAATGAATCGCACCTGAGCTTCGTCCAGACTTGATCAGAGGTCCCCTAATGCAACGCATTGTCTTAATCTCTCAAAATAAAATGCCAGGGTCGGTTCCATGGAAAATAGTATCGTTTTCGAACATCCAGTCAATGAGCGCATCAGGCGCTGGTTGCGCATAGAATTTTTGTTGGCGCAGATGCATGCGGCATTGCCCCTGCGTTCTGCCTGGGATAGCCGCCATATCGTAACTGCTATCGCAGAATTACTGGAGATTCTCAATCGCTTTGATGCCAAAGGCGATTTATTAATGGAGCTTGAAAGAAGACAGAGCCATCTGGTTCCATTGAGAACCTACGAAAATGTTGACCAGACCCAGTTGATAAGCGCGTTAAATCAAATGGGACGCTCCAGCAACCGATTACAGCAATTGTCTGGAACCATGGACAAAAAATTGAGAGAAAATGTCTTTATCAACAGCATCAGGCAACGCAGTGCAATTCCCGGCGGCACCTGTTCCTTTGATCTGCCCAATTATCACTGGTGGCTCCAGCAACCCCTGAAGTGGCAGGAACAATTTTTACTCGAGTGGTTGAACTTGCTAACTCCAATGGAGGAAGCAGTAGATTTGCTGCTGCAAATAATACGTGACAGCAGTGAGACGAAGCTCGAAACCGCTCAATCCGGAGCCTATCGCCTGAGCCTGCCTGGTGGAAAAATGCTGCAACTCATACGTATCTATCTACCCGAAGACCGTGCCATATTTCCTGAAATAAGCGCCGGGCGACATCAGATTATCATACGTTTTTTTCACTGGACAGGTGATGTTCAGAAACCCCAGGCGATCACCGATAACCTGCCATTTCATCTGACCTTTTGCATTTAATTGAATAGTCAAAAACCCTTTCCCTGAGCACGCCCCTTTATTTATTAAGGAACCTATAGTTAATTCTGGACAAAGGTGATTGTGGTTCCTACTGTTCAGATTCGCGGTACTTATCGACCGCAATAGCGCTGCTAACCCGTGCAATTTAACCCGAGCTGAACATGGGGAACCACAATCACCTTCGTCCAGACCTGATCAGAACTTCCCTAAGGGTTATGATCCACCAAAGGATTCAGGAATCAGGATTTTTGAGATGGCAACAACAGTGCGATAGATTTAGAAATGAATCAAGCCGAGTATCCTCCCAGCTTGATTCTGCCACAACCGTTTGGTTGAGTGAGCTGGACACAAATGAAAACGATTGTGATTTTAAACTGGATCTTCTCTATATCTCTTTTCCTGCGATGGTTCATCATACCCATCTCAATTTTGGATCAGAGCCAAAAGTACAGTAATTGTTTCACCCCGCCGTTCATGTTCCAGCTTCTTGCCATACCAGGTCCGGATGACGGGCAGCATGGACTTCATCAAGCCTGCCGATCGGCATAGAATGGGGCGAAGATTGGAGCAGATCCGGATTCTCCTGGCTTTCAATCACGATCTCGACCAAGGTATTTGCCAAACGTTCCATATCTTCCCTGGTTTCGGTTTCGGTCGGCTCAAATAACATGCACTCGGGAACCAGAAGTGGAAAATAGACGGTCGGAGCATGAATTCCATAATCGAGCAGGCGCTTGGCGGCATCAAGAGCACTGACCTTGTAGTCTCCGGCGAGTTGTTCGAGGCTGACGATAAATTCATGGGCGCAGCGCCTATCTTTATAAGGCAGATCCAACCCTGCCTGACGCAGACATTGCATAAGAAAATTGGCATTGAGTACGGAATGCCGGGCTACTCTTTTCAGCCCTTGAGCGCCCAGCAGACGAATATAAACATATGCGCGCAACAAGACCCCGATATTGCCCATAAAGGTTGAAAGACGGCCGATGCTGTGCGGAACATCGACCGAAGAAGCCCAGCGATAAGTCTCGCCCTCCCGGATCACAAAAGGTATTGGCCGATAGGGCAACATGGCTTCTGTCATCGCAATCGGCCCAGCCCCAGGACCGCCACAGCCATGGGGCGTCGCAAAGGTTTTGTGCAAATTAATATGCATGATATCGAAACCCATACGCGCAGGCGAAGCAATACCCATGATGGCATTGAGATTGGCGCCATCGTAATACATCAATCCCCCAGCGCCATGGATGATATCGCGGATGGATTCAATCTGCCTTTCAAACAAACCCAGCGTTGAAGGGTTGGTCAACATGATGCCAGCGGTTCGCGCTCCCGTCATTTGTTTCAACACTTCCAGATCCAGATCGCCATTGGATGCAGTCGGAATTTCCCTGACCTTATAGCCGCACATCGTTGCCGATGCCGGATTGGTACCATGTGCAGCATCCGGAACCAGCATTTCATCACGCTGTTCATCCCCGTGATGGTGATGATAAGCCCTGATCATGGCGACACCGGCAAATTCTCCCTGAGCGCCAGCCATAGGACTGAGACACGTCGCTTGCATTCCCGTGATATTCGCCAATGCTTCCTGCAATTCATACAGGCAGGACATAAGACCCTGTCCCGAGCTTTCCGAAGCCAGTGGATGGCGACTGGAAAAACCTTCAAGCCCGGCAAGATCATGGGCTATCTTGGGATTGTATTTCATGGTGCATGAGCCGAGCGGATAGGGCGCAGTGTCGATGGAATAATTTTTTTGTGACAGGCGGGTGAAATGCCGCACCACTTGCAATTCAGACAATTCCGGTAATGGAGCACGCTCGTTTCGCAACAATTCGGCGGGCAAATCCTGCCATGGATTCACAGCGGTAACTTCGGGATCCAGTGCCTTGTTATGCCGCCCCGCGCGGGACAATTCGAATATCAGGGGGGTTTTCCAATCCATTAGCGCTTTATACTCCAGAATGCATGTTTTGCTTGAGTGAAGGTTAAAAATTCAAGAACGGCAGTCCATAGATACACTATCATGCCAGGTCTGCGAGAACCCGAATATGGTCTACTGCACTACGCGCCAGAGCACCAAGATGATAACCGCCTTCCAGGCTTGACACGATGCGACCATAGGCGTATTTGTGCGCCCATCGCATCACTGTTTCAGTGATCCACATATAATCCCGTTCATTCAATTGCAGGCCCGCCATGGAATCCAGCAGATGCGCATCAAAGCCAGCTGAAATAAAAAACATTTCCGGCTCAAAAGCCTCAATCGCCGGAGCCCATACGTCCATTACCACTTCACGGAAATCCGTCCCCTTGGCGCCTTCGCTCAGCGGGACAGAGACTATATGAGGCTGGCCATAGGCAATCTCGTTATAAGGAAAAAGAGGATATTGAAAGGTAGAACACACCATAACGTTGGAATTATGACGAAAAACATCTTCAGTACCGTTACCATGATGGACGTCAAAATCGAGCACACAGACCTTGTGCAGACGGTGGGTTGAAAGCGCCTGCAAAGCAGCGCAGGCGATATTATTGAAAAAGCAAAAGCCCATGGCTTTGTCATGTTCTGCATGATGTCCAGGCGGTCGAACCAGGCAAAAGGCATTACGCGCACGACCCTGGATAACCAGATCGGTTGCCAGAATTGCAGCGCCAGCCGCATGCCGGGCAGCCTGGAGAGTGAAAGGATTCATCCATGTATCTGGATCAATGGCAACAGAACCTTCCGTCGGACTTTTGTGCTCGAGATCATCAAGCAATCGCGCATTATGGGCTCGCAACAACTGTTCTCTGGTTGCTTCCGGCGCTTCAAAATGCGCCAGAAGATCCTGAATACCTTCTTCTATCAACAGATTCTGTATAGCATTAATTCGATCAGGACATTCAGGGTGACCGGGAACCATAACGTGTTGCAGAAACACGGGATGCGTGATCAAAGCAGTTCTCGGTGTGGTTGTCATCATTAAGGAACCTTGGTTTCGCGGCGCAATTCGCCGGTTAATGTCTTAAAGTTGGTATCGATCGTTCATTTTACTTCAAAAACAGAACGGAAGTTATGCGAAATTCCACCTTGATTCGGTTATAATTCGGATGCTGTTTCTAAACCTAGCTGTAGAAGGTAAGACTAATGGATCAGAAATCCCTGTCGCCACGCCGTTCAGTGACTTCGAGTTATCTTTTGCCCGAAATGCCGCCAGGGCTCGGCCGACTCGCCGAACTGGCCCTGGACTTGCGATGGAGCTGGTACCACAAGGCGGATAATATCTGGCGTAGTATCAACGAGACCCTGTGGAACACAACGCATAATCCCTGGCTGATTTTACACAACTGTTCACGCAAGCGCTTTGAGCAATTAAGCGTCGATAGAAATTTTATCACCATGCTCGATGAGCTGGAACAGTTTCTCGAACAGCAGAATAGCGAACCAACCTGGTTCGAATCGGATATCTCCGATGATAAACACCACCTGCCGATCGGATACCTGAGCATGGAATTCGGCTTAAGCGAATCGTTGCCCATCTATTCTGGCGGTCTGGGCATTCTGGCGGGAGACTTCCTCAAATCAGCCAACGATCTTGGACTGCCCTTATCTGGCGTTGGATTATTGTATCAACAAGGTTATCTACGCCAGGAATTGGGCGAAGAAGGCGAACAAATCGAACAATATCCTTTCAATGATCCAAGCCAGTTGCCGATCGCGCCTTTCCATGATGAAAATGGGGAGTGGGTGCGCGTGAAAGTACCGATCGAAGACAGGTTGGTGCGCCTCAGGGTCTGGGAAGCACGGGTCGGGAGGGTGACGCTCTATCTGCTGGATAGCAATGACCCCCTCAACAGACCCTCGGATCGAAGCATCACCAGCCAGTTGTACCCTACCCACGGTGAGTTGCGTCTGAAGCAGGAAATCATTCTCGGCATCGGAGGTTGGCGCCTGCTTAAACAGTTATACGGCGGCGAGTGTATCTGCCATTTGAACGAAGGTCATCCCGCTTTTGCCATCCTGGAACGTACGATTGATCTCATGCGACGCTTCTCTCTGGATTTTGAACAAGCTCTGTGGGCTTCCCGATCCAGCAATATTTTCACCACCCATACCCCGGTCGCTGCGGGTTTTGACGGCTTCCCGATCCGCTGGATTCGCCGTTACCTTGAACCCTATCTGTCAGAATCGAAAATCGATTTTCATTCATTTTGCAAGCTCGGTCAGATGTTTAGCGAACCTGCCGATAAGCAGTTATTCAGCATGGCTGCCATGGCTATGCGCGGAAGTTTTATGGTCAACGCGGTGAGCCGCAAACATGGCATGGTGAGCAAAACACTGTTTCAACCACAGTTTCCCGATTGGCCACACGCTGAAGTACCGGTGGACCATGTCACTAACGGCGTGCATATGCCTTCGTGGGACTCCCGCGTTGCCGATAAATTATGGACCAAATTCTGCGGCCAAAATCGCTGGCGCAACAATGACGATAATATGATAGAATCGATGTTTTCCCATCTGGATGACCAAACCCTGCTCGACTTCCGCACCAATGGTCGCCTACAGCTGATTGATTATGCGCGGAGCTGTATCAAACATGAGCGCACAATTCCGGTATTGGGCAAAGATGAATCCGTCACCCATTTTCTCGATAGCAATACGCTGACCATAGGATTCGCGCGCCGTTTTACCGCCTACAAGCGCCCCGATCTGCTACTGCACGATCCCTCACGTTTGCTGCGTTTGATGACCGATACCGAGCGTCCGCTGCAACTCATCGTCGCCGGAAAAGCGCATCCGGCTGATGAGCACGGAAAAAACATGATCCGGGAATGGACCCGTTTCGCCTCGCAATCACAAGTCCGGGGGCGGTGTATCTTTATCTTCGATTATGACATGCTGGTTGCCGAAGAACTGGTTCAGGGTGTGGATTTATGGCTCAATACCCCATTGCCGCCCATGGAAGCCTGTGGCACCAGCGGCATGAAAGTTCTGGTCAATGGCGGGCTTAATTTATCGACCCTGGATGGCTGGTGGGCGGAAGCCTACGAACCCCGACGCGGCTGGGTATTGCCTGATCCAGACAGCCAGTTGTCTCCTGAACAGCGCAATGCCGCTGATGCTGAAGCATTGTATCATTTGCTGGAACACGAAATCATTCCGGCATTTTACACGCGCGACGACAACAACCTGCCGCAAGGCTGGATCGCACGCATGCGCGCCAGTATGACCGAGTTGAGCCCTAGGTTCCATGCCAACCGAATGCTTCGGGAATACTGGCAGGACTTTTATACCCCCGCAACAGCCGCTTATCTCGAACGAACCGCTGATCAAGCGCATCTGGCCAGGGAACTCGCGGCATGGCAGCGCACCATTGCCGATTGTTGGCAACATGTGCGTTTTGGTGAACTCCATATTCAGACCAGCGATCGTTATCATGAGTTCGTGGCCGAAGTTTATCTGGATCAATTGTCTGCGGATAATATCCGCGTCAGTCTTTATGCTGAAGGTGGACCAAATGTTTCGCCGCTGGATATTCCCATGCAGATCGACTGCCCTCTGATCGGCGCCATCAATGGATATTTGTATAAAGCCAAAGCGCCAATCGAACGGCCCGAGTGGAATTTCACCCCCAGAATCATACCGCACCATCCGAAAGTGCGCATTCCGGTTGAGAATACCTGTATCCTCTGGCATCATGGGAAAAGGGTTTGTCAATAAGGATATTCTCTGATTCTTATCTTTATATTATGGAACAAGGAAACAGCAATGAATCATGCGATACGCTACCTTAAGCCAATTTTAGTGCTTGTGATTTCATTAAGCGGTATCAGCGGTTTGTATGGACAAAGCGGTGGCAATCCTAAAGACCGGGTGGCTTATCGCCAAGCGGTGATGGAAACCATGGCGTGGCAATTCCATCCTATGCTCGATATGATGCAGGGTAAAATGGACTACGACGCTAAAGAATTTCAGATGTACGCCCAACGTCTGGCATTCCTCACCGAATTATCTTCTGAAGGTTTTACTCCGGACACCAAAAAAGTGAGAAGCTCGGTGAAAAAAGCCTTGTGGAAACAACTTGATGATGTGAAGCAACGTTTTGATGAATTCCAACAATTGTCCGCGCAACTCGCCGAGGTCGCGATCAGCGGAGATCAGGAAAAGATCAAGCCGCTTTTCATGAAAGTTGGTGACAGTTGCAAGAGTTGTCATGACCGTTACGAGAAGTGATAGTATGCCCAAAAAACATTGGATGATTCCTTAGGCAGAGCGTTGTATAATCCCGTTTTTAACTGAACCGGGATGGCTCTTGGTCGATATATTTGAACAGCCAATGCTGGAGGTGCGCTCATGGCGCCAGAAATAGCTTACCTTGTTCCTCGAATACCCATCACCGAACAGTCAAGCACCATGGCTGCGATTCGAGTTACAATATCTATTCTGAGAGACTGATTAGCTATGATCCTGATGATCGATAATTATGACTCTTTCACCTATAATCTCGTCCAGTATTTCGGCGAACTTGGTGCAGACGTAAAGGTTTACCGCAACGATCAAATTACGATAGACAACATCCGCGAAATGCATCCCGAAGCATTGGTCATTTCACCAGGCCCCTGTTCCCCCAACGAAGCCGGTATTTCGGTTGAGACGGTCAGGGCATTCCATCAGGAAATTCCGATCCTCGGTGTTTGCCTCGGGCATCAGTCGATTGGACAAGCTTTTGGAGGAATGATCGTACGCGCAAAAAAAATCATGCACGGTAAAACTTCGCTTATTTATCACGACCAAAGCAAACTGTTTGAAGGTCTGACGCAACCTTTCAGCGCGACACGTTACCATTCCCTGGTGATTGATCGCGCAACTCTTCCGGATTGCTTCGAGATCAGTGCCTGGACCATTGATGAAAGCGGTACTTTTGATGAAATCATGGCAATCCGTCACCGCCGCTGGCCAGTGGTGGGCGTTCAATTCCATCCGGAGTCCATTTTATCGGAATTCGGTCATGACCTGTTGCGCAACTTTTTAAGCCTGATTCCTTCCTGGGAAGGAACACCAGGTTTTGTGGAGGTCATGTAGCACGACATGCCTATTGAAAAGGCGATCATCGCAGCCATGCGCAGCGAAGACTTGACTGCCGAAACCATGCGCGCCGTAATGCAAGAGGTCATGCAAGGGCAGGTTCCGGAAGTACAGATGACCGCCTGGCTGGTAGCGTTGCATATGAAGGGAGAAAGCGCAACAGAGCTCGCGGCTGCGGCGCAAACCATGCGGGACCTGGCGCTGCCATTCCCTCAAGCCGGAACGCATCAGCCTCTGTTGGATACCTGCGGGACCGGTGGTGACGGATCGGGTCTTTTCAATGTCTCGACAGCTGCTGCGCTGGTCATTGCATCCATGGGTCTGTGCGTTGCCAAACATGGCAATCGTTCCGCCTCAAGCAAATGCGGCAGCGCCGACGTGCTCGAAGCAGCGGGTATTGCTATTCAGCTGCCAACCACTGACGCGGCGATCTGCCTTGAACAGCTCAAAATATGCTTTTTATTCGCGCCCATGTATCATCCCGCCATGCGGCATATCGCCGGTGTGCGCAAGATGCTCAAGGCACGCACCATGTTTAATCTTCTTGGTCCCCTGGCCAATCCGGCGCACCCTGCTTATCAGTTGCTGGGGGTTTACGATCCACGCTGGCTTGAACCTTTTGCCAGCGTCCTGATCCAATTGGGCGTTCAGCGTGGCATGGTGATCCATAGCACAGATGGTCTCGATGAATTGAGCATTTGCGCACCTTCCCGGGCGCTATGCTGGGATGAATCCGGCGTATGGCATCATGCTCTCATCGACCCGGTTCCACTGCGTCTGGCGCATCCATCGCTGGCACCCTTGCAGGTGCGTGATGTCAATGAAAGCCTGCGACTCTTATACCGTGTGCTGAGTGGTGAGGATCAGGGCGCGCCGCGGGACATGGTGGCGCTTAACAGCGCAGCGGCCATACAACTGGCCGGACTCGCGCCGGATTTGCCAACTGCTGTGGAATTGGCAATACAGCAGTTGCAATCCGCGAAACCAGCAGCCCTGCTTGATCGCTGGGCTGCTTTATCGCGCAAACTGAACCACGAACATCAAAGTTGATATATGGCTAACATACTTGAGCGAATCATCACCCAAAAAAGGTTGCGTCTCGAACAGCAAGGCGGCAACGCGAATCTTGAGACCTACTGGCGCAGTCAATCCCAGGACGCAAAACCAACGCGTGGGTTTGCTCGGGCTTTGCAAGCAAGTGTAGATGCACGGCATTGCGGCGTTATTGCTGAAATCAAACAGGCCTCTCCAAGCGCGGGGGTGATATGCGCCAATTTTGACCCGATTTTGATCGCAAAAAGCTATGAAATGGCGCACGCAGCTTGCCTCTCGGTATTGACCGAAGCTGATTTTTTTCACGGCGAACCCGCCCATCTTCAGCAAGCGCGCAACGCCTGCACTTTACCGGTTCTGCGCAAAGATTTTATTGTCGAACCGTGTCAGGTCTATGAGACCCGCGCCATTGGCAGCGATGCCATGTTGCTTATCGCCGCCGTTCTGCCTTTGGCTCAACTTCAGGCGCTGGCGCTCCTGGGGCAGGAAATCGGCCTCGATGTCGTGGTGGAAGTACACAGTCCACAGGAACTGGAACAGACCTTAACCATCGAAGGCGTGTTACTTGGTATCAATAATCGCAATCTGCAGACGATGCAGACTTCGATTGAAAATACATTAGCAATTTTACCCTTGGTTCCCGAGCATCGTCTGGTCATCAGCGAAAGCGGGATCCATGAGCACTGGCAAGTTCAAAAGCTGATGGATGCTGGCGTGCGCGCCTTTCTGGTCGGCGAATCGCTGATGCGGGCTGACGCTCCAGGTCAGCGACTTGGCGAACTGTTTTTCCCCGCTTCAGGGTTCTCTTGTACTTCATCACAGGTTCAACATGTCCAGTAAATCCGGCGATAAACTTTGGGGTGGGCGATTTGCGCAACCTACCGATGCCCTCATGGAGCATTTTTCGGCTTCCGTGCATTTTGATAAGCGCCTCTATTGGCATGATATCAGAGCTTCCTGCGTTCATGCGCGCATGCTTGCACGCTGCGGCACATTAACCAGCGATGAAGCGAATACCCTGTGTCAGGAACTCGAAGCTATGGGACTTGAGATCGAAAGCGGTCAATGGCAATGGACGGAAGCGCTCGAAGATGTGCACATGAACATCGAAGCCCGGCTTACCGAGCGTATTGGACCGCTGGGGAAAAAGCTGCATTCCGCCCGTTCGCGCAATGATCAGGTGGCAACTGATATCCGTTTATATCTGCGCGACGCCATTGACAGCATCATCCAGAGTATAGATCGTTTGCAATCCGAATGGATCAAACTGGCCGCACGAGAGGTGGACACCATACTACCGGGGATGACACATTTGCAGATCGCTCAGCCAGTGACATTTGGTCATCACATGATGGCGTATTTTGAAATGCTTGAGCGCGATCGCGCTCGATTGCGTGATGCACGTCGGCGCATGAATTTTCTGCCGCTCGGTTCTGCGGCGCTGGCCGGAACAAGCCTTCCAATTGACCGGGAATGGGTAGCTTCCGAGCTGGGATTTGATGGAATTTGTGCCAATTCGATGGATGCGGTGAGCGACCGGGATTTCGCCATTGAGTTCGCTTCAGCTTCGAGCTTGATCATGATGCACCTGTCCCGTTGCTCCGAAGAACTGATTTTGTGGTCTTCCGCCCCCTTTCAATGGATTCGTCTGCCGGAAGGTTTTTGTACAGGTTCCAGCATCATGCCGCAAAAACGCAATCCCGATGTACCCGAACTGGTGCGTGGCAAGACCGGACGGGTCTATGGAGGACTGATGTCTCTGCTGACGCTCATGAAGGCGCAACCGCTGGCTTATAACCGCGACAATCAGGAGGACAAGGAACCGCTCTTCGATATCATTGATACACTGATTATCTGTCTTGAGCTATTCGCCCGGATGGTGCCCGGCATTGAGGTCAACAGGCAGCGTTGCTTCCAGGCGGCCTGTTCCGGTTTTTCAACTGCTACAGACGTAGCCGAATATCTGGTACGTCAAAATGTTCCCTTCCGGGAAGCGCATCATATCGTCGGTTCTGCGGTGCAATTATGTGAGCAACAGCAGCGCACTCTCGAAAGTCTGTCCATCAAAGAATGGCGCGTATTTTATCCCGACGCCGATGGGGGCATTCAAAAAGTATTGTCTGTGCAGGCCAGTATCTCTCAGCGGAGTCACCCCGGCGGTACCGCGCCAGATGCGGTGCGAAAAGCGATCGAACAAGCGCGCTTGTTGAAAAGTAGTCAAGCGTCTGCCTGAGTTTTGTCAGTCAATCAAGGCTGTGGGTTGGGAGCGCTTATACGATGCGCCGTAAAACCCCTATCCGAAGATGGCGGCTGAACTCATTAAGTGGAAATATGCGCCCGAAACCA
>DEIQ01000009.1:16697-18554 GCA_002352565.1 Proteobacteria bacterium UBA2770 | reverse complement strand
GTAGAGCAGAGTCCTGAAGTGCCATTGCTTCTCTTAGGGAACCTCTGAACAAGTCATGAACCCGGTGCGTGCGGTGAGCGAAGTCGAACCCGCTTGCGGCTCTTATGCCCGTTTTTTGGTTGACAATCTTCGCAATAGCCCGCTATTACGCTCGATAAGCACCCAGGATCTGAACATAAGGAACCACACCTGAACTTCATCCAGAATTAATCAGAGATTCCCCAAGGTTTTCTGGCAGGATATTATTCAAGACTTGACATTGAAAATGGAATAGGTGATCTTTAGTACTGAGTATAGGGGGAAGGGATTGTCTCGGTTGCGAGCGGGTTGAGCGCATAAACCTAAATAAGGGATTGGTTTTTGATCAGCCATCAAACGGAGCGTTCTCAACATTTCACATAATAAAGATCATTATCTGTATTCAAATTATTCACAGGTGGAAACTTCCAAGGAGTTATTTATGAACGCTTTAACCAGCCGGGCGTGGGGGTTGGCTTTGACGCTGGGATTGGTCATGCCAGCTGCGGCTATAGAAAGAGATATTCGTTTTGAAAATCCGCGATTTCAGGTCGGGTTTCTCGCTCAGCAGATGGACTATGATGAATCGGATACCGCAGAAATCGAAAATGATTTTTTTGGCATACAACTTATTGTGACGGAGCGGCTAAGCCAGGCATGGGATGGCGTATTTACATTGAATTATCTGAATGGAGCCGATGGAGATTATGAGGGGACGGCAGCACGTGATCTCCTTTTTCCAGAGGTGGGCGAAAAAATAGAAACAGATACCGATGATGAAATGGCCCAGGTAGAAATGAATCTTGGTTACTGGTTTAATGATACCCTCCGAGGCTTTATCGGCCTCGGTTACCGATACTGGACCAACGATATTAATGGCGATGTAAGCCTGGAGCGGGAAACCGATTATTTTTATATGCCGATGGGTTTCAATGTGGTCGGCTATTTTAATTCCTCCACCTACTGGCGTCTGACCGGTCAGTTCAATCTTCTGCTCGCCGGCTCTGTCGAGATGCAATCCGACAATCCGGCTGAATACAGTCCGTTTGAGCAGGCAACGACCTCAGCGCCTTTTGATGACCAGGCTGAGATAGATATTGATGGCGGTTACGGCTGGCAGATCAGCGCCGATCTCAGACATGAATTGAAGCGGGGAAATATGCACATTGGTGTTTCGCCCTATATCAAATACTGGGATATGGATGAAACCGATACCGATCAGGTATTTATTGCCCGGGATGTGAACAACGAGCCTGTCTATGGTCGTTACATGCAAAATGAAAGCGATACCACCAGCATCGGAGCGTTCTTTTACCTGGCATTCTGAGGGAGCAACCTCGTCATTGAGCGGCTAACAGCGAAGTTTTGCTTCTCAATGAACGGGGTTGAAATGCCGCAAGAATTCGCGGTGACATAACAGGCAAAGCTTTGTGCACGGGTCATCATTGGCGTCAATTCACGTGGTGAAAGGCATTTTATGGCTATTGAAGATGCTGTCAGAGATCCCCCGGAGTTGGCGTGAAGTACTGCTGAATCTGAAGTCACGTGGCATGTAGCTCAGACTTGAACTGGCAGTTGCCCAATTTTGACAGGTGACTGTCAGCTGATAATCGTGCTGATCAATTCGCTCGTCATACTCTGTTCCTCGATCATCCAGGATCCGCGGCATCGGCAACTCTTGCTGCTCAAGAAGGGTAATACTTTAGATTGCCAACGTAGAATGTATCCTGCTAGCTTTTCTGCCAAATTGAGCAATCCGGCTTTGTGTTTAATGATCGGCTTGTTAGTATGAATCATGAGAATTACCTGAGGTTTTGAGTTAAAGATTCGACACCTTTA
>DEIQ01000009.1:0-16642 GCA_002352565.1 Proteobacteria bacterium UBA2770 | reverse complement strand
AGCATGGGCTCCATTTGGGCGTATTCAATTATCGCAGATATGACCGTTATGCTCTTGATCTTGGCGTAATCAGCGCCGATGAACAGCTGAATTTTTATTCGTCATAACAGACTTGAACCAAAATGCTGCTACGCTTGCTATCCAAATACATGCAGCAACCGCCCATAATGCCGCGCCTGCCGTGAGGTTCTACGCGGCGGTAATGGTAAGATGCATTACGAATCGTTCCGGTTATTCAGCTCGAAGTTTTCCCGAATTGTGCGCCGCTGTGCATTATAATGACGGGACATTGATCCCTTGCCGGAATTGAAAGCCCGAGGTTAAAATTCATGTGGAGTAATCTGGTGCATGAGACGCGCAGGCGCAGTATTCCCGTTATGATCGATGATATTATTATTGGCGGTGATGCACCTATCGTGGTTCAGGCGATGACCAACACCGCCACCGCTGATATCGAAACCACAGTCCGGCAGACCGTCGAGCTTGCCGATGCCGGAGCACGGCTGGTGCGCATCACCGTCAACAATGAACTCGCCGCTGCGGCCGTTGGCGCCATTCGCCGCCGCCTGGATGCATTGCGATGCCCGGTACCGCTGGTTGGGGACTTTCACTACAACGGTCATCATCTGTTAACCGCATTTCCGGATTGCGCCGCGGCCTTGGCGAAATACCGCATTAACCCCGGCAATGTAGGACGCGGCAGGAAACGCGACGATCAATTCTCTCAAATGATTGCAGTCGCAAAAAAATATAACAAACCGGTGCGCATTGGCGTCAATTGGGGCAGCCTTGATCCTGCTCTTCTGGCCGAACTGATGGATGCCAATGGCCATGCCGAGGTTCCCTTGAGCACCCGGCAGGTGCAAAGGCAAGCGTTAGTGCGCTCCGCTATCGACAGCGCCCAACAGGCCGAAGCATTGGGGCTGGGGCATGATCGTATCATTATCTCGTGCAAAGTCAGCGATGTGCCAGAATTAATTATGGTCTACCGGGAGCTGGCGCGTGCCTGCGATTATGCCCTTCATCTCGGGCTGACCGAAGCCGGCATGGGTGTTAAGGGCATGGTATCTTCCACTGCGGCGCTGGCGATCTTGTTGCATGAAGGTATCGGCGATACCATCCGCGTTTCACTCACGCCGGAACCGGAAGCACCGCGCACCATGGAAGTGCGGGTGGCACAGGAAATCCTGCAATCGCTGGATATGGGTTCCTTTATGCCTCAGGTCATCGCCTGTCCGGGCTGCGGACGCACTACCAGCACCTATTTTCAGCACCTTGCCAGCGATATCCAGACTTATCTGCAAACCAATATGCCACTGTGGAAACGTCGTTATCCTGGAGTTGAGACCATGCAGGTTGCGGTGATGGGTTGCGTCGTCAACGGTCCGGGTGAGAGTCGCCACGCCAATATCGGCATCAGTCTGCCCGGCACCGGAGAACAGCCGGTGGCGCCAGTCTTCGAGGATGGACAGAAAACCGCAACCTTGCGCGGGGATAACATTGCCGCGCAGTTCCAGCAACTGCTTGAAGCCTATGTGGAACGAACCTACGGATCCAACGCGACAGGTTGAGCACATAGCGAACGGCGTAACTTTCGATATTAATCCGCTACTGGGAAATATATCATGACAACGAGCAAGCAATGGCATCAACGCGCCATGGCAGTAATGCCGGGTGGCGTCAACTCACCGGTTCGATCTTTCGACGCCGTGGGTGGTGAGCCTATCATTATGGCAAGTGGTTATGGGGCATGCGTTCGTGATATCGAGGGCAATGATTATATCGATTACGTTGGACAATACGGCCCGGCCATTCTGGGTCATGCGCATCCAGATGTAGTCGAGGCAGTCAGTGCGGCGGCGCGGGCGGGTTTTGGCTTTGGCGCCACAACAAGCGCAGAAATTGAGCTGGCCGAACGTGTGTGCGCCATCGTTCCCTCAGTGGAAAAAGTGCGCCTGTGCAATTCGGGTACCGAAGCCACCATGACCGCCCTGCGCCTCGCTCGTGGGGTGACGGGGCGCGATGCGGTAATCAAGTTCGAGGGATGTTACCATGGTCATGCCGATCCTTTTCTCGTCAAGGCGGGATCGGGAGCGCTTACCACTGGAACACCGAATTCCGCTGGTGTGCCTGAAGCGGTGGGAAATTTGACCTATTGCCTGCCTTATAACGATGGCGAGGCAGTTTCAGCCCTGTTCGCCAGACATGGAGAACAGATTGCCGCTGTGATTGTGGAGCCGGTGGCAGGCAATATGAATCTGGTCCTGCCACAGCCGGATTTCCTCCCAACGCTGCGCTGCTTGTGTGATGAATACGGTGCCCTACTGATCTGCGATGAAGTCATGACCGGATTTCGCGTCGGGCTTGCCGGCGCCTGCGCGCGTTTCGGTATACGCGCTGATCTGATCACGCTGGGAAAGATTATTGGTGGCGGCCTACCCATTGGTGCGGTGGGCGGCAATGCCCAATGGATGGATCATCTTTCCCCGGCAGGATCGGTTTATCAAGCGGGAACGCTATCGGGCAATCCACTGGCGGTTGCCGCTGGTCTCGCGACATTGGATCACATCTCCCGCTCGGAATTTTATGCAACACTTGAACAAAAAACCCAAAAACTGGTTCACGGGATGACGCAAACCGCAGCTGCTCATGGTATTAACCTGAAAACCAGCGCAATCGGCGGTATGTTTGGTTTTCTGTTTACCGACTGCTCCGCTATCACGAGTTATGATCAGGTCAAGCAATGCGATGTCGCTACGTTCGGACGCTTTTTTTCCGCCATGCTTGATCAAGGCGTGATGTTTGCGCCTTCGGCGTTTGAAGCAGCCTTTATGTCGAGCGTGCATGACGACGCCCAGATTGATGCGACCTTGCGTGCCTGTGAGATGGTGTTTTCAGCGTTGCCTGATTAGGGAAGCTCTGATCAAGTCTGGGCGAAGGTGATGGTGGTTCATTATGTTCAGAGCTTCCTCAGGCGATATATTACCTCTCTTCTCCATGGTGGTCTCGACAATCCTTGTTCGCTGTACTTATACGGGCACACTGAAAGTGCGCCGATTATTGCCGCTCTTCCATCACGGCGTCAATGGCGTTATAAACTTCGGTGACGTAAGTCATGGAAGGCCCGCCGCCCATCAGGATCGCGACTTGACAGACATCATTGATTTCTTCCCGCGTCGCTTCGGCCTGCAGCGCCGAGCGCACATGTAAAATGATACAATAATCACAGCGGGCATGAATGCTGATACCCAGAGCTACCAGTTCCTTTTGTTTTCTGGATAAGGCTGCGTCCTTCATCGTCGCTTGCCCCAAAGCGTTCCACGCGCGCCACGTATCGCCCATATCCCGAGCCATCAACCCGGCCGCGCGTTTGAAATCTTTCAATGTTTGATTCACATCTTTACTCATCGTTTCACCTCCAAATAATATATATGCTTATAATATATTATTATATACCAGAATTTGCAATGCCCAACCCATGCAAAGACATTGCTTTTTCTGAAGGCAGAGCTGGGGAAATTGAGCCACGCAAAAGGGTGCAGAACTATTACACAATATTACGGAACCTCTGAACAAGTCTGGGCGAAGCTCAGGTGCGATTCCCCATGTTTGGATTTGAGACGACAATTGTACGGGTTAGCAGGGCTATTGCGAAGATTGTCAACCATGAAGCTGGGCCAGCAGGGACGCAAGCGGGTTCGACTTCGCTCACCGCAGGCACCGGGTTCATGACTTAATCAGAGGTTCATTAAGCGTAATCCTGCATGCGTGATCAATACGTCATGGTGAAATCTACGAACATTTCTGCTTGAGGTAACGAATGATATCGCCCGATTCATACAACCAGCGGATGTTATCCTGGGAAACTTCGATGCGCAGGCAGGGCACCTGTTTTTTCCCTCCGCCTGCGATTAACTCGGTCTGATACTGCGGATCGGAATGAATGTTTTTCAGCGGCATCTCAAGCCCCATTTTCATCATTGCCATCCTAACCCTTATGCAATAGGGACATGTGGAAAAATAGAACAACTGATGATCATCGAAACGTTTTTTACCCATAACAATGCCCTCATACCGATGTACTTTGTTTGACTTGAAATTATAGACAACAGTGGCCAACTTGTAATAACTGCGAACTTAAAGTTCAATTATATCACTCACATGGGCTTGCATTTAGTAATGATTATCATTATTATTAATAAAACTGAGCTTGATAAACCAGGAGTGCACCTAATAAAAGCATACAAATTGCAACCTTTAGCGTCATCAACAACTTGCGAGTTATGGCACTGCCCTGAATGTAGCGCCGTCTATCTGACCTTAGGCGATACTGTTTTGCGCTTGAGTTGGAATCGCGCCATCGAAGTCGCCAAACTCATGAATATCGCGTTCTTTGATATAGAGGGTGCAACAAACTCCAAAAAATCTGCAATTCACTATAAATCACCACGGACCTTGGCACATTAAAAGGGGATGCTACTATGGGTTATATCATTTATGCATGGCTTGAAAATGGAAATCCCCGGTTGCAGATTGTCGATGCACAATCGCAAGCGGTCCGCGTAAGTTGGGAATATCACAATCAGGGAGAGGGAATGCCGAATGATAAAAAAGAAATACAGCGATTATTCAGAGACTTGCTTTTGTTGAGTTGCGAACAGGAAGTAGAACACTGCAGAATCTTTGGCGCAGGATTAATGTCATTATCCAGCGACAGATAAATGGACTGGGCCAAGGAATCTCTGAACAAGTCTGGACGAAGCTCAGGTGTGATTCCCCATATTCAGATTCTCGGGTTAAATTGCGCGGGTTAGCAGGGCTATTGCGAAGATTTACCACAATGAAGCTGGGTCAGTAGGGATGCAAGAACCGGGTTCATGGATGGTTCAGAGATCCACTAACCTCATTCATTAGGCGTGTTATGTATGATTACATTCAACACTTCATAAGTAGCCGGCAACAAACCGTCAGCTTGTCGAAAACTTTCATAGGCTGCCAGTAAATGCTGATATTTCCCTTTGCCTGACAAGCCTTTGGACTGTTGACCATTCACTCGGTTAGCACCAATATTTTTCAGGTCCCCCAGCAGTGCTTTAAGCGTTATGTATTGTGTGATACGGTAAGCGCTTGAAACACTCACCGAGTCCTCAAGGTTTTTCAATTGAGCTACTTTAGGCACTCCAGACAACAGCGAATTCAGTGTTTGCTCATTAAAAAAAGAGTTGACATGATCAAAGCCATCTACCTGTTGCCAACTCTGCTTTAACTCGCATAATGTACCTTCGCCAGGCATTGAAAAAGCCAACCAGCCTCCTGGCTTTAATATTCGCAAACATTCCGTGATCGCTTCATCCAAATGGGTACACCATTGAAAAACAAAATTACTAAAAATCATATCAACACTTGCACTTTGAAGCGGAATATTTTCTGCATCTCCATTGATGTAACGTACATTACCCTTTTGGCTTAAACGCGCGCGCGTTTGCAAAAGCATGGGCAAGGCAATATCTATAGCTATTATTTCACCTGCAAATCCTTCCGCTAAACGATGGGTGAAATAGCCAGTGCCACAACCCAGATCAACTCGCCGGGTCGGCCATGTTGATGAACCTGGGATGGGGGCTTTTTTCTGTAGCTTGAGCCATAAATCCTCACCCACATCCCGTTGCAATTGCGCACTTTGATCATAGCTCGGCGCCGCATTGGCAAAAGTAGCAGCAATGCTTTTTTTATTCAAGCGCGACATCGACTGAGAAACTCTTGAATAGATAACAAAAAGCTTTCGGGATTGGAAACAAAAGGAATGTGGCTGACATCCTCAATCCTGACAACGCTACTAACTGGCATTAACTTTTTTATTCCCTGGGCGGTTTGGGCAGGCACAAGATGGTCATGATCGCCGAAAACATGTAATGTTGGGCAACAAATACCAGGCACAGCGCCTCGCAAGTCCACCGAACGGAGAATATTCAATCCCTCTCTTAATGCCTGAGGAGCTGGAATTCCATGAAAGTACAGCATTTTCTTTAATTTTCGAATATCCTCTCGCTGCGACCGAGAACCCTTAGCTTGCAATGCAAGAAAACGGATTAAAGTTCCCTCAACATCCTCATCAAACATACGCGAAAATTGATCCACCACATCAACGGGTATCCCGTAAGACCAACCTTCCCGCTGGATAAACGAAGGCGTCCCGGCAATAGAAATTAAGGCGCTTATTCGGTCAGATTCATTTATGGCAACATTCATAGCCACCAAGGCTCCTAGTGACCAACCCATCCACACGGCCTTTTTCGGAGCCACAGTCAGCACATGTTTGCTCAGGTAATCGAGAGTATAATCACCTTCAGGCACTGAGCTTCGCCCAAAACCGGGTAGATCAATCACTGTGACACGAAAATATTTCAGCAAATCCGGCATAATTTCATCCCAGACCAAACTACTCATCCCCCAGCCATGTAACAGAACCATATCTTGAACATTGGCTTTCGATCGTTTTGAGGGGAAAACATCAGAATAAAGCTGCAAGACCACAAACGGCTCCATTTTTAAATAAAATTTAGAAGAAGATGTGCGTTAAATTCTTTGGCCAGGTGCCAGCTTGGATAAAAATGCGGAGTGACACAATATAATTTGAGATCCTCTAAGGAACCTCTGAACAAGTCATGAACTCGGTTCTTGCGTCCCTACTGGCCCAGCTTCATTGTTGATAATCTTCGCAATAGCCCTGCTATTACGCGCAATTTATCCCGAGAATCTGAACATACTGAACCACAATCACCTTCGCCCAGAATGAATCAGAGGTTCCCTGACGAGCAAGCGTCTCCATCCGCTCAAGCCATGTGCTCAATTGCATCCCTTCTTTGCGTTTCTTGATTTGAATACCCAGCCGGGGTTGTTATCGGGTCGTGGCTATATAAATCCCACGTTGATACAATTCTCCACTTGATCACTTATATCGCTACTTGTTCAGAGGTTCTCTAACTATTTGCTGAACCATGCGCTCCAAAACGAGTGTAGTGAAACATATCATTACCGGTACCTCAAATTGTAATCATCTTATGACAATATCATTATCGGCGACCCAATTGTAATCATCTTAGGACCAAACGGTACCAATGATCAGGCGCTTGCAGGAAAAGATACCGCGCTACTGGGGGAGACTCAATTAAAATGGCTCATGGCCGAATTGTCGGCATCAAAGGCCTTATGGAAAGTTGTGGCATCCGATATGCCTCTGGGGCTGGTGGTGGGTAAGGTGGGAGCATATGAGGCCGTAGCCAATGGCAACGGCCCGGTGCAGGGGCGGGAACACGAAATTGCCCGACTGCTCAAATTTATCAAGGACCAATCCATCAACAACCTTGTTTTTCTTACCGCCGATGTCCATGACACCGCAGCCCATCACTATCACCCCGACCGAGCCCAGTTTCAAGACTTCAATCCATTCTGGGAATTTGTCTCGGGACCGTTGAATGCCGGAACATTCGGCCCCAGTCTGCTGGATGACACCTTCGGCCCGGAGGTAGTCTATCAGCGCCACCCACCCGACGGACTGTCCAATCTTCCGCCCAGCGCCGGGTTCCAGTTTTTTGGCGAAGTAGCCATAGATGCCATCGACAGTTTCATGACGGTGACTTTGCTGGACATGTGGGGCACACCACTGTTCGAGCAGCGGAATCGAGCCCATGTCAGAGCTATGACCTTCATGCCGCTAATCTTCCAGTGATTTTGGCGAGCATCTCAACCAGCAACCCGACCGGTAAGCGTAACCCGAATGCGGACAGGGTCCGGTGGTGGCGAGAGAATCAGGCGGAAAGAACGGGGTATTATAGCCAGGTCCGCCGGGCTGGACAGACAAGCGCCATAAAAACTATAGGTCGCTTGCGGCATGATGAGGGAACAACCTGGGGCGGCGGCGAACATGTCTGCCACCGGCGAGGCGGGTAACGTTTGACCAGTCCGGTGCTTTCCCTTCATTTTGCGATTGACGAGGACCAGTCGGAACCGCTAAACCCCCTACAGCGGTTGCTTACCCCCTGAGGCCTTCTTCTCTGGCAGGATAACGCCTCCGCCTGAGCCCCCAGGCTCGTCCACCGAGGAACCCGATCCAGAGCCGAGGTTAACGATGCAGCCATGGGTCATAGGGCTAAATGTGTCATACTGAACAAAAAGCCCTGCCTTTCTCCAGGGAGTGAATATTCTGGGTCATGTGCTCTGACAGCCTGCCAAGGAACCTCTGATCCATTCATGAACCTGGTTCTTGCGGTTCCTTAAAGATGAAACAAAGGTACATTAGATGATCCTCATATCCTGGAATGTGAACGGTATTCGAGCGGTGATGCAAAAGGGGTTCGCGGAATTTCTAAAGGACATATCGGCGGATATTGTCTGTCTACAGGAAACCAAGGCTCAGCCGGATCAGGTGATGACCGCGCTAAACGGCATTGATGGCTACCACATCTATTGCAATTCGGCCCAAAGAAAAGGCTATTCCGGAACCGCTATTCTCAGCAGAACCGAACCGCTATCGGTACAATTTGATCTGGGTCTGGCTGAGCATGATCAAGAAGGCCGGGTCATTGCTGTTCAGTTTGATGGTTTTCATTTGGTCAACGTATATACGCCCAACTCCGGAAGTGAGCTGAAACGGCTTGACTATCGCAACCATTGGGATAGAGACTTTCTGGCGTACATCAAGCAGTTGGAAAACGCAAAGCCCGTAGTGCTGTGCGGCGACCTTAATGTGGCGCATCAGGCGATTGATCTGGCCAGACCGAAGGAAAACTATAACAAATCAGCCGGTTATACTCAGATTGAGATTGACGGCATGGACAACATAATCGCTACTGGATTAGTCGATACCTTTCGATACAAGAATCCAGATACCGTCAAATATAGCTGGTGGAGTTACCGCGCTGGAGCCAGAAGAAGAAATATCGGCTGGAGAATCGACTATTTCCTGGTTTCACCAGAACTGAAGGACAAGATTGATTACGCGGATATATTGTGCGAGGTTGGGGGCTCGGATCACTGCCCGGTAATCCTTGGATTAAATTCTTGAGACGGAGTCAACTTTGTCGGGATAAAGCTTTAGCAGGCTGTTGAAAAACGATTGCACCTGCAAATCCTTCGTTGAAAACAGGCTCCTTATGCTCATTTACACCGTGTAAACTCCGCTTTTTTCGCCTGTTTTTGCTTCGACTTTGCTACGCTCATAACGTTTTTCAACAGCCTGCTAAATGCTCATTGACTTCAGGTAAGCCGCGCTACATCGCGTATCATTGCCCCTCGTCATCATCTGAATCAAGAGCTTATTTAGAAATTCCCTGGTAAGGCGAACTAAAAAAATCTGGTTATTTGAAAACGAATTGCTCGAGCTGCTCCAGCAACGCTCGGGACTCTTGAGCCATGGTCTGGCTGGTGGACTGAATTCCTTCGGCCCGTTCAACAGTCCTGCCGAGACCATGCTCGAGCTGTTGAACGGCTTTTGCAGTATCCTGTAGACCTAGATCCTGTTCCTGGGTGGCGCTGGCAATAGCCGATACATTTTTGGCCGTCTCTGATATGATGGACGACATATCTTCTACAAGGCGAGCTATACTGTGAATACCCTCATCGCCCCGGCCCATACGCTCTGTCAAGGCATTAACGATGCCTTCGGATTCTTTGGCTCCCTCCGTGACACTTAAGGATAATTCGCGTATCTCCTGAGCGATGACAGCAAAACCACGGCCATGATCTCCGGCCCTGGCGGCCTCAATGGCGGCATTTAAAGCCAATATATTGGTGGAAAAGGCGATCTGCTGGATTCTCTGGGCAATATCCCGGGTCTGGTGCGCCACCCGAACAGCCTCCTGGATAATCTGAGTGACCTCAAGCACCGTCGATCGAGCCGGTTCCAGGGCATCAGCGCCCTGTTGCGCTAAAGCCTGAGTGCTGCGGGCACTGTGGGCATTCTCAGACACAGCGCTTGAAAGCTCTTCTATGGCGGCCGATATCTGCTCCAGTTGGGCGGCATCCTGGCCACTCTGGTGACTGAGGGCTCGCTGGCTCTCGTGAAGTCCCTCGCTGGATATCATTATTTTACCGGCGGTTTCTTGTACCGCCCCGATCAAGCCTTGTAATTTCTCTGCCGCATTGTTGTAGAGCCGTTGAATCTCACCGGCCTCATGACTGGACTCATCCCGCTCCGAGAGCACTATCCTTCCGGCAGCCAGTTGCTCAAGAAACGCGCGAGATAAGCGCTGCAGGTGCCGTATCTCTTCTTCCCGGGCTTTCAGGACGGTCACATCACTAAATGTAGCTATGATCCAGCCCGGCTGAGATATAGTGGGGGTAGTGCTTATCACGGTGTTTATAATTCGACCGTCTTTATGAATACAGGGCTTTTCGTAAGTGATGATTCCGCCTTTGACCTTAGCCTCAGCAAGCAAGGCTTTATCAACCTTATTCTCAGGGGTGATGCGCAGAAAAAAACCCGGTTGCTGACTTTCTTTTTCGCTGTAGCCAAGCATCCGGCAAAAGGTCGAATTGGCCTTATCTATTCTGGGAAGGCCGTTCCGATCATGGGCGATCACCATGCCAACACCCGCGCCATTGAATATCTCCCGCCAGAAGGCCTTCTCCTCAGCCAGTTGCTGCTCCTTTAATTGCATGGACACCATTGAGCTCAGATTAACGCAACAGCAGATGAGGCGATCCTTGTTCCAATCCGGTTGCCGTTCCAAAAGCCTGAAAGAGACATTAATCGGCACGCTGTGACCATCCTTGTGGCGGTAGGCCTTGTCAAACTGAACCAACTTGCCGGCCATGATATCCGGCAGGTGTTTTGGATCTTCGTCGCGGTACTCCTCAGTCGTCAACTCAAGCCAGCCCATAACCATCAATTCATCGTAGCTATAACCGGTCAGATCGCAATAGGCCGGATTCATATCGTAAAGTCCGCCATCCATATCGAAAATGCAGACTCCTTGGGTTGTAGTATTGAATATCTGTCGCCAATATCGGGTTTTCTCAGCCTGCACGCTCTCCAGCTGCCGCAGTTGGGTAATATCCGACATCGAACAAACAAACAGTCCGCCTCCCAGCGCGGAATCGGAGTTCAGGCAAGTGATGGTACGTCCGTCCCCGGTACGGTAGCTGCTTTCATAGCGGCAAGGTGTTCCTGTGGCTATGAGGCCGGCAATGCTATCTTCTACGATCCGGGCATCTTCCGGTCTGGCAGCTGCTTTAAGCCAGCTAAACGCCGGGTCGAGCAGCTCGGATCGTGTATAGCCCATAAGGGTGCAAACCGCCTCATTGATATTTTTGTTGCGACCTTGAGCATCGAATATTACCAAAGGCTGATCTGATGTTGCAAAGACGGTTCGATAAAAATCTGCCCCTTCAGCGGACTCGTTATCGTCTCCAAACATGGTCGCCCCCCCTCTCTTGTCTGCTATTTTTGAATGGCTACGCCGTACGGTGAGCTGATTTGATTCTAACACTGGATATTGACCAGATCGAAATCAAAAAAAGCAGGTCGTTTTTGCGTTCAGAAGACGGAATTCGGATAAATATCTGAAGCCTCTGATTAATTCTGGACGAAGTAGTAGATTATGGTTCCTTAAGATGTTCAGATGCGAGGCGACAATCACGCGGGTTAGCAGGGCTATTGCGGAGATTGTCAATAAAGAAGTGGATATAAGGGTCGCAAAAACCAAGTTCATGACTTAATCAGAGGCTCCTTAAACGGGTTGTTGAAATTCGCTGAGTCGAGCCGGATACAAGGCAAAATCGAGCGAAAAAGCGGAGTTTACGCCTGTAAATGAGCACTTTGAGCTTGATTTTAACGCCGTAGATGGCCGAGACAGTAGAAAAGCAACAACCTGTTAGGGATAGGCTAAAAATTATTTCGAGCTGTCAAGCCATGGCGAATGAAAACCAGAACGTTTCTACCACAGCCTGGTGCCACCATGCATTGATGGCGTCCCCAAGGGGATTCGAACCCCTGTTGCCGCCGTGAAAGGGCGGTGTCCTGGGCCTCTAGACGATGGGGACCCGGGTCAATGGTGGAGCCAGGCGGGATCGAACCGCCGACCTCTTGCATGCCATGCAAGCGCTCTCCCAGCTGAGCTATGGCCCCGATAATGTAATCACGGATTTTAAATGATCCCTTCCAGGAAGTCAAACATATTCAGACAGGCATATCCAACTGTCTGGGTTGCAGATATTGTTCGGTATAGGCACGGTAAATACCTTGTACCTTGAAGAAGGACAACAGTTCTCCGTCGATCTGCCCCTTTTCAACCATTCCTTCCATAATGTTAAAAGCCCTGGATAACGGCCAGGGTTCCTTGTATGGGCGACTGGAAGCGGTCAGCGCTTCAAAGACATCGGCGATCGCAAGTATGCGCGCCTGCAGCGATAATTGCTCCGCTTTCAATCGATTGGGATAACCCGTACCATCCAGCCTTTCATGATGCCCTCCGGCGATCATGGGAATATTCTGCAAATGTTTTGGAAAGGGCAGTTTTCCCAGCAGGCTGATCGTCGCACGCACATGATTCTCAATAATCACCCGTTCCTCCTTGTTCAAGGTGCCGCGCTCAATACACAAATTGTAGACCTCATTGTTCGTGATAACTGGCTGCTCCTGCCCTGCGCAGTCACGCCACGACCTTTGGGCGATCTTCCTTACCCGCGATTGATGTTCCTCAGTCATAAACTCGGCGCCGATATTGATCCGTGCCAGAAATTCGAGTTCGTCATCGAATTTTGCCAATTGTTCTCTTAGAACTGCTTCATCCTCAATACCCTTTGCATGATGCATCAACATCGCATCACGCCTTAAGATTTCGAAACGTGCGCGGATCACATCAATCCGGTCGACAATGGTCTGAAGTTTGGTGGACTTGTCCAGTACATGATCAGGAGTGGTGATTTTGCCGCAGTCGTGCAACCACGCCGCAAGGCGCAGCTCCGTCATTTCATCCTCGGTAAATGCCTGACCGCCATAAACACCCTGATCGGTTTGATTGATGGCTTCGGCCAGCATCATAGCGATTTGAGGGACCTTCTGACAATGCTCTCCGGTATGGCTGGATTTCTCATCAATAGCTTCGGCAATCAATTGGGTAAAAGTTTCGAATAAAAGCTGCTGATGTTCGATCAGGCGCTGGCGTTGCAGCGTCATTGCCGCCAGGGAAGCCAGGGCTCCGGATAGTTGTTCATCGACTGCTTCGAAACGACCGATATTGCCTTGCTCATCGATCGGATTGATCAGTTGTA
This sequence comes from Proteobacteria bacterium UBA2770, assembly GCA_002352565.1. Classification (GTDB taxonomy): domain Bacteria; phylum Pseudomonadota; class Gammaproteobacteria; order UBA2770; family UBA2770; genus UBA2770. Next base: position 3,370 of record DEIQ01000009.1, on the reverse strand, counting down.
TCACCCCGATCAATTGTTCTTCATGATCGAGTAGAGGAATCGCCAGAAAAGCCTGGGAATGATATCCGGTCTGTTGATCGTAACTTCGGGTGCCTCTGAAATCAAAATCGGTATTGGTGTAGGCGTCTTCAATATTAAACATACACCGATCCAGCGCCACACATGCACTGATATTGGTTCGATTGAGCGTTCCATCAGGTTTATACAGCGGAACAGCAGGCCAATTGGGGTCGGCGATATTAACCTCTCCGGGGTGCAGGCGCTGGTTGCACACAACAGCAAAATGCAATTCCTGATTTGGTTCGTCCAGAATATAGAGGGTCCCAGCCTCAGCGCGCGTCAGTTCCATAGCGCCTTCAAGGATCCGTTGCAGCATCTGCATATGATCCTTCTGCGAACTCAAGGTCGTGGCTATTTCCAGAACACGGGTGGCTGCTTGCAATGCATTACCTTGAAGGGAAATCCGGGTAAAAACAGATGCTTGATTCATACTATCATCCATGGTGAATCACTTTAATTGTTTGACTGTATATTTAATTAATTATGATATATTCAATGAACGTTAAATCAATCAATAATTTTCCGGATCATGCCTAGTTCTACCCCATGAAAAAGCTTTTCCCTGGTCAACAAGGTCAACGATATACCAGGCTGCGCGCCGCATTTCTCGCCAAATTGATCCTGGGCATCCTCGTACTTGTATGGATCGAGAGTTTCATGTTCGCGCCTCTGACGAAATTGTCCAATAGTCTTGACGACTGGTTGCTCAAACGTCATGCTGCTGGTCTCCAGCCGGATCCCGATATCCTGATTATAGATATCGATGACCAAAGCCTGTCTGCAATGGCTGAATATGTGGGCAAATGGCCATGGCCACGTTCGTTGCATGCCGAATTGCTGGAAATGATTATGGCGAACCAGCCCAAAGCAGTGATCTTCGATTTTTTTTTCGTTGAGCGGGATGTTTTCCGCCCGCATGATGACGCCTATTTTAATGAAGTTCTGGCCCGGCATGATAATGTTTATCTGCCCGCCAGCAATTCTTCACCACCCGGGCAGGATAACTCGGGCTATAAACTCTCCGAATATAGAAAAAGCCTGGGACTGATAGCTACGCCGCAAGCCGATCCGGATGCGCGGGCCAACCTGGTGTTACCTGTCGTTATTGAACCGGAGCACTGGCATATTGGCTCCATTACCGTGAATCCTGATGATGCAGACGGCGTTTTGCGCCATTATCCATTATTTCATGATCTGTATGGCTGGAAGTGGCCCTCAATGCCGGCAAGAATCGCCATGGATATGGGCTATACATTGCCTCGCGGCGATAACATGCGCATATCTTGGCGCTCGGCAACCTCGCATGAAACAGTATCTTATGCCGGCCTGTACCAGGCGATGATCCGCAATGATTCCGCTCGTATCCCCGAATTAAAAGACCGGATCCTATTAATCGGCACTTCAGCCACTGGTCTTTCTGATGTTTTAAAGACACCCATTTATCACTTACACCCTGGTATCGATATACTGGCAACCGCTATAGGCGATCTAAAAAATGACTGGTGGCTCGGCACCGTCGGCTGGCCGGTACAGATCATGCTCTTGACTGGAGTCGTCGCTTTGCAGGGCGTTCTTTTCTGGCGCGGAGTACCCTGGTATATCATTGCGCCACTGCTTTTACTGATCAGCATCGCTCTGCTCACAGCTTCGCGGATATTGCTGTATGCGTATTGGCTGTTGTCAGTGTTGCGCATTATTTTCTGGTCATGGATTTATTCTATCTGTTGCGTCATTGCCAGCTATCTCGAGGAGCGCCATGCACGGCAACGGATCGAACAGGCTTTCAAGCGAGCCATGGATCCTCATGTAGTAGAACAACTGTTAAGTCAGAAAGCCACCGCCCAAAGCCTGAGCGGTGAGGTTGGCACGGTCACGGTTTTATTCGCGGATATTCGCGGCTTTACTTCCATGTCGGAAACGATGCAGCCCCGCGAAATATTCGATATGCTCAACCAATATTTTGAAGCGCAAACCCGGATTATCTTTGAGCATAACGGCACCATTGATAAATTTATAGGTGATGCGATCATGGCGTTTTGGGGAGCGCCCATCCAACAATCAGAATCAGACCAAAGCAGGCTCGCGCTCAAATCTGCTTTGCAGATGCTACAAAAAGCCGAGAATTTTTCCCGCAAGTACCCGGGGTTCAAAATTGGAATTGGACTGCATACCGGAGAAGTAATCGCCGGTTTTATCGGATCGGAGCAAAGGCAAGATTATACCGTGATCGGTGATACCGTCAATGTGGCGAGCCGGATTGAAGGTCAAACGAAAAAATTCGGGGCGCTGCTGGTTTCCGAACAAACCCGGCAGGCTTGCGGAGAAAATAGTGAGTTCCAATTTATCAAGGTGGGCGAAGTCTCGGTCAAAGGTCGAAAACGTCCGGTTTCCCTATACCAGGTCATTGAGGACAAAATAAATGAAGCGCTTGCCTCACCGTTGGAAAATTATGGCTGTTCTGATCGCGACCCAGGCGATCTTGTTCCCATGGAGCCTTAAAGATGCCCATGCGCAGGAACAAGAAACCGCGCGAGTGGTGCGTGACACAGCTCTGTGGGCGCTGCCATCCCATAATGCTGCTAAAATCGGAACACTTTCGAAAAACACCACCCTTGGCGTCACTGGTCGTCAAGGACCCTGGATGTCGATTCAAACCGAAGATCCTCCCCGCAAAGGGTGGGTGCATTTATTATCCCTTAGTTTCAACTTTAGCGGAAATAAAAAGCTTGCAGACATGCAAGGGAAAAAACAAATACTTGAAGTGGCGCGTGCCGGAAACATCAGAACGGCCCACGATACGGGACGGAGAGGCATCCAAGAGGATGATCTGAAAACAGCGCAACCGGATTTCAACGCCGTTCGAGCCATGAAGAAATTGGCGATCCTTCCAGCCGAAGCGCGCGAATTTTCCAAAAAAGCGGGGTTGCGCGCAGATAGCGATATAAAGCACTTTAGAGCCAATCGCATTCCATTCAGAAAATAACAAAACCATTGAATGACACATGCCGGATCCAGGAGATTCTAAATTGATGAAAGAAAATTTTAACGCATTTACGCTCGGCGCTATTCGGCAATGGATCACGCTTATTTTTTGCATAGGGCTGATCTCCGGTTGCGCCACGATGAAGGGAATGGTCGATCAAGCTGATCTGATGGTAAATAATGCGGCCAATGTCACCTGCACATTGATGCAGGACGATGAGAATCTGGCTATAGGTGATATATGTAAAGGCGCTAAACCTTTGTTGCGTATTCCATTGGACGAGGAAATACAGATGGGGCAAATGCTTGCCGCCCAAATTCTGGGCGC
>DEIQ01000037.1 GCA_002352565.1 Proteobacteria bacterium UBA2770 | reverse complement strand
AGGCACCGGGTTCATGACTTAATCCAGAGGTTCCTTAGGGGTAGATTTGTCAACTATACTTGATAAAATAACTTGTCAAACGCATTGCGACATAGAACTTCAGGAGCGAGAGCAATGACGATCGTGAATGGCATTGACAAGGATAAGGTTGCACAATTGGTTAAAAGTGTAGCGGAGCAGCCTCAACAAAGAACCATCACTTTTCAGGTGCGATCACACTGGGAGGGAGGGATGAGAGTCAAAACCCGGACCGAATCGATCACCCAGGGCGAGCAAAAAATGGAACGCTCATTTGCCATTGTCTCCGATGAGCCGGAAAATCTCGGAGGTCAGGATAGCGCACCCAATCCTCAGGAACTCCTGATGGCTGCCCTCAATGCCTGCCTTGGCGTAGGCTATGCCGTAGGCGCCGCCATGCAGGGAATCGAATTAACCCGACTGGAAATCGAAACCGAAGGAACCCTGGATCTGCGCGGTTTTTTGGGGCTGGATGATCAGGTTTCCCCCGGGTATGAAAATATCCGTTATCATGTCTATATGGCAGGTAATGGAACTGAGGAACAGTTCGCGCAGATTCATGCTCATGTACAAAAAACATCGCCCAATTTTTACAATCTTTCCCGTCCCATTCCAATAGAAGGCAAACTGGTTGTCATCGCATAAACCATGCCTTCTAATGAAGCTGGACATAATGGACGCAAGCGGGTTCGACTTCGCTCGCCGCAAGAACCGGGTTCATGACTTGATCAGAGGTTCCCTAAGCCTGTAATTCACAAAAAGGAGCATTACGATGAAAAGAATTCAACAGTTACTACTGGTTGTGGTTTTAGGTTTTACATTTGTGACTGGAATGGCTTCTGCTGAAACGAAAGGTGTTTTTATTGACCTTTCAAGTCCAGATATTTTCAAAATTCACCGGGCTTTTGCGGTGGGTACTATGCTTAGAAAGATGGAAAAAGTGCCGGTTACCGTCTTTATCAGTCTTGCGGTAACCCCTTATACTAAAAAAGATTATCCTGTTGCAGAAATGCTGTCACTGCGAGGTCAGAATGTTCATCAACACATGGAAGACTTCATGAATGCAGGTGGAGAAATTATGGTTTGCGCAATGTGCCTGGGTGGACATGGGATGACAAAGGCTGATTTGTTACCAGGCATTACAGTGGGGATGCCTGGTAAATTGATTGTAGCTGATGATATTAAGCTATTGAGCTACTAATTTTGTAAAAACCTGGTTGAGGGCGTCTCAAAAAATATTTTTAGATATGCCCTTTATTCAGTTTCAAAAAAATTTAACTTGACCCGGTGCGCGGCAAGCCCTGCCGTTCAGGGCATTCATCTGGTTCCATGTCGTTGATTTTGGATTCGGGAGAGGCTTTTGTGGGCGATACCGCCATGAACAGGATGCCACTTCGTAATGGACCTGGATTACCAATCTTCGCCGAAGATTTGGATGAAGTTAAAAGAAGTTGGAGATATATCCTTGAATGTGGTGCAACAGTCATCTACCCATACCATGGGGAGCGCTTTTCTTCCAACGTATTTAAAGCTGAACTGGTCGCCCATTAACACAAGCTTGGGTTCAAATTTGAAGTATATCATCCACCGCGGTAGAAGATAAAGGCTCAATCGTTGAACGTGTCGCCAGGTTTACCCTTTCGATACAAGTCGGATGTTTAAAACTCCTGATCAATTAATGGGAAAACTTAGGGCTGCTCTTGCAGCTTAAATCCTGATACACTTCGGACTTGAATCTGCGTAGCCTTTTCTCCTTGCCTGTAATGACGGTGACGCGGGTATGGTGACTCAATTAAGGGGACCTCTAATTAAATTACCATACCCATTCATCACCCTAAGCATGTCTTGTGTCACGCTGATTAGCGTTATGGTTCGGACTGGAACAATGGGAGAATAATTGAATGATCCAGAATATTTTATCCTGGCTTCCATTTGGCTCTGTGCCAGAGATTACCGCTAACGACCTGAACAAAAAGATGCAGGAAGCTGAAGTTCAAGTAGTGGATGTTCGATCAAGCGCAGAGTGGAAGTCATCGCACATCAGCGGCTCGATAAATTTACCCATTCATCGCTTCACGCAGGATAATATCCAGGCACTAAAGCTGAATAAAGAGAAAGAAATCGTGCTCATTTGTTTATCTGCCCACAGAAGTATACCGGCGGTACGTCGGCTAAAGAAACTGGGCTTTAATCAGGCAATGCAGCTGCAAGGCGGCATGCAAAAATGGTGGGGAGCGGGCAATCCAACAGAAAGCTGAGCAGCTTTTTATGTTGTATAATGCAGCCGCTTAATTATTGACGGATCACTTATAGCATAAGGGAAAACAAAGGATGAAAATAAGATTGCCTTTCAACCGACACGATCAGGAAGATGGGAACGGTTCGAACTCTGGAATTCGTGGTCGTGTCATTGGTTTTGTTTTAGTTCTTTTGGTTGGTTTTGTGTTGATTCTGGGGATTTACTGGTCTTTCGAACCCAAGCTTATTGCGATCCAGGAATTACCATCGCTGGAAGCACCCGCGGATGTCAAAGGGTATTATACGACCCAGATGTTGATCGAAGTGGTTGAAACCATGCTTTATAAAAGAGGTGGTTTCCTGAGGAATGACAGAACGCCCCCGGGTCTGTATCTGGATGATATTCCAAGCTGGGAGCACGGGGCATTAATGCAAGTGCGCGACCTGAGTCAAACGCTGCGCAATGATTTTAGCCGCGCGCGTTCTCAAAGCGTCATCCACCCTGCATTGCAGAAAGCCTACAATCATTTCAGCTATGATTCCGAGAGCTGGATTTTCCCGTCATCGGAAAGTGAATATAAAAAGGGCTTGGAACTCATCCGGAAATATCAGAAGGATCTGATTGAGGGTAAGGCGGAATTCGCTCCCCGGGCGGATAATTTGCGGGATTATCTCGACTTGGTGCAGAAGCAATTAGGCAGTATTTCCCAGAAACTCGCAGCCAATGTGGGTGATGTGCGCGTGTATGTAGCGCTGGTGGCGGATGCAAGTATCGAAAATACCGATGGCGCCCCGACAGAGGGAAATGCGGTCCTGCAAGAGCAGGTGGAACGCGTCCGGACCCCATGGCGTAAAATTGACAACGTGTTTTTCGAGGCCAGGGGTTCCACCTGGGCATTGGCGAATATTCTGCGCGCTGTAGAAAAGGACTTTGCCGATGTTCTGCAAGATAAGAATGCAACAAGCAATATGCGCCAGATCATTCGCGAACTCGAAGGGGCGCGCCGAACTTTTTGGAGTCCGGTGGTGCTGAATGGTAACGGTTTTGGTATCTTTGCCAACCATTCCGCTTTTTTGGGTTCTTATGTTGCCCGCGCCAATGTCGGTTTGATTGAATTAAGAAATATTCTTGATAGGGGATGATTCCAGCCTGGAGCCTTAGGAACCTCTGATCAAGTCATGAACCTGGCGCCTGCGGTGAGCGAAGTCGAACCCGCTTGCGTCCCTACTGGCTCGTCTTCACCGTTACTTATCGCCCGCAATAGCCCTGCTATTACGGGCGATAAGCGCCTTGAATCTGAACATAATGAACCACAATCTCCTTCGTCCAGACTTGATCAGAGGTTCCCTTATGTTTCATGGGCTTGGTTATGCTGGCGCATGAGACGATCCAGTGAATCCAGCACATCCTCGACGCTGATACTTTCCATGGCGAGCGGATGGCGAATGCGCTGACCCCATTTTACATCATGAACCGTACGACCCAGATGATGCTCCACATTGTACGGATAACGATTGATGCTCCAGCGCCGATCCAGATAGGGACCGGTGCGATCGGGATTAGATGTGGCGTAGAGTCCGATTACTGGGGTTCCTGCCGCAGTAGCCATATGAACCGGACCTGAATCCGGGCATATAACGACACTAGCGCGGGAAAGCAGAGCCAGCAGTTCTTTCAAATTAATGCGTCCGATCAGATTGATCGGGGGGGTAGATAATTCAGCCGATATGGCGTGCCCGTATTCATGTTCAAGCTTTCTGCCAGCACCGCTCAGAACAATCTGCATGCCCCATTGATGTTGAGCCGTGGCTGCAACCCTGGCATAATGTTGCGGTGCCCAGTTACGCCAATTGCGGAGTCGTTCGCTTGAACACGGGCTGATGACCATGACGGGAAGGTCATCGCGCAATTCACGATTTATTCTTGCCCTCGCATCGAGGGGGATGGGAATATCCCAGCGCAGGGGGGATGCCGGGGCATCAAGCGCATCGGCGAAACCCATCAGGGTATCGAGCACGTGAGCCTGAGTGGGTGATCCGATGTATTCATGAACAAACCGATGATGCTGATCCTTTGATGCGCTGAGTGGATAACCGATACGACGCTTGGCGTGAATACCAAGGCTGATGATGCTGGAACGCAGCGAAGTCTGCATCTGCAGAAGCACATCAAAGTGCGAACGGTTCAAACGGTGATACAGGGCGACCAAACCTTGCAATCCTGATGTCTTGTCATAGCCAATCCATGTTACATTTTCTATATCGCCGACAAGAGGCATAATCTGAGAACCGATGATCCAACTGATATCAGCGGAAGGGAAAGCATGCTGGATTCTGCGCAAAACAGGCACGGTGTGACATACATCCCCGATGGCGGATAAGCGTAAAATGCAGATGCGACCGGGAGATGCGCGGCCGCGTGTTAAACGTTGTGGTTCAGTCATCGTTCTGTATGATCCCGATCTGGTCGACGAAAGCTGGCTCCCGGAATGCTTTGATCCCGCCTGGTGGTCGCAACGTGGTTCGTTGCAGAGTCCTCTGGGGGGGCGGGGATCGGCATGGGAGATAGATTCGCCTGAACTATCATGGGTGTTGCGAGCATACTGCCGCGGCGGATTGATCCGGCATTTTTCTTATGACCATTATTTGTGGCTGGGTTTGCAGCAGACACGCAGCTGGCGTGAATGGTGGCTGTTGTACTGGTTGTTCAGGCAGCGATTGCCTGTGCCAAGACCCATTGCCGCCATGGTTGCCCGCCATGGATATTATTATACAGCAGCATTGATTACCCGGAAGATTGAAGCAGTAACTTTGGCCGAGGCGCTGGCGCAGGGTCCGCTGCCTGAACGAACATGGTTCGGTATTGGCGAGAATATCCGTCATTTCCATGGCATGGGAATTGATCATGCGGACCTGAATGCGCACAATATTCTGCTGGATAGCCGCCATGATAGTTATCTGCTGGATTTTGACAAAAGCCGGAGACGCAGGCCGAAGGATTTCTGGCGCAAGCGCAATTTGCGGCGTTTGAAACGCTCATTGCTCAAATTAAGGGAAAATCGCTCAATTGCTGTTGGGACACAAGATTGGCAAGCATTGCTGGAGGGCTATGGTTCAATAGCCTGTTCCAAGGAAAAGGAGTGACTGTTATCCATCAGGATTGGTATTTATCTATGGAACCTCTGATCAAGTCTGGACGAAGGAGATTGCGATTCATTATGTTCAGATTCAAGGCGCTTGTCGCCCGTAATAGCAGGGCTATTGCGAAGATAAGTAACGATGAAACCGGGCCAGTAGGGACGCAAGCGGGTTCGACTTCGCTCACCGCAGGCACCAGGTTCATGACTTGATCAGAGGTTTCCTATTGCGTGGAAGCGTGTTAACGGTTAGATTGAATCTTATTGTGGCGTGTTTGCCCTATAGCTCTTTGGGGTGCCATTAATCTAAAGGTTCCTTAAGCTGCTGATTATGCATAATTTGAGTTGGCTTCAGTCTGGTTGGGGTGGCTGGGCATCGTAATCGCGTTACTTTCGCAGGTGGTTTATTGATGTCTGATACCATGGTTCATTTGATCTCGCATCCGCTTGTGCAGCATAAGTTAACCATGTTGCGGCGCAGGGAAACGCACACCGCTGAATTCCGAATATTATTGCGCGAGCTGGGTTTTTTGATGACCTACGAAGTCACGCGCGAACTCCAGCTCACGGATGTTCAGATTCAAACACCTTTGAAAACCATGCAGGCTCCAGTGCTTGCGGGGAAAAAACTTTGTTTTACCGCTATTCTGCGTGCCGGCATGGGACTGCTCGATGGCATGCTTCAGCTACTTCCATCTGCCAGGGTGGGGCATATCGGGTTATACCGGGAACCGAAAACCCTTGAAGTGGTCGATTATTATTTCAAGGT
>DEIQ01000124.1:1033-7255 GCA_002352565.1 Proteobacteria bacterium UBA2770 | reverse complement strand
TACTTCAAGATTATCATTGGGTTGGCATGGTTCACCGGCCAGATAAAACGGATATTTCTCGATCATCGCTGTTTTTCCTCGGGTTTCATCGTTCTGTTCTCCAATTCTACACAGCAGGAACACATCATGTCACAACGTGCCTTGGCTATTCTCTCCGGTGGACAGGATTCCACCACCTGCCTGTTCTGGGCGCTCAAGCGATTCGGTACAAACCATGTTGAAGCGCTGACCTTCGACTACGATCAACGTCACCGCATTGAACTCCATAGCGCTCGGGCCGTCGCCGCCCTCGTAAACGTACCCCATACCATACTGCCCATTAATACCTTCGCCGCTATTGGCGGCAACGCGCTCACCGATCCTGGTATTGCTCCATCCAGCAGCGACACGCCATCCGCTTTGCCCAATACCTTCGTTCCCGGGCGTAATCTTGTTTTCCTGACCTTTGCCGGAGCCTTTGCCTACCAGCGTGGTATCACCCATCTCGTCGCCGGGATGGCGCAAACCGATTACAGCGGTTATCCGGACTGTCGTGAAAACACCCTGGAAACGCTGATGCAGGCGATCAATCTTGGCATGGAAACCGAATTTACCCTCCATACGCCCTTGATGCATGCCACCAAAAAAGAAACCGTACTTTTGGCGCAAAACCTTGGTGCTTTGAAATCCATGGCCTTAACCCACACCTGTTATGAAGGGTTAAGACCGCCATGCGGAACTTGTCCAGCCTGCCGCCTACGCGCCAAAGGATTCACCGAAGCCGGGATCAGCGATCCCCTGCTCGATTCGCCGATCCCGCAAATTATCCAGCCAATATCATAATTTTACGCACAATAGTGATTGCGCAACAACCATCCTCTCAATAGGAAACGAGACCTGTGTACGAAAGCCATTTTTTTCTCATGCTGCGTTACAAGCTATATCAATTCATCCCTTGCTTGTAAACCTCGGTTCCATTCATGAACTCGGTTCTTTCGTTCCTTATCAGTAGTTAATAAATTGTATTGGGAATACATCATTGGTAGAATATGTCTATATATATCTAAAGACATCTTTAGAGGAGAATCGATCAATGACCAGTGTATATGAGCGTATTGGTGGTGCAGCGGCTATGGATAAAGCAGTAGATATTTTTTACGGTAAAGTGCTTGCAGATGATCGCGTCAATCAATATTTTTCTGGCGTTGACATGAAAACGCAGGCCAACAAACAAAAAGCTTTCTTGACCATGGTTTTTGGCGGCCCAAATAATTACACCGGTAAAGACATGCGCCGAGGACACAAACATCTTGTTGACCGGGGATTGAATGACAGTCATGTCGATGCGATCATTGAGCTGCTTGGTGGTACCTTGGCAGAATTGGGCGCAGATCCAGCCGACGTTCAGGAAGTTGCTGATATCGCCAATAGCGTTCGAGATGACGTGCTGAATCGATAGCTGATCCTGGGATCTGCTCGCTTATATCATCGATGAGCAAGCGAGCCATAAGCGCCAGCCACTGCGTGTATTCCTCTTTGCCCCGCTGTATCAACGCAGGCGATCAGTGTGCTGACGCATGGCTCCAGTCGTCTCGAGGCAAGCCATTGAATATTGCTGTTAAATAATGATGCCATGATCAAGCCAGTAGCTGTTTTCACCAAGCGCTGCGCTGGTCAAAGTGTTAAAGCGCAGACTAACGTCATTTGGATTACAACTTCGGCCCGTTGCCGTTTCCACCCGATCAACCTTAAAACCCTCCGAACCTCTTTTATCGCGGCGCAGACTCACGCGCAACAGCAGTTCGTCCTGTGTCTGGACACGCCTGCGTACCTGATCGTCGGCAAAATCCATGGTGTATAAAGGTGATCCGGCCCAGCGCTCAACATTCAACTGTCGATAACCCAGCTGCATCAAACCACGCACCTCCAGCATAGTATCCTGGTGTAATTCATAATCCTCATCATCCAGATCCACATCTGTATAATATAGATCTTCATCCTTAATGATGTGATCTTTATCCATTAAACCGATATTCCTTATCGTTGAATAAGGAATAAAGCGATTGGAGTGCAAGAAGAAGTTGGTCAAGCGTCCTTGGCCGAGCATACACAGCATCGCTCCTACCGCCGCGGTTGTCTTGGGATCGGCAATCATCCCCTGTCGGTTAAACGGATACCAGCCCCCAACTTTGTATCGACTCAACTTTATGATTCGATCAGGGGGCAAGGGCAGCAAACTTCGCACCACAGCTTCGATACCCGGCAACTGAGAGGGGCGCCCGGTAAGGAGCAAAAGATCGCAATCAAACAGATGTATGATCTCGCATAATGCGCGCAGTGTGCGGCAAACCGAAATGCGGTTGGTTAAAAACAGCTCGTGCAGCGCGCACAAATCGATGCTGACCGGAACATTGAGCAAGTCAAAATCTGGTTGCTCCTCAGGTTCATGACGCCGCACCAGGCTGGTGACATGATTCAAGAGGCGTTGCGTCGGCGGCGATTGATCAGCAATGAGATCCTTTAAGGGGAAGGTTTTCGCAGGTGTCTGTGAAGCCGGATCAAAATTTTCGTAGGCCTTGAGTATAAACAATCCCGCCGGATACATGACCTGAATTGCCAGTTGCTGGCGCATGACCTTATCTTCAATGGTTACCGGCGCAGTACCCATCAAATGCGAGAGTACTACTTGCGGATGTTTGATGCCATGATGCATCAAGGCATTGTCGAAAGCCGGCACCAGCGTGGCCTGAATAAGCTCCAGCAGTATATCGTCGCCCGCAACCTTGAATCCATCGCGAAAGCGCTGTTTGGGATCAATCCCGACATTGCCGCCCCGACCTTTGTCAAGGCAGTAATCATTAATCACCAGATCGGTGGTTCCACCACCGATATCGATGGTGGCAATACTGATCTTGCGCTCTTTCACATCGGGTCGGGGGCGAATAGTAGTGGCGATAAATTCATCGGCCCGCCCACTAAAGTGGTTATCTATTTCACTGAACAAATAAATGATCTGAGCGCACGTAGCCTCGTCCCATTGCACTTTTATCGCCGGATATGGCGGCCATGGTTTGTTATCGGGATCATCGACGGGCACATCCTCGCCATGCCAGCCGAATGCTTTCCAGATCAGACCCATCGCCTGTTGCATGCGTTTTTCGAATATTTCACGCTCGGGTTTTGACATACCCGGCGGTACCGTCAAGATGATGGAACGCAGATGTCGCGGCATACCGGCATTAGGCATCTTTTGCCTCTGTGCAGCGCTGTTGATCTGGCACAAAGTCTGCGCCAGAACTTCTGCCAGCATGAACATCATCATCGAACTTCTGGAATAACGGGGAGTGAAGACGGGAATGCGTTCTTCTTCAGGCAGTTCGTACAACGCTTCCCCATACGCGTCAATCAGATTGGTGAAAGGAGCCGCCACCGCCGGAAATTCATTCAAACCGCTTGAAGCGCTATTGAATTTCCATCCTGGTTCGTAGGGAGCTTCATCCCACAGATAGCGTTTGGGGCTTGATATGCCCGTTGCGCCTTCATTACCAGTTCGTCTGCTACCGAGAAAAATGGATTCCCGCCCAGTGCGGGCGATAGTAGGCCAGAGAAAAGCATCGGATCGACCGCTGCGGAAAGCCCAGTCGTTTTTACCGAAATTAGCCTGGGAAAATTCCACCCTGCTGACAAAGGGTTCCGCATATACCCAGTGTGGCTGGGTCAAATCACGCAGTTCCAATTCATAGCGCAGGCCCAATGGGTCTTGATGCGGGTGTTTCTCCACCAATACCCCACAGGTTCGAGAATTACCCACATCAAGCAGCATATCCACCTGTATCGGCTGCAACATATCCTCCGGTGCATTGCGTAACAGCTTGATTTCAGGCACGCCAGCATATTCACCGATCACAAATAAAAGATTGAGATAATGGGCAAATGGCTCCAGATTTTTGATTCGGCTTTCAATCTCATCCGGATAGAGGCGCAGCCGTTGTTCCGCCAATTCACCATACAACTCATTGATCCATCCTTCGATCCATGGTTGTTCGCTAAACCAGCCGATATGATGCGCCCGATAGGCGAAAGCGAAACAATCGCCGGTCTGAACATCCCGATAAGTAGGCGCCAGATATGCCAGATCATCCTGATCCTCAAACACCGTGGTATCAATGGCCAGCACCAGGCGATAGCTATGTCGATCCGGATCTTCGGCGGGATCAACAGCCACCAGACGCGCCCGCGCCCATGTGGTCGGGCCTTCACCATAATCTCCGGATTCGTATTTTTTCAACAACGGGATCGGTATCCAGATATCATCCAGAAGGCGAACGGAATCATCCACATTGACGGTAATACTCGAGCGCAGCGCCGTTTCCGGTTGTCTCGGGTGGACATGACTGTTCCGGCGCTCATCATATTCAAGCCGGGCCAAAGACCGGTTGCTTTCCTGGACTACAAATTCCCCGGGCATGCATTTGCGAAAATCCTGCCCCAGGCCAAAATCAAGAAACTGCACGCCCGAATTGCTGACCAAGGTCACAAGATCATTAAAATTCACCAACTCAGATAGCATCACTGACCCCAAGGTTATTGCTGTTTTTCGGGCGCCTGAAACAAATCCACAGAAAACCGCTCTCCACTGTCATAATAACCGTGACATTGCGCCTGATTGCCACCCCCCGTATCACAACGAACCGTGGAGCGTTTGAAACGAATGCCATCCTCACAGCGAATGTCATCCTGATCCTGCAGCACCAGCTCATCACCCTCTATCCTCGCCGATGTCGGGCCTATGCATTCCACCCCATCACTGCGGTAATAGTGGGTACTACCTTCGCCATTCTTGAACTCGTACCCCACCCGAACTTGCCGCCCGGACCGATCCATAAGCCCGGTATCCGCATACCATGTGCCATCAAGAAACTGCGTAGCGCCGTTTTTCATCGCTTCAGAGGGAAGCTGCAATGGTGGCCCTTGTTGCTTGATGTCGGTTCGGTCATGCGCGCCATTTTGCCGTGGCGTTTCTCCAGCCCCGGTTTCCTGATCCAACTCCGGAGCTGGCGGAGTAAAATCCTCGTGGCGCACCTGTTGATCGCCGAGCTCCGAATAAGAATCCGCCGCTTCATGTGTCATCATATTTTCGTTGCGATCGATTTTCCGCTTGATATCCTCATCTGTATGAAGGCTGGAATCACGATGCTTCGTCCCGGAATAGCGATACCTTTCATCCCTGTCGATATTCACAGTCCGGTCGCTTTGATATGTCGAATCTGAATTTCTATCCATACGAGTTTCATCCAGCGCTGTTGAACGATCCGATCCGGTCTCGTCCAACTGAACATGCTGAATTTCTTCTGTGGGCACAACTGCCCGCTGACTACGCGCAAACAGCCACCAAAATAAAGGTATCAGGAGGAGTAAAAGCAATAACAATAATAACAGGCACCATGGGAAACGACGTCTGGATTTAAGCGGTAGCACAACAGATTCGGCAACTGCCGGAGCAAGCGGCGGTATAGATGCTTTAGCAGCCATTGATTGAACTGGCAACAGAGAAATGGAATCCCGATCATCTTCCAAGTTACTGCCATGAAATCCCCAGAAAGCAATCACCGGGTTGCCATCGACCAGATAAACATGCTCATGACCAGGAAATTCGGTGATATGCCGCAGTAAACGCGCAAAGGTGCGTCGGTCACTGTTGGACGTTTCCATCTCAAGCAATTGATCCGCATGTTGCTGTATGGTTCGGCGGATATTAGCCAGAAAGGACTTGGCCTGATCTCTTTCTTCATCGGTTGCAGCCGACCATGGTACGACCACGCCTTGCATGGAAGCGTACCAGTCAATTCGGCTGCCGTGCTCGTTGATTTGCGGAATGGCGAACACATCAGCCATCTCATGACCCATTTGTCGGGTAATAGAGGCGCGTAAGCGCGCAGCAGCCTGATATACCGGCTGGCCATCAGCGCCCAGGGGGCGAAAACGCTTGAGATCGCCGCTTTCGATGAGTATTTTTTGCGTGTCTTCAGTCATGGATTCCCGGATTAAACTTGAGGAAGCTGTTATGAACCACTAATCATCAACTAAATGTTCGTAGGAAATCTTCAGGGAACCTCTGATCAAGTCTGGGCGAAGCTCAGGTGTGGTTCATTATGTTCAGATGCGAGACGACAATCGTGCGTAATAGCAGGGCTATTGCAAAGATTATCAGCAATGAAGTGGACATAAGGGACGCAAGCGGGT
>DEIQ01000124.1:0-1020 GCA_002352565.1 Proteobacteria bacterium UBA2770 | reverse complement strand
GCTCACCGCAGGCACCGGGTTCATAATATGGATTAGAGCTTCCCTGGATGTTGGAATTTTTATTCAGCAGTGCATCCCGAATTATATCGATCATCTTGAGTCATTGTATACGAGACTATCAGGGTGAGGGAATAGCATTACGGCAATGCGCAGGGCCAGTGACTTCAATGGCGGCTTTCTGTATCATTTCATTGATTTCCTGAGCATTGTTGGCAGTATAAACGCGCCCTCCGGTTGCTGAAGACAGACAATCCCCGGCATTGGTTCCAGTGATATCGACGGTATTGATGACCAGAAGGGGCTTTTGTTGAGCCAAGCGCCGTGCGATGCCGCAAACATCAGCATGACAGCTTTCCTTACCATCTGATACCACGATCAATACGGCTGGTTTATTGACCCCGTCAACCATTTTGGCAGCCTGGAGAATACCATCGCCCAGTGGCGTCCCGCGCTCCGGTTGCAGGCTCCTGACACGCATCAACAGCCGCTGACGCTCATTTGGCTTATAAAACCCCATATTGGTGGCTTTGGGACAATCCTTAAGCACCACCAGGCCGGTATCCACATCCTGGGGTAGGGTTCTAACCAGACGCCGGGTCGCTTCACGTGCAGCAGTAATTCGCTTGGGCATCTGGGCCTGGTTAATGGTTTGTCCTACCCGGGTTCCGCTCAAAACTGAGCCCAAAACGCCCATGATAGCTTTGGTTGTGTCATCACTGTTTTGCATTGCCTGACGCAAAAGTCGTTCTGAGACTGAATCCGGAGCAATGCTTTGATTCATACTGCCAGAAGCATCGAATACAATGACCAGATCCGGCGCAAGTTCTTCAGGTCGTTCCCCTGGACATTGTTCCATGGCTTTATCGAGTTTCTTTTCATCTTGCTTCTTCTGCTGGCGACAGGTTTCCAGCGCCTGTTTCAATTCATTACTTAATATCTGAAGATCCTTATGACGCCGCTGCTCAGGTGTCAGCGATCGATCGAATAGCTTAAGTTCGTCGCAATCGCCTTGCGCCTGCT
>DEIQ01000108.1 GCA_002352565.1 Proteobacteria bacterium UBA2770 | reverse complement strand
GTCTCAAATCCGGGGTCCAGTTCTATAAATTTTTGCGGCGAATATTGGAGCAAATGAAGCGCAGATTCAAGTCAGAAGTGCATCAGGATTTAAGCTGCGAGAGCAGCCATATGTTTTCCCATTAATTGATCAGGAGTTTTAAACATCAAGTGCGTTTTCAAGTAATAAGTGCAGCAAGACAATATTTATTTTCATGAATATCTTCTTTGCGGTGGCAATTATGTGTTTCTGTATCGTATGTGCTGATACCTGACGCCTTGCTCAGGGGCAAGCAAAGTGACGGTACGATTCACGAATGCTGCCAGCCACGTGCGTGATTGACCGCCTTTTTCCATTCATGGTTCCATCGTTGACGCACGTCGTCGCGAACAGAGGATGGCCTGAAGATCTGGTTGCTCTTCCAGTGATTAGCGACATCATCCAGGGTTAAAGTGCCTTTTCCGACCATGGCCGCCATACCTGCACCAAGGGCGGTAACCTCATGGGTGTGGGTGGTATGAACCGGAACTCCGGCAAGATCCGCCTGGAGTTGCATCAGCATGCTGTTGGTCGCAGCCCCGCCATCAAGCCGCAACTCCTTGATCGGAATTTGAGTTGCTTCCATAGCAGCAAGCACATCCTGGGTTTGAAATACCATGGCTTCAAGTGCGGCTCGAACCAAATGTTCTTTCCGTGTACCGCGTGAGAGGCCAAGCATCATGCCCCGAACTTCCGGATCCCAATAGGGAGCACCCAAACCCGTCAGCGCTGGCACGAAATAAAGCCCATGGGTATCCTTCACGCTCATGGCAAGATCTTCCACCTCGGCGGTGGTGGCAATCAGCCCCAGACCTTCCTTGAGCCACTCTATGGCCGCGCCCGCTACAAAAATGGAACCCTCCAAGGCAAACAGAGTTTTTTCGTTTTCCTGCTGCCAGGCAATCGTGGTGAGAATACCATCTGCAAATAAAGGTTCTCCGCCAATCATCATGACCAGAAACGCCCCAGTACCATAAGTGTGTTTAACCATGCCAGGATCAAAACACCCATGACCGAAAAGGGAAGCTTGTTGATCGCCCAGCATGGCGTATATAGGAATATTGGCGCCAATTATGCCAGGATCTGTCTCAGCCAGCCTACCGATGGATGGAATGATCCTCGGAAGCATCGATTCCGGAATGCACAGCAATTCAAGAATTTCACGATCCCAAGCCTGAGTATGCAAATTCATCATCAGGGTACGGGAGGCATTGGAAGGCTCCGTGGCATGGGTTTGCCCTGCAGTGATATTATAAAGTATCCAACTGTCCATTGTTCCACAAAGAAGCTCGCCGCTTTCAGCCCGCTCGCGAATATCCGGCCGATGATCCAAAAGCCAGCGCAGCTTGATCGCAGAAAAGTAAGGATCCAGTAAAAGACCTGTTCGCTGGCGAAAAAATGGTTCCAGACCTTCGTTTCTCAGCTTGACGCACAGTTCCTGTCCACGCCGATCCTGCCAGACTATGGCATGGGCTACCGGAAGCCCACTCTCCTTTTCCCAGATGGCGATGGTTTCGCGCTGATTCGCCATTCCCATCCCGGTGATATCGGACGCTTGCATGCCCCCGCGTTTAATGACATCGATAATAACCTCCCGCTGCACCTCCCAGATTTCCATGGCATTATGTTCCACCCACCCGGACTGTGGATAATGCTGGGTAAAGGGTCTTTGGGAATGCGCTAACAGGGTGGCGTCTTCGTCGAGCAATATGGCCCGGCAGGAGGTAGTACCCTGATCAATCGCCACTACAGGCATTTTTCCTTCCTTTTTTACCATCACGTTAAACAAATCATAACAATCATTTGAAAACGATCAATGATTATTCTTGCAAGGATATCAAGATCAACAACTTTCCATCACCAACAACCTGATGAGATTGAACAATTTTCAGCATAATTGAACGTTATTGACGCATGCGTGTATATTTTAAGCATATCCAGCAAAATGGATAGATCCACCACGGCGCCGATTTTCCGTGTGTCGCTCAGGCGACGAGATAAGTCCATGCCTGATAGGGCATCCTTTAGGCTTGTGCTCGAAGTGAAATCGGTTTCGATAAAACAGGAAGCCAGCCGGATCGCCAGGCTTGCTTTGGTATTCAACTTATATGGTTATCTTGACCTTCTGCCGATACAAAACGATGGGCAAACCAGGCGCTATCTAACGCCCCGCTCAGCGGGGCGCGTCCGCTGCAGCTAATTGTTATTAATTTTGTTCACACCAGTTTTCATTTAGCAATGTCCACCGTTCATGATCTTTCCAGCCTAAACCACCTATATTCAGATAGTTTTTTGAGAAACCTTCTTTAACGAAACCAGCTCCAGAAACTAATTTAATAGAAGCCTTATTTCCTGGTTGTATATTTGCCTCAAGTCGATGCAGATTGAGAGAACTAAATGCCTCGTTAATCAGTAACCTTATACCAATTCTCATATAGCCTTTACCCTGATAGGGTGAGAAAACTTCGTAACCCAAAAAACCCGATTGAAAATAACCTCTAACAACTCCAGATATATTAAAAGTTCCTACTATATTGGCAGTCTCTTCGGAACAAAGGAAGTATCTACCACTGTCCGAAAGATATGAAGCATAGTCTTTTGGTGAATGTGTCCAGGGCTCATGCAAGGATCTGCTTTTTCCATATAGCTCTTGAATTTTATCAAGATCTTCTTGCTCAGCCTTTCTTAGATACATCAATGCCCAGATTCCATTTTCTTCGTAACAGATATCGTTGTCGTCAATGGAGAACAACGCGACAGTTACCAACTACTCCAAGCCGGTGAATACGCTCAAGCGAATCGACCCAACTCTGAATCTTCATGATTCATGCTCGCTGGAAACCAGAGTCCATGCCATTCCAATTCGGTTCAGTGTTCAATTTCCAGTGATCATTGTGACAAGCGACCCCTTAGCTTTGACCATAAGCGCCGCAAAAACATGGCTTTCTCAAACCGGTTTTCATTGCCCATGAACAGACGGGAAATATTCTCGCGATGGGTCCAAAGGAGAAGCGTCATACAAAAAAGCCCCAGAACAGCCATAGGCCAGGATTGCCACCATATTAGCGTTATCAGCGCTAACACAAGACCCCCTGATAATGTGGCGAGGCTGACATAACCATAGAAACTGAGCATGATGAACCACACAAGCGCGGCTGGGATCAGAGCTTCGGGGATGATTGCCGCGAATACGCCAATAAGCGTAGCAGCACCCTTACCGCCGCGAAAATGCAGATAAACAGGAAAAACATGACCCAGGGTCACACCCACGGCACAACCCAAGATCAAATACGAACGCATCTCAGGTAAAACCGGAAGCCAGTGCACTATCGATACAGCAAGCGCACCTTTGCCCGCATCCACCACCAAAACCATCAAAGCGAAAACCGGACCTCGCACTCGCAACGAGTTGGTCGCTCCAAGGTTACCGCTACCTGTCGAACTCGGATCGGTACCGCCCAATAAAAAACCGGCAACCCTGCTGCCCATAACCGAACCTGAAAAATAAGCTAAAAGAGGCAAGCCCAACGCCATCACAATAGATCTCCTCCCATAATGATTCGGAATTAGTTGACCACTACAGTTTGCATTACTCTCTCCATAGTCATAACAGTTTATTAAGTGTTTTTTATGGCTATAACTGTAATAAGACCATTTTTCATACTTGACTCTTCAAGACTGAAACCTATATTTGTCAATTGTTTATCTACCCACGTTTTTGAAAGTTTTACCTTTCGATAGAAGCTTTTTTGTAACACCCATTCATTTTTTATTTTTCTGTATACGATATCATGTACTTTTACTGTCTCAGGCTCATACTCTAAGAAACATGTAAAAATTGTACTTTCGTCACTTTTAACTGGAAGAAAGCGATCAAGGTCATTTAATTCGTGGGTAAGATCCCGGAAAGTCAAGATAAACTTACCGCCTTTTTCAAGAGACTTAAATGATTTATTGAAAAGGCTTACAACCTTTTCCTTGGATTCCAAGTGCGTAACGGTATCTGTCATGCAAATAATAAGTTCAACATTGTTATCGAGATGGTCATCAAAATTAATGATGTCATCTTGAATTGTGTTGATTTTTAAATCGCTAGCTTCGTTATTTAACTCTTGAAGTAACGCCTCGCTTAAATCTATTGCCGTTACCGAAAAACCT
>DEIQ01000049.1 GCA_002352565.1 Proteobacteria bacterium UBA2770 | reverse complement strand
AGGCAGCTCCGGAAGCTCAAGCTGCTGCGAAAGACGACCCGGTTGAATTCGAAGAAATGGTGGTCACAGGTACTCGCTATGAGATGGGTGTTCTTGATAATCCCGTCCCGGTTACTGTGATCGACCAGCAAGCGATTCTGCGTTCGGGCGCGCGCAATATCGGTGATTTGCTCAGCCACGAAGCCAATATAGATATCGGCCCTGAGGGCACGCCATGGAACGGAAAGGCCCGTATCCGCGGTCTGTACGGGGATCGTGTTCTGATTCTCATTGATGGCGAACGTTACAATTCTCATGTTGGGGCGACTTACGGCGGCGCTGAACTTTCCGCTATTGATATCGAGCAAGTCGAGCGTATCGAGGTTGTCCGCGGGCCTTCCTCAGTATTGTATGGTTCGGCGGCTGTCGGTGGCGTGGTTAATCTGATCACTAAAAAAGCCAGGATTCGCGAAGAACCCTATTTCGAAAAACGAGCCAGCGTGGGTTTTGATAGCGTCAACCAGATGTCGAAAGTCAGCGCCGGTTTGAATGCGGGCGGGGAAAGGATGGCGTTTAATCTTGGGGTGAGCTGGCGCAACGCTGAAAATCTTGACACCCCCGTGGGTGAATTGCCCCACAGCAGTTTTGAGGATTCAGCAATCAGCCTGGATCTCAATTATGCGCTTTCGGCAAAGGAAAGTCTGCGCCTGGCATGGCAATATAGCTTGGCCGAGGATGTCAAAACACCCCCTTTTGCGGCGTACGACCCGAAAGCAGCGATTCCCATCGATGGTCTGCCGGCCATTATCGTCGATAATGTCAAGATTCCAGCTCTGTCAGTTACTACCATCACGCAGCCGTCCGTGGAAAGGCAAAAGTTCTCTATTGGCTACACGGCAGAGGATCCGTTTCCGTGGATGCAGCAATTGAAAGCTTCGATCTACATGAACCGAATAGATCATCAGGTGCATATGTACACCGATATTGAACCCGACCTCCCTACCCATCCGGTGAACATTATTCCGCGGGCCGAAATCGGCATGGCGATTGAGACCATTGGATTGAACATGCAAGAAATGAGCCGGGTCGGATCGCGTCATTTTATCACCAGCGGTTTGGATATCTTCCGAGATAAAGCCTATGGTCCCAGCAACACTGTCACCGATGTAATTTTGTACGATCTGGTGCCTGTTTTCTGGCTTCCTACGGCAGCGGATCCCTTGAATGGAACCCTGGAGTCTGCGGGATTTTATGTCCAGGATGAAATTGCCGTAACAGAAAAATTCAGCGCCTTCATCGGCGGGCGCTATGAATATTTTCAGACAGAAAATAATCCGGATACGCCCAAATCGCCAGATGTCGATAACAACGATGACGCGATTACCGCCGCTCTCGGTCTGGTCTATCGCCTCGCCCCGTCTGTGAGCCTGACCGCTAATATGGGAACGGCGTTCCGCATGCCTACGCTCAAGGAGCGTTATTACTATGGAGCTGGAGCGGGAGGATTAATCATGGTTGGCAATCCTGATCTGGAGCCTGAAGAATCCTTCAACGTGGAAGTGGGGGCCAAGTTTGCTTCTTCGCGTTTGACGGGAGATATTTCCATATTTCGTAACAAGGTGGATGATTTGATTCTTTTCGGAACGATCCCCGGGGGCAAGATTACGTTTCTCAATCTGGGGGAAGCGGAGTTGTTGGGCGCTGAGTTAAATCTGGATTACGCCATGACGGATTTTTGGTCAACTTTCATGAAGCTGGCCTATACCCGGGGTGAAGACGAAAAGGAAGGTGATCCTATAGAGGCAATCCCGCCTTTGGGCGCTGAATTGGGTTTGCGCTATGAGGACTACGGCAGGTTTGAATGGATGCCGCCTTTTTGGAGCGAGTTTACCGCCAGTATCTATGACAATCAGGACCGCATACCCAATCATTGGGCCTCTGACGGGAAAACTGCCGGGCTTACTGCCGGGTTTACTACCTATAATTTGCAGGCCGGAATGGATATGAGCCGATTTGGCTTGTTCAAAGGCATGAAAACAGCGGATCTGCGCCTTGGCGTGAAAAATCTGACGGATAAATATTACACCAGTTTTCCGGTGATAGTGTTCGCGGGGGATGTTTCCGACAGGTTGGCGCAACCCGGTCGTAATGTCCAGATCTCGTTCAAGGCGACCTGGTAAATTCTCATATCCAGAAGATCATAATCCCATGGCGGGATCGTCCGGATGGCAAGGCATCAAGGAGGCGCAAATAGAGTTGATTTTATGGAATCAACCATGTAGTTCCTTTCGCCTAAGGAGCCTCTGAATCAAGTCTGGACGAAGGAGATTGTGTTCTCCATGTTCAGATTCGAGGCGTAAATCGCGCAGGTTAGCAGGGCTATTGCGGAGATTTATAACGATGAAGCTGGATCAGTAGGGACGCAAGAACCGAGTTCATGACTTAATCAGAGGTTTCTTAATCGGGTCGATCTTCGCCAACCTAATCAGGAGCAATATATGTCTGTCGAGCGCATGATCCCTCCCTTCACCTCTATCGTGGGTCAGGAGGACATGAAATTGGCGTTGATCCTCAATGCCATCGAACCTCGCATCAGCGGCGTGCTTATCCGGGGTGAAAAAGGCACAGCCAAGTCCACCGCCGCGCAGGCTTTGTCGCAACTGCTGCCGAGTTTTGAAACGATCCAGGGCTGTCCGTTTAACTGCATGCCGAACCAGAAGCTTGCTTTATGCAAAGCATGCCAACAGCATGATGATGTGGCGCCTGTTGCGCCATTTTATAAAAAGATGACCGTGGTGGACTTGCCGGTTTCCGCAACCGAAGATCGTGTCGTGGGCACTCTGGATATTCAACGCGCCCTTAAGGGAGAGGGGCTGGCGGTGCAGCCGGGACTTTTGGCTGCGGCTCATCGCAATATCCTGTATATCGATGAGGTGAATCTTCTGGATGATCATGTGGCTAATGTGTTGCTCGATGCTGCCGCTCTGGGTGTCAACGTCATCGAACGCGAAGGTATCTCTCTGTCACATCCCTCACGCTTTATCCTGGTCGGCACCATGAATCCGGAAGAGGGTGAGCCCCGTCCCCAGCTTCTGGACCGATTTGGTCTGTGCGTGGAGGTGAAGGGTTTAAACGATCCCGCTGAGCGCATGGAGGTGGTGCGGCGTCGCGAGGCATTTGATCGCAATCCCGATGCCTTTGCCGGGAACTACATCGAATCCCAGGATGCACTGCGCCAAAGTATCACCAATGCGCGCGACATTGTAGATGCCGTTGACTTGCCAGAGAGAGCCCTGGCACTGATTGCGCAAACCTGTGTGCGTCTCGGTGTTGAGACGCTGCGGGCCGATATCGTAATCGCCAAGGCTGCGAGAGCGTTGGCGGCATTTGATGGGCGCGGCGAAGTTGAAGAAAATGATGTGCGCAAGGCCATGGAACTGGCTCTGCCCCATCGCATGCGGCGCAAACCGTTTGAGAAAGTCGGATCCAAACAGGAACTCCAGCAGACGCTGCAAGAAACGATGAGCGGGGAGAGCGCGCCACAACCCGAACAAGTTTTTGATATCAATCCTTCTGTACGTCTGGCCGAGTTGGCCCAGGGGAAGGATCGCAATCCTGAGCGGGGTGGACGCAACCCGCAACCACGGCCCGCAGAGCGGGGCAAATATGTGCAGGCGCGTCCCTGGGATGGTTCCGGGGATGTGGCGGTCGATGCCAGCTTGCGCCGCGCCGCCCGCGATGCGAGTGGCGGCCCCGTGCTTGTGGCTACCGGGCATTTGATGAAAAAGATTCGCGTGAGCAAAAGTGGCATGCTTTATGTTTTCTGCCTGGATACTTCCGCATCCATGGGGGCTCAGACTCGTATGGAACTGGCCAAAGGAGCTATTTTGCAATTGCTGCAATCGGCCTATCAGAGGCGCGACGAGGTGGCTTTGATAGCTTTTCGCGGAGAGGATGCGCCCGTGGTGTTGCCGCCCACGTCAAATGTGGAGCTTGCCGAAGCGAGCCTGCGTGAATTGCCAACCAGTGGCAAAACACCCCTCTCCCAGGGGATCCAATCCGCTTTGCAGGTAATTGAGCAACAACGAGACGCCCATCAATATGCCCGCATTGTGTTGATATCTGATGGGCGCGGAAATATCACCATCAAGGACTCCCTGAACGAAGATCTTATTTGGCTGGGTGAGCAGATTCGCGACAAGGGTATCGACCTGGTGGCTATCAACACCGGTAAACGCATCCAGGACCTGGGTTATCTTAAACAGTTGACGACAGCAGCCGAAGGCAATCATGTCTATTTGGAGGAGATCGCGCAATGGTAAAATTTTTGATGCTGACAACCTTGGACAATACCTGGGAACTGCTTCAGGCGATCCGTGAAATCAAGTCCGAGTACGGGGAAATCATCGCCGTGCGCAAATTGTACCTCGACGATCTGGATCGAGGTCGGCTTTCTCTGGGTGAAATCGAACAGGCGATTCAGAGTAGCGATATTATCCTCGTGGACGTGCGCGGTCAAACCCGGATAACGGAATATATGTCCCGATTTTTTTCCCAATCCGAAGCTACGATCGTTGTTTTCCCTATCGGCAGTGTGGAAATATTCGCCTTGACCCGCATGGGATCTTTTAACGGCGCCGATATTTTCAGGGGCGATATGAAGGTTGATATCAACACCTTTTCCAAGCTGAAAGTCGCGGGAGAAATCACCAAGCTGATGGGTCGTGTGTTGCCGTTCTGGAAACTGAAAGACATGCGCAACTGGGTGTTGGCAGGCCAATATTACACTGAGTCTGGAGTGGAAAACCTCAAGAACATGTTGCTGTCTCTGGGCCGCGCCTATGGGGGGCTGCGGATCAAATCGGTTCCTGAGCCCATAGTTCAGCCCAGGTATGCGCTGTGGTGGCCGGATCACGGGTCATTTGCTTCATGGGACGATTTTCGCCGCAGTGTCCCCTTTGATCCGGCCAAGCCCACGATAGGGGTGCTGTTTTACGGCGGCATGCATGAGCAGGACTGCGAGCCATTGGTGCGTGAACTGATTGATCAAATGGCTGGTCGGGCCAATATCGTTCCGGTCACCAGTAAAGTGGAGTGTATTCTGGACGCCATCCGCTCCTTTTTTATCCACGATGGCAAGCCGGTAATTGATGTTTTGATCAATATGCACTTTTTCCGTCTTAACGGCGGTCCTATGGGCGGCCCATCCGAGCCGACCCATGCTTTGCTTCAGCAGCTTGATGTACCTGTTTTGTCGGGGTTCTGGCTGTATAGCACCGAGATAGCCCAATGGCGCGCGGGTAGCAAAATCAATCCGCTGGAGGTTGTCGTAGCCGCTGTATTGCCCGAGTTGGATGGGTGCATCGAACCCATCGTGATTGGTGGGCCGGTGCGCGGAAGCAATGTTAACGAACTCAGCGCCAGCATTAAGGAATATCAGGCAATCCCCGAGCGGATAGCAAAAATCGGTGAGCGTGCCTTGTCCTGGGTGCAGTTGCGCAGAAAAGCGAATGCCGACAAACGTGTTGCCATCATTCTTTACGATTATCCGCCCGGCGAAGCCAGCCTTGGGTCAGCCGGTTATCTCGATACTTTCGCCAGCCTGGAGCTGTTTCTCGATCGTTTGGCGGCAGCAGGTTATACCGTGGAAAAACCCGAACAAGGCGTGTTGGCTGGGATTCTGGAAGCTGGGGCCGCGAATTCGCCCCGGTTTGCGCAGACTGATTCTTTCATCACGGTCAGCACTGAATGTTATCAGCAATGGTTGGCAGAGTTGCCGGAAGCTATTCAGGAGGAAATGGTCCGCTGTTGGGGCTCTGCTCCCGGAAAAATCATGACCCGAGATCGAGAAATCCTTGTTCCCGGCGTGTTTCTGGGCAATGTATTCATTGGGATCCAGCCAGCGCGAGGCGTGGATGGTGACCTTGAAGCTTCCTATCATGATCGGGATATGCCGCCGCATCATCAATATTTGTGCTTTTACCAATGGTTGGAGAAGGAATTTTTGGCTGATGCGCTGATTCATTTCGGGATGCACGGAACCATGGAGTTCACCAAGGGCAAGGAAATCCCCCTCTCTGAATCTTGTTACCCCGATGTGCTGATTGGCCACATGCCCCATCTTTACTACTACTGGGCGGGCAATCCCGGGGAGGCCACTATTGCCAAGCGTCGGGGCTATGCGGTGACCCTTTCCCATGATTCACCGGTGATGATCGTCTCTGGGCTCTATGGTACCTATGTGGAACTGGAGGACTTGCTCGGAGAATATAGGCGGAATATGAATACCGGGATCAGGTCTGTCATTGAACAAGCCATCGCCCAGAAAGCCGAGGAAGCCAATTTAAGCTTTGAGAACTTGTCGAGCCTGGAGCTTGAACTCTATCGCATGAAGCGTCGCCTCATTCCCAAAGGACTGCATGTGATTGATCGTCGAAAGAGCGATGAAGACCTGATGGAATATCTTGTCAATGTGCTGCGGCTGGGGCGGGAAACGCCTTCTCTACACGGTATACTGGCTGAGAATCGCGGTCGTCAGGCTGAAGATCTGAGAGAAGACGTAATACTGGCTGAGGAAGTGGATCTGCAGGCTCGCGATCAAATCACCCGTTTTATTGGCGGAGAGCGTGAGGCGCTGCCCAAATCAACCCGCCAGTTCGCCCAATCCCTGTGCCAGCAGATTTCCGGTTCCGATGAAAGTGGAGGGCTGCTGAATGCATTGAATGGCGGCTATGTGCTCCCAAATGTGGGCGGCGACCCTCAACGTAACAGTAGCGTCTATCCCATGGGGCGCAATATTTATGAGTTCGATCCCAGACTTATTCCCGGCACAACGGCTCAAAGTGTGGGGCAAGTCATGGCTCAAGAGGTGCTGGAGCGTTACAAGGCTTCTCATGGCAGCTATCCCGAAACCATTGGCACTGTATTATGGGGTTTTGAAACCGTCAAGACCGGCGGCGATACTATTGCCCAGATCCTTTCCTGGCTTGGCGTGAAGGTGATCAGCAAGGTCAACAATCCCTGGTTCAAGGATCTTCAGTTGATCCCGCTGGAGGAGATGGGGCGCCCGCGAATCGATGTGTTGATCACTATTTGCGGCATTTTTCGCGATTTGTTCCGCCCTCAGATCGAATTGCTCAATCGAGCGGTAAAACTGGCGGCCGAGGCTGATGAGCCGATTGAGCAAAATTTTGTCCGCAAGCATTACCTGGCTATGAGAGAGCAACAGGGGGAAATTGCGGGCGCTCGTATTTTTGGTCCTTCTTCCAGTGAATACGGAAATTCGGTGGCAGACAGGGTACAAGATGGTAACTGGCGGGAGGAAAGCGAACTGGCAGATGCCTATGATCAAGATATGTGCCATGCCTATTGGGCGGAAAACACCGCTGCCTGGGCTGGTGAGACCAATCCTGCTTCAGAAGTTTTCAAGAATCTTTCCAGCACTATCGAACTGGTGACTCAGGAACGGGACAGCTCCGAATATGAGGTTACGGATCTGAACCACTACTACGAGTTTTTCGGCGGACTGGCCAATAGTGTGCGTGAGAATCGAGGCGAGGTGCCAGAGCAGTGGATCGTTGATTCCACGGACGCGAATCTCGAGGTGGAAGATGTCGATAAGGTGATTGGCCGGGCGAGCCGTACCCGAACGCTAAATCCGGCCTGGATCGATGGCATGCTCGCGCATGATTTTCATGGGGCTCAGAAAGTTGCCGAACGGGTAGAAAATCTGTTGGGTTTGCAGTCTACCACGGGCAAAGTGGATAACTGGATCTTTGAGGAAACGGTCCAGACTTTTATGTTTGACGACGAAATGCGTCAGCGCCTGACAGAAAACAACCAGTATGCGACACTTAATATCGCCGAACGTATGGTAGAAGCTGAGCAACGCGGCTACTGGGAAGCCAGCGCCGAAGACCTGGAGCGTTTGAAGTCGTTGGTTCTGGATCTGGAGCAAGGTCTCGAATAGCTATGCGGACAGCAAGCGCAGGCTCTCTCATGGCGGTTTTGCTTGGTTTATCCTTGGCTGTTGGAGATGCCTCGGCCCAGGAGCTTGCTGACGCATCTCTGGATGTTGTTATTTCCCGGATAGACCATCAACGCGGCGGGCACCTGATCATCGCCTTGTTTGATTCCCCTGCGCGTTGGCCTGATTTATCGCAGGCCCGCGCCATCAAGAAACTTGCTCCGCAAGATATAATGCTGGAAATCCGCTTCAATGGATTGAACCTGGATCGGCTTTACGCGATCCAGGCGATTCATGATGAAAATGATAACGGACGGCTTGATATCAATGTCCTGCCGTGGCGAGGGCCGTTGGGGCCGAAAGAAGGTGTGGGCATGTCGAATAATTATATTCCTCATTTTGCTCCCCGCTTTGCGCCGGCAGCGTTTTCGCCTGGGGATACCACCCAACCCCTGGAGATCCAGCTCATTTATTTGAAGTGAGCCTGTGAACCTGATGTTGGGTTCTGATCTTGGGAACCTCTGATCCATTCATGAACTGGCATTTTGCGTCCCTGCTGGCCCGGTTTCATTGTTGACTATCTTCGCAATAGCCCTGCTATTATGCACGATTTGCGTCTCGAATCTGAACCTGAGGAACCACCATCACCTTCGTTCAGAATTAATCTAGAGGTTCGTCTAGAATTAATCCAGGGGTNNAAGATTCAATAAAAATCAGGACTCCAGAGTGCTGTCGCATCAAATTAGTCAGAAAAAACCAGGGAGCAAGAAATGATTTATGAAAAGCCTGTATTCAAGCGACAATATGAGAATTATATTGGCGGAGAATGGGTTGCACCCGTTGATGGCAGTTATTTTGATGATATCTCTCCTGTGGACGGAAAAATTATTGCGCAGGTACCCCAGTCCAACAGCAGAGATATCGATATGGCGGTCAAAGCAGCCTGGAAAGCCGCGCAGACTTGGTCCAAAACTTCGGTGAAAGAACGAAGCAATCTGTTGTTCAGGATCGCAGATCGTATCGAAGAAAACCTGGAAAAGCTGGCTGTGGCAGAAACCTGGGATAATGGCAAGCCGGTGCGGGAATCCATAATGGCGGATATTCCACTGGCTGCGGATCACTTTCGTTATTTCGGCAGTGTGATTCGCGCCGATGCTGGAGAAGTGGCCGATCTCGATGCGCAGACAGTATCCATGGAAATTCATGAACCCCTCGGGGTAGTGGGTCAGATCATTCCGTGGAATTTCCCCATTCTGATGGCTGCATGGAAGCTGGCGCCTGCCCTGGCTGCTGGAAATTGTGTGGTTTTGAAACCAGCGGAACAAACGCCTGTGTCCATTCTTCTGCTCATCGAAGCCATTGCCGATTTTTTACCGCCGGGGGTTGTGAATATCGTAAACGGTTTCGGGGTGGAAGCCGGAAAACCGCTGGCCAGCCATCCGGATATCCGAAAAATCGCCTTTACGGGTGAGACGACGACCGGTCGGCTCATCATGCAATATGCAGCCGAAAATATCATACCCGTAACGCTTGAGCTTGGTGGTAAGTCGCCAAATGTTTTTTTTGACAGCGTCATGGCGCAGGAAGACTCCTTCCTTGATAAAGCCATTGAAGGGCTGCTCATGTTTGCCCTGAACCAGGGTCAAGTCTGCACCTGTCCCTCCCGGGCGTTGATCCAGGAAAATATTTATGAGGATTTCATACGCCGCTGTCTTGAGCGCATCGATGGGATCCGAATGGGCGATCCGCTTGATATTGCGACGATGGTGGGCGCCCAGGCATCTCATGATCAATACCAGAAAATCCTGCGTTATTTTGATGTCGGAATACAGGAAGGTGCAGAGATATTGACAGGTGGTGAAACTTACGCAAATGAGACCTATCCTGAAGGTTTCTATATCAAGCCTACTGTACTCAAAGGCAATAATAGAATGCGTATTTTTCAGGAGGAAATATTTGGTTCCGTCCTGAGTGTCACCACCTTCAAGGATGAAGCTGAAGCTTTGCACATTGCCAACGACACGCTGTATGGGCTCGGTGCCGGAGTATGGACCCGTGACATCCATCAAATGCATACTCTGGCGCGTGGGATTGAAGCCGGGCGCATCTGGTGTAATTGTTACCATGTTTATCCGGCGCACGCTTCGTTTGGCGGCTACAAAAAATCAGGAATCGGCAGAGAAACGCATAAAATGATGCTGAATCATTACCGTCATACCAAGAATGTGCTGATGTCCTATGATAAAAATCCGCAGGGTTTGTTCTGAGCCATGAGATGCGTGCAGCCACAGGTTCGCTTGATGGTTTCGCATCAGAGTCGGTGACCGTAAGAGCGCGTATGGTTATTAATTCAGTTGCGTGAAGCGCATGGGCCGCTGATATTCCACCTGAGCGGCGGTTGTTGTGATGGATTCACGCCCACGTGTTTCGCTCAAAGCGATTTTATAATCGCATCGCAAGATATTCTGCCGGGTAAAATTCATAGCTGCCCGTTTTATATGTCCCCCGATCAATATTAATATTGTCAAAACATGCACCTCGCGTTCGATATCGCGGAAGGCAGAGGATCAGATTTTTCGCTGGAGATCCCGCTCGGTTGCCGCTTTAATAGCTGTAGCGTGATTTTTCACTGGCAAAGAACTTGAACGAATCCGCTCGATTGCACTATGAGGCGCCATGCAGGTGAACGGATTATATCAGGGGCATTTCTCGGCGACCCTTGCGAGCCGGGTTGGCTGGTTGCGTGCCTTGATCTGCGGACGTTATGAAATCAGCGCAGAAAAGGCTTGCATTCCACTCAGGGATTCTGTACACTCTTTATTCTCAACTCAGGTTGGGATGAGCCGGATGGTTTCATAGCTTCAAGCTAACGAAAACCCTCTTGCAATGATTAAAGCTTTAAGCTATAATCATGGTTCATTATTTCAGCGTCCTGTAGCAAGGCATTTTTTGATGTTTGAAACAGGGGTTGACAAAGGGTTCCGGCATTTGCTAGAATTCAAGGCTCTACTTGATCTTCAGGTGGGGCAGGCAGAAAATCGGGTTTGAGATTCTGTCCGCGTTCTTTAACAATATGGATACCAAGTAATTTGTGTGGGTGCCTGCACCAAGAGTCGATCAAGACTTAATTGTTCGCAAGTCGAACAAATGTATTGCATTGCCGTTCGCGGTAATGCATAAATCGAAGAGTTTGATCCTGGCTCAGATTGAACGCTGGCGGCATGCTTAACACATGCAAGTCGAACGGTAACAGGCCCTTCGGGGTGCTGACGAGTGGCGGACGGGTGAGTAATACGTAGGAATCTGCCCAGTAGTGGGGGACAACCCGGGGAAACCCGGGCTAATACCGCATACGCCCTACG
>DEIQ01000026.1 GCA_002352565.1 Proteobacteria bacterium UBA2770 | reverse complement strand
CTTAATTGAGAACGCCCCCTGGTATATGGATTAAATTACGCGATGCAACATCATTGAAAGCCGATCCGTCACATTGGGGCAGGTAAAAATGCTTGCGGTCCACCCCCGGATCGGGCAATATGCAAGCAGAACAGAATCGCAACGCTTCATTCCCGGCGCCTGATCTGCGCATCCCTATCCACCAGATGTTCACCGAACATCTGGGAAAAACCGGGAACAATAGCCGCTTGTCCATTAAGGAGAACACTGTCAGGCATGAGACGCCCGCTGAAAGCAGCCGAAAACCGGGAAACCATCACCATTCGCTTTAAGTTGAGGGTATGGCGTGAATGAGCAAGATAGAATCAGGACGGTGACTGGTTACCATATGCGCAGCAAGCATCGTCTGGAAGCTTATGCTGCTGGACCTGCGGCTCTCGACTGGGATGATCAGCCCGAACCATTCCGCTGGTTTGATGGCGCCTGCAAAATCGAACTGCCACTGCTTGCCGACCAGATCAGAATTGGTTACGCCGATCTCTATCGCACGGATCTTCCCCCGTCCGCTTTGCCGCTCTTTGAGCGTTTGAGCATACTGCTGGAGCGATCCATGGGGTTGGCGGCATGGAAAAGTTATGGCGATCAAAGCTGGGCTCTGCGCTGCAACCCTTCGAGCGGCAACCTGCATCCCACCGAGGCTTACATTATAACCACGGGTATGGAGGAGCTCAGCGCCGGTGTTTATCATTATCTGAGCCGTGACCATCAATTAGAGCGGCGCTGCGAGTCAGGTATTGGCCCAGCATCATCAATGTTACCTTCAGATCATGTGCTCGTCGGCCTCTCTTCCATCCACTGGCGAGAGGCCTGGAAATACGGTGAGCGGGCGTTTCGCTATTGTCAACATGACGCCGGACACGCCATAGCCGCAATCAGCTATGCCGCTGCTGCGCTGGGTTGGACGGCGCGGCTTGTGACGGGCTGGAGCGATGAAACCATAATCCACATGCTCGGGCTGGATCGTGATGATGATTTCGGCAACGCCGAGCGCGAGCATCCTGATGCTGTACTGTGGATGCATCCTTCCAAAGCGAATATTGGCAGTGAACCGGAAGCTGAACCCGTATTGGCCGCTATCGACGCCGGCATCTGGCACGGAAGGGCCAACGTGTTATCGCCACGTCATGATTATGAGTGGCCCGTGATTGATGCAGTCAGCCGTGCGGCCATCAAACCTGCCCGGATGACATTGCCCTCATGGATCCCTCCGGCGCGCCCCGAACCTTTGCCCAGTGCATGCACTACGCCAGCTATGTCTCTATTTCGTCAGCGCCGCAGCGCCCAGCATTTTGACGGGCGCAGCGCTATCACGGCCGAGCAACTGTTTCGAATGCTTGATATCACCTTGCCGCGCATTGGCATGGCTCCTTGGTCAAGCCTGCCATGGCGCCCCCGTATTCACCTGGTATTGTTCATTCATCAGGTGCATGGTCTAAGATCCGGGCTCTATCTTTTTATGCGCGATGAAAATGCGGCAACGCTTTTGCGTGAAAGTATCAGCCGCTCCGAATTTCACTGGCAAAAAGCTGCGGCCTGCCCTTCCCATCTGGCTCTGTACAGCCTGCTGTTTGCTGATTGCCGGAAAACAGCGGCGCTTCTTTCCTGCCACCAGCCCATCGCCGGTGATAGCGCCTTTTCTCTGGGCATGCTGGCGCAATTCGACGCCACCTTGCAAGAAGGCGCCTGGGCATATCGAGCCTTATTCTGGGAAGCCGGCATGCTCGGTCATACGCTGTATCTGGAAGCCGAAGCCGCCGGAGTGCGCGCCACAGGCATAGGCTGCTATTTTGATGACTCTTTTCACCAGATCCTCGGCCTCCAGGATACCCGGTTGCAAAGCCTGTATCACTTTACCGTAGGCGCTCCGCTGGAAGACCGGCGTCTGAACACCCTTGCCCCTTATAGCCCGCGTCGGCACGATTAAAATAAAGCCTGATACGCGGTACTAACACATCAAGGCGCAAGACCTGGCTAATGCTATAAGAACTTAACGATCCGTGTTTTTGCATGGCGCTTATTGTCCGAATATACGGAGTGTTTAATTAGTAACAATTTAATGTTAGTCTAAACAGATTTTAATTTATAACTATAAATTTTACCCTGCACGCCTCCCTGTGCCAATAAATCAATATATTTAGGTATTTATTATGTTAAATGGAAAAACGGCACTGATACCAGCCGAAAGCAACATCTATTGGAAAGACCTTTTTGATTCAACCAGCGAAGGCCTCAAGGTACTGGATGAGCAGGGTCACCTGCGCATGGTTAATGCAGCCTATGCCAAGCGGATGGGTTATACTCCTGAAGAAGTTTCAGCGCCCGGGTTCAACTGGCTCGAAGCCTTCTTTGATCCATCCGGACGTGAGCGCATGCGCGCCAAACTCAAAGAAGCTATCCAAACCGGTGAGATCGTGCGCTTTGAAAATCCGCACCGCCACAAGGATGGCCATAGCGTGATGATGATGACCTCTCTGCATCTCATGCCGGAATCTGGTTCTGCCCCATCAGAGCAGCTAAAATTCGTGCTCGGCACCATGAGCGATATCACCCATGAAGCCGAACTGACCCGGAAGGAGAACTACTGGAGAGAGATCTACAACAGCGCCACCGAAGGGCTGGGGATAGCCGGAGTCAATGGGCGGATTTGCGATGTGAACCCGGCCTTTGCGGAGATGGTGGGTTATGATAGAGAGGTGTTGCTCGACCCGAAGATGAACTGGACCCATCTCACCCCGCCGGAATTTTTGGCCCAGGATCAGCATTACATAACGCGAGCCCTGACCGGGGAAACTGTACACTATGAAAAGGAATTCATCCACCAGTCAGGCCGACGGATTCCGACCGCAATCTCTTACCGCATGCTGGGGCGTCAGCCCGACTGGGATTGTGACCGGCTGATCGTCGCAGTGAGCGATATCACCGAATTAAAACAGCAGAAGCAATACTGGCAATCTCTGTTCAACTCGGCCAGTGAAGGTCTCAAGGTACTGGATGAGCAGGGTCGCCTGCACAGGGTCAATGCAATCTACGCCGAGCGGCTGGGTTATACTCCTGAAGAAGTTTCAGCGCCCGGGTTCAACTGGCTCGAAGCCTTCTTTGATCCATCCGGACGTGAGCGCATGCGCGCCAAACTCAAAGAAGCTATCCAAACCGGTGAGATCGTGCGCTTTGAAAATCCGCACCGCCACAAGGATGGCCATGAAGTGATGGCGATGACTTCCCTGCGTCGTATGCCGGCATCTGATTCTGCTCCCGCAGGGCAACTAAAACTCGTGCTTAGCACCATGAGCGATATCGCCGGACTCAAACAGGAAAAAATCGTCGAAACAGCCCGGCTTTTGCGCCAGCACACCAGCAATATTCAGCTCGGTATCAGCGAGCTTAGAGGAGACAATAGCAATCTGGTGCAACAAACCAATCAGCAAGCGTCCAGCATGGAGGAAATCGGAGCTTCCGTAGCAAACCTCGAAGATCTGGCCCTCACCAATGCCCAACAAGCTGCGCAAACCAAAACCAAATCCGGTGAAATCCTCTTGCTGTCTAAGAAAGGCAGCGCTGTTGTGACCCTGTCGCATGAAAAAATGCTCGCCATAGGGAAAGCCAATCACAGTATTTTCGAGATCGTAAGCATACTGGATGAAATCGCATTTTCCACCAATATACTTGCCCTGAATGCGTCTGTGGAAGCGGCGCGTGCAGGCGAATTCGGTCGTGGATTTGCGGTCGTGGCTCACGAAGTGAGGCAACTGTCTCAAAACAGCCGCGACCATGCCAAACAAATCCGACATTTAATTGAGCAGGCGCGCGAATTAAACCAAAGCGGTACAATCTTGTCCGGAAAATTGGGCGAAGCTTTCTCCATTATTCAACAGAGCATTGAGGCAATCAGTACTCAAATCGAGAGCTTTTCCCTCGCGTCCCAAAACCAAAGTGCTTCCACCAGCGAAATAGCCGTCGCTATCAATAGCATCAACAGCGGTCTGCAGAACACCAGCGCCCTGGTCGAGGAAAGTTCCACCGCCCATGCCGCCATAGACAATGAAGCCACAGTACTGATGGCGCATGGCGCATTGCTTGATGATTTGATTCAAAAATCAGGAGGCGATTGATTGGCTGGTGAACCAGGGTCTGTTAACGCTAATTAGATGATAACTGTTGTAATCTAATTAACGTCAAGGAACCTCTTGTATCTTCCACAGCGGCATTGTGTTTAGCTAACCACTGTCGCGCAGTTGATCAGGCTGAGGAACCTCCAAGGCCTTGGTTATTCAGATCAGCCGATCAACTGGTTTATTTCGAACCTGGATCATAAAGTCCAAACATGGAG
>DEIQ01000084.1 GCA_002352565.1 Proteobacteria bacterium UBA2770 | reverse complement strand
CGATCCTTTCCGACAGGTACGTGGCTGGAATCAAATTGGCATGCAGGTATCCGAAACCTTAGAGCGTTGTCCTGATGCTCGGATTCTAACGACCTCCCGCCAACTCGCCGCGGAATTATCCTATTATGTTGATCCCCAGCCGCGGGAGATTTTGAAGTTCGATCTGGATGGGGTAGTGGATGATCATTTCGAACTAAGATTTCCATGGCATGGCGATGTCAGTCGTCCCTTGCTGCTGGTAGCGACGGAAAAGCAGGCGCAACCTGCGTTGAAGCAAATAAGAGAACAAGCAGCATTTGTCGAACATCTGGAGTCCATTGACGCACTGGTGAGCAAATACAATCTCGAAGTTTATTGCATCGGTGTACGCAAAGTTTGATTTTTCATTGAGATTCAAAGGAAGAATGCTTGATTTCTAACGATGGTTTCGCTGTGGATCTTTAAATTTTTATTAATCCGGCGGACATTGTTGCAGGGCTTTCGCGCAAAGATCTCAATAACTCATTTTTGATAGAAGCTTGCGGATTTTTACAATGATCAGCCAAAGTTATTACGGATATATTTACTTCCGTTTGACTGCTGGTTAAAATGGTTAAAGATCATTATCGGGTTTTAATCGAATTAAACGCCCGTATACTGATTCGCAAAGCTGAGGCTTAATAATCCGAGCTTTGTTGAGATAAATGGGAGACGAAAGCGAATCGTAAGGCTTTTGGCTTGATTATTACGTTATTTGAATGCAGCAGGCTTGAGTATGAGTAACGAAAACAGGCAAATGCATGTGTCGGCGCTTAAGGAATGTCACTCCATAACGCTTTTTTGTGATTCCCCTCGTTGCAATCCGCATAGATGACAGCATATGTCATACAGGCAATAGATCACGAGTCAATCATCGCAACGGTTCTTATGAATTCCGCTTTCCCATCCATGTCATCTTCTAACCGGTTGCCGGATTGAACCCGGGTTTCAGGTGAAGAACCGGCGGCTTTTCTTGTTTGCCGTATGAGGGTATTGTCGGGCCTTGTGCGATAGGCGGGTTCGGCAGAAATGGTTACAACTGTACATTGAAGGAATGCAACCAATGAATATTTACGTGGGCAATTTAGCTTATGGAGTGACGGAAGAAGAACTGCAGGAACTCTTCGGACAGTACGGCGCTGTAACAAGCGTGAGCATCATTAAAGACTCGTATACCGGGAAGTCCAAAGGTTTCGGTTTTGTTGAAATGGAGCAGAATGCCGAGGGAGAGGAAGCGGTTAAAAATCTTGATGACAGCTCCATGAGCGGTAGAAATATCAAGGTTAGCCAGGCGCGGCCACGAAGCGACAAGCCAAAACCGCGGCGCAGAACTTACTGATCCAATTTTCGGATTCCCTAAATCCCGGGACAGCCCCGAGTATTTGCGTGAGAGTGATATGGGCTGATGCTGCATTAGCCGATAACTCTTACGCGATGCGCAGGGCTTTTTACCATAATTCCATCACTCATGTTCCAGCGCATGCTTTGATGGGTTACCGGTATCATGCGCGTGCGCGCTGATAGCCACGAAGCGATAGCCCAGAGGATGATCGCGATAACCTGCGTAGTTGTTTGAACCGTGGTTGAGTTATTTTGCCTGATCCATGTGCCATTTAACCGCACGATTGGCCTGGTTACCGAATTTATTTTTCCGTTAAAGCATGATTCCATTATTCGCCGGATTTTGTCTTGCTTGCCTTGCCATCCAGGGTCTGACCGTCTTACCGGAATGGTCGGTTTTCCCTGTCTTGATCGCATGCGCTCTGATTTTGTTGGCCCCTGTTTTGCGCAGACGATTGGAATATGTTCACATTTTATCGCTGTTCACTGCCGGGGTGCTTTTGGGTGCCTGGTGGACGATGATGTGCGCACAACAGGTGATGACCCAAAGGCTCTTGCCGCAATGGGAGCGTCGGGACATGTGGATCCAGGGTCAGGTAGTGGAAGGCCCTGTATCTGCCGGGCGTGGGCAGCGTTTTACTTTACGTGTGGACGGAATGCAAACCGCTCTCAGTGGTATCGGTTCCGGCAGTTTGGTGCGTCTGTCCACCTATCATCGGGGGCAAGCCATCAAGGGTGGGGAATGCTGGCGCGTACTGGTCAGGCTCAAACGCCCACATGGACTGGCAAATGAGGGGACGGCTGATCCTGAAGCCCGGTTTCTGGTCAAACGTATCAGCGCAGCCGGCTATGTCAGACAAAGCGCCATCAACAGCAGGCTTGTGAACGATTCATGTCCAGGCATCCGCTCAACTTATGTACGCTGGCGTTTCAATATGGCCGGGAGTATGGAACGTGCTACCCGTGAGATGCGTTATGGTCCTATCCTTATGGCTTTGACCACCGGTGAGCGATCTTCGTTTTCCGATGAACTGTGGCAGGTATTGCGTGCTACGGGAACCGCTCATCTCGTTGCTATTTCAGGATTGCACATCGGTTTGGTAGCGGCGCTTTTTTTTGTTTCGACCCGCTGGCTGTGGTCCCGCAGCTACCGATTGACGCTTTATTGGTCTTCGGTGCGCGCTGCGGTAGCGCCTTCACTGACAGGCGCGCTGGCTTACAGCGCCTTGGCTGGATTTACGCTGCCGACCCAAAGGGCATTGCTCATGACAACGGTGGCGATGATCGCGCTGTGGCTGCGTCTTCCGGTTTGGTCGAGCGTTGGTCTTTTGTTCGCCCTGGTGGTGGTATTGTTGCTGGATCCTTTTGCATCATTGAGCGCTGGCCTCTGGCTGTCTTTTGGGGCAGTAGGCGTTATTTTTTACACCATGGGAGCAAGACTGGCACTGGCAGGGAAACTCAAGGCACTGTTCGTGCTTCAGGTGAGCATTGCCCTGGGGCTGATGCCTTTGACGCTGGCCTGGTTTGGTTCTGCGCCGGTTTCCGGACCTTTGGCTAATATAGTGGCAGTGCCTGTTTTCAGTCTGTTGGTCGTGCCGATCGCCCTGGCGGGTGTGCTGTTCCTCCAGATATGGGATCCACTGGGAATGCTGTTGTTGCATGCGGCGCATATCCTGCTCACGGCTATCATGAGCTTTCTGAATTATCTGGCGGGGATTGAATCGATTCAATGGCAGGTATCTACACCGCCGCTGTGGGCGACGAGTATCGCCATGCTGGGCGCGATGCTCATACTGGCTCCCAAGGGCATTCCGGCGCGCTGGAGCGGATGGATATTACTGGCTCCCCTATGGTTCCCTTTGCCCCATCAAGCTATCCCATCCGGATCCTGGCGTTTGACGGTCATGGATGTTGGTCAGGGCTCGGCGATCCTGGTGCAGACCGCACAACATCAATTATTGTACGATACGGGTCCTGGTTATCCTGATGGCGGCAATCTGGTGGAACGGGTGATCCTGCCCTCAATGCGTGAACTGGGTGCAAAAAAGCTTGATGCGCTGATTATAAGCCATGGTGATAAGGATCATGCTGGAGGCTGGCCCGGCATCAATGATCATATCGAAATCGATACCGTTTATGTCGGCGGCGATTTGTTCGACGGGAATCGTCGGTGTCATAAAGGGATGCAATGGCAATGGGATGGTGTGACCTTCAAGTTTATCCATCCGCTTGATGATTCGGGGTTCAAAAACAAAGATGATGAAGATTCCTGTGTGCTTTTCATTACCAGCGCGCATGGAAGCGCTTTGTTGCCGGGTGATATTCGTCAACGAACCGAACAAGTACTGTTATCTTCGGATCTGCTGGAGCGTGCCGATGTGGTTCTGATGCCGCATCACGGAAGCAAACACGGATCAAGTGACGCGATGATCACCCGTATTCAACCAAAGTATGCTCTGGCATCCTCCGGCTATCTTAATCGTTA
>DEIQ01000069.1:3240-53529 GCA_002352565.1 Proteobacteria bacterium UBA2770 | reverse complement strand
TAACGCAGCATGAGAACCTTATGGATTTCGCGCAAAGGTCTCTGAATGCTGTTCACACGGTTAACCAATGATACAGTCATCCGACTTTAGCTCAAAATCATTAATTCTATGTGGCAGATAATAACGGTTGGATTGCGGATGCGGACGATGTTATCCGGTGCCGTCTGATTATTATATACGGCTGATCAGGTAAGCGACGCAGGCATCGAGGCTTGTGAGTTTGGGATAATCACTCTCTGGAATGTTGACGCCCATTTGCTTATGCACGGCTGTGATGAAATTCAATAGATCCATTGAATCCATATCCAATTGCTCCCGAAAATCCACATCTGATTCCAGCTCGCCGGGTTCTATTTCCGGTGCAATCCCTTCCAGGATTTCTAAAAGCCGGGTTTTTATTTCTTCCTGATTCATAGTTTTTCCGGATTCTGTAGTTGATGAGCCAGTGCGGAAAGAAACAAAGCACCCCGATGACCGTCGCTGACGCGATGATCCGCAGCAAGACTAATCGTGGCGCCGCGGCGGACGCTTAATTTGCCTCCTTCAGCCCAGGGCTGCTCTGTTACCGTCCCGCAACCTATGATAGCAACCTGAGGGGGGAAAATGATCGGCATGATTTCTTCGACGCCTCGCTCACCGAGGCTGCTGAGCGTGATAGTTGGGTCGGACATCTCAGAACTGCGCAAGTGTCCGCCACGCGCCCGTTCCACCAGATCCCGGAACTCGCTCATCAATTGATCGAGATCCTTGTTCCTGCAGTCATGGAGCGCTGGAGCGATCAGGCCGCCGCCGCGCAGGGAGATGGCCATGCCGATATGAATATTCTTGCTCGGGGCAAAGCCATCGCTGGTGTAATATCCATTGAATTCAGGGAATCTGGCCATTACTGACGCCATCGCTTTGGCGATCAGTATGACAGGAAGCAGCCGCTCCGAAGGTTCTCGTTGATTGTTTTGGGTTTCCAGCCAATGCATGCAGGGCTCCATGTCCACTTTAGCGCTAAGATAGTAATGTGGGATTTCCCGCTTTGAATGGGACATGGCAGCAGCGATGGCTGCGCGCATGGCGTTCATATCGGTTTTTAAACCGGCTTTCAATCGTTTGGCTGTGGCTTCGATATCGAAAACCGTGATCGCGCGGTTTGGATCTGAACCGATCACCGTGCTTAAATCCATGCCAAGTTCTTTGGCGCGGCGCCGTGCGAATGGACTGATGCGTTGGCGGCCCGGAGAAGGAGCGATTCCAGGCGTCGGTACGGGTTCCTCCTGCTTCAGTTTTTCCGGCGCAGGTTTTTCGGAGGGAGGCTCCGTTTTCTCTCCGCAAGCGCGCAAGCGCGCCAATGGCGTACCTACGGGTATTTCGGTTCCTGGCGCTACCAACAGCGTTTCAATGATGCCATCTTCGAAAATCTCAACGTCGATGGCGCCCTTGACTGTTTCAACCACTGCGACAATATCTCCACGATGGACTTCATCTCCCGGCTGAATATTCCATTCCACCAGGGTTCCGGCTTCCATATCGGAGCCCAGAGATGGCATGCAAAAGTCAGTCATGGCCCAAGACCTCATGAACTGCGGCTATGATTTTCTCTGGCTGCGGAATCGCTGCATTCTCCAGATGTTTGGGGTAGGGAATGGGTACTTCTTCACTGCAAACCCGCGCAACCGGGGCATCCAGATCATAAAAACAAAATTCCATCAGGCGAGCCATGATTTCAGCGGACAGGCTTCCGCTCCGCCAGCCTTCATCGACGATAACAGCCCGGTGGGTCTTGCGCACCGATGAGAAAATCGTTTCATTATCCAGTGGGCGCAAGGTACGCAAGTCGATGACTTCTGCGTCAATGCCTTGTTCGGCAAGTTTCGTAGCCGCATCGAGGCTTTTCCAAAAGCTTGCTCCGTAACTTAGAATACTGATATCTTTTCCTTCACGATATACTTTGGCGCGCTCGATATCCACTTGGCCAGCATCAGTCGCCAGCCATCCTTCCATGTTATAGAGCGTAGCATTTTCAAAGATCAGCACCGGGTCGGGATCGGCCAAAGCTGAACTCAACATGCCTCTGGCGTCTTCGACTGTCGCAGGCGTTAAGACTTTCAATCCGGGGATATGGGCATACCAACCTTCAAGGCTGTGGGAGTGCTGGGCGGCGAGTTGCTTGCCAGCACCGGTTGCCATACGGATCACCAGTGGAATATTGAATTGACCGCCCGACATGTGACGGATCGTTGCCGCATTGTTCATAATCTGATCAAGCGCCAACAGACTGAAATTCACGGTCATAATCTCGACAATAGGGCGCAATCCACCCATGGCAGCGCCGATACCAGCACCGGTGAAACCCGCTTCCGACAAAGGGGCGTCACGCACCCGATCTTCTCCGAATTCCTCCAATAGCCCCATGCTGACCGCATAACAGCCGCCGTATTTACCAACGTCCTCGCCGACCAGAAAGACATCGGGATCATTGGCAAGGGCTTCACGTAAGGCTTCCCGTATGGCTTCCCGATATGTGATGCGCGTCATGTGAATTTTTTCCCTCGCGCTCATTTTTCAGTCTCCGTAGTGTAGACGTCGCGACAGAGATCATCAATGGCTTCCCATGTGCCGGCTTCGGCAAAATCGACCGCTGCGGCGATTTCAGCATCGACTTCGGCGCTGATTTCCTGGATTTTGGCGCTTTCGATTTTACTTTCCTTTTCCAGCTTGTGGAACAATTCCTTGATGGGATCGTACTCCATCCATTCTTGAACCTCGGTTTTGCTGCGGTAGAGTTGGGCATCGAACATGGAATGGGCTCGAAAGCGGTAAGTTTGACACTCCAGAAAACGCGGTCTGCCATCATTGCGAATTTCAGAGGCAGCCTTTTGGGCCGCATCGCGTACCGCCAATACATCCATGCCATCGATATGTAAGGAGGGAATGCCATAACTGTCAAGCTTGCGGCAAATATCCGTCTGTGATTCAGAACGCTCGAGCCGTGTACCCATGGCATAGAGATTGTTTTCGCACACGAACAATACTGGAACCTGCCAGAGAGCCGCAAGGTTCATGGATTCATGAAACACGCCTTCGGCGACCGCGCCTTCGCCGAATAAACATACGATGATCTGATTGCGTTGCTGCATTTTCGCCGCTAGAGCCAATCCGACCGCCATAGGGATGCCGCCAGCTACGATGGCGCTACCGCCATAAAAGTTAGTGGCTGCATCGAATAAATGCATGGAACCGCCCCGCCCCCGGCTGCAACCCTCCGTCTTGCCATACATCTCGGCCATGATAGAGTTCATGCTTATACCACGCACCAGAGCGTGACCATGCTCGCGGTAGGTGGCAATCACAGCGTCTTCCGGTCTCAATGCAGCACCAAGACCGACTGATACCGCTTCCTCGCCGATGTATAAATGGAGAAAGCCGCGGATTTTGGCTTTTGTATAGAGTTCCGCGCATTTTTCCTCGAAACGGCGGATGCGTATCATCTGACGCAATAAATCCAACTCCTGATAATCGGCCCCAACGTTCTTGTCACAAGTGTTCATTCTTCATTCTCCAAGGTCGAAACATCGCCCTCAGGCAGCCCTGATTCCTGGGCCTTGAGCAAGCGCCGCAGAATTTTTCCGCTTCGGGTCTTGGGCAATTTTTTGCGGAATTCTATTTCCTTGGGAGCTACCACTGCTCCAAGGCGCTTGCGAGCATGTGCCATCAGTTGCTTGCGTAAATCCTCGTCCGGTTCAAATCCAGGCTTGAGGGAAACAAAAGCCTTGACAACTTCCAGGGCTACCGGATCTGGTTTGCCGATCACACCAGCCTCGGCGACGGCGGGATGGGTCATTAAGACATCTTCAACTTCAAAAGGACCGATGAGATGGCCGGAAGTCTTGATTAAATCATCGGCCCGACCGACAAACCAAAAGTAACCATCTTCATCGCGCCTGGCAAGATCCCCTGTCAAATACCAATCACCAACAAAACATTTCCGATAGCGCTCTTCTTCGTGCAGATAGCCGCGAAACATCGAAGGCCAGCCCTTTTTCAGCACAAGATGCCCTTGTTGACCGGGTTGATCGATAAATTCAAGCGTCCCGGATGCGGTTTTTGTTGCAATAGCCGCTTCAATACCCGGCAATGGGCACCCCATGGAGCCTGGTTTAATATCCATGTTTGCATAATTGGAAATCATAATGCCACCAGTTTCCGTTTGCCACCAATTATCGTGAAAGGGCCGACCAAATGCCTCATTGCTCCAGATCACAGCTTCTGAATTCAGGGGTTCGCCAACGCTTGCCATGAAACGAAGTTGGGGAAAGTGGTAATTTTGGACAAGTTCGGTTCCCAAACGCATCATCATCCGAATGGCTGTCGGCGCCGTATACCATACCGATACTTTTTCATCTTGTAGTATTTTGTACCAGCGTTCGGCGTCAAACTCCTGTTCATCGACCAACATGGTCGC
The DNA here is from genome assembly GCA_002352565.1 of Proteobacteria bacterium UBA2770. Classification (GTDB taxonomy): domain Bacteria; phylum Pseudomonadota; class Gammaproteobacteria; order UBA2770; family UBA2770; genus UBA2770. The sequence goes on along the minus strand of DEIQ01000069.1, from coordinate 49,076 downwards.
GCCGAGAGCCAATGGGGCTATGATGCCATAGGAAGTGCCGGTTACCCAACCCGGATCCGCCGTACACCAGAAAACGTCGCTCTCATGCAATTCCAGAGCGAACCGGCCTGTTACTATATGCGCCAGCACAGCCTTATGGACATGCATCGCTCCCTTGGGGCGACCGGTGGTGCCGCTGGTAAAATGCAACAAGGCGAGGTCTTCTTCCCCGGTCGGAGGGATCTCGAACTCTGCGCTCGCCGAAGACATGAGAGCGTTGAGATTATGCGTTCCTGGCGGAGAGGGATCTTCGGGAGCGAGGTCTGCGATCAGAATGTGCTCAAGTCTTGGAAGTTGATCGCGCAGCTTTGCGATTTTGCGTTTGTAAAGCTGACTGGTGGTGACCAATGCCTTGCTCTCGCCTATGGATAGTCTGGACTGGATGGGTTCTGGGCCGAAGGCGGAAAATAATGGGCAGTAGACACTGCCATTTTTCAGCGTGCCAAGAACGGCGATATAGAGCGCCGGGATACGGCCACAAAGAGAAAACAGGCGATCTCCTTTCATCATTCCCAAATCCTTTAGCACATTTGCAAAGCGATTGGTCTGCTTTTTCAGGTCGCCATAAGTGAAATCATGCCGCTTACCCTGCTTGTCCAGCCAGCAAAGGGCTCGTTGAGCGCTTTTTTTGCCATCCGCATGGCGATCGATCGCTTCATAAGCGATGTTCAGTCCGCCCCCAGGCAAACCGTCGAGTAATGTTTTCGCCGACTCCCAGGAAAAACGGCGGCAAGCCGATGCATAGTCATCCATATTTGGTTGAATCGCATCCCTGGTGAGCGTTTTTTTAATGAACTCTGCACACATGATGAACTGTTTTCTCCCGAGTCGGCGGTTGGTTAACGACAGAGATCCAGGGAACTTGTGATCGGTCCTTGAGGCGATACTGATCGGTATAGAAACTCAAAATGTCATATCAAAGACCTTCGCTTCTTCCCCTCGCGCTATTCATCTGCTTCAATGATAGTAATCCAACTTGCGGAACTGCAAAAACGCATGAAATTAGATTATACTTATTAATATGATGGTGTCATCATACTAAGTTGTTTTTCTTGTATAAAAACATGAGTTTTCAAAAAATGCATGGCAGAGATTCGCATGTCATGAAATTGCCATCCTGGGAACATTTTCACCACGAGTCGGATGTCGGGGTGCGGGGATATGGATGCACCTTAACGGAAGCCTTCGAGCAAGCATCTCTGGCTATGATTGCTGTGGTGACCGACCCCGGCAGGATTGAATCCAGAAAGTCAGTGGATATAAGCCTATCGGCCCCAGACGATGAGTTCTTGTTGGCGGGATGGCTCAACCATCTCATATATGAAATGTCTGTAACAGGGCTCATTTTCGGAAAATTTCAAATCAACCTTGAGGATCATTCTTTGCAAGCAAAAGCATGGGGGGAGCCAGTTGATAAGGGAAAACACCAGCCGGCTGTGGAGCTGAAAGGGGCCACGCTTACCGAACTCAAGGTCTGTCAATCCCATCATGGTTGCTGGATGGCTCAATGCGTTGTCGATGTGTAAAAATGTTGCGACTTAAACTGGATTTTCCATGGTTACTCGCCCACTCAGCCGCCTCAGCGAATACAGCTGGCAGATAGATCCCCACGACGGCATGCGGGTGCCTGGCATCATCTATGCTGATCATAAGTTGATCGATAGCATGGATGACAAGGTCTGGGAACAGTTACGCAATGTGGCTTGTTTGCCCGGAATAGTGCAAGCAGCTTATGCCATGCCGGACGCACACTGGGGCTATGGTTTCCCCATTGGGGGTGTAGCGGCCTTTGATCCGGATCAGGGTGGAGTGATCTCTGCCGGTGGCGTAGGATTTGATATTTCCTGCGGAGTCAGACTTCTTCATACCGGTCTCACCAATGATGAACTCCAACCTTACAAGAAAATATTGGCCAATGAGCTCGCTCGCGCTATTCCCGCTGGTGTCGGTAGTTCTGGCAGTATCCGCCTCACATCCCGGGAAATGGACGAGATGCTGACTGGAGGAGCACATTGGGCGGTAAAACAGGGGTGGGGGCTTGATAGTGATCTGTCCCGGATAGAGGAATGCGGATGTATGGAAGGCGCTGATCCAGCCATGGTCTCTGAACGGGCCAAGGAACGCCAGAGAAATGAAATGGGCACACTGGGTTCTGGCAACCATTATCTGGAGGTTCAGCAGGTCACTGGCATCTATGATATCTCGATCGCACAGGTCTTCGGTTTATCTTGTGGCGAGGTGGTCGTAAGTATTCATTGCGGTTCCCGCGGTCTTGGTCATCAGATTGGGACCGAATACCTCCAAACCATGGCCATCTCAGCTGTGCAGCATGGCATCGAATTACCGGCCCGGGATCTTGCCTGCGCTCCGGTGAACTCAGATCTTGGTCGGCAATATCTTGGAGCTATGCGAGCTGGTATCAACTGCGCGCTTGCCAACCGGCAGATTCTGACCGACATGACAAGGAAAGTATTCCAGGAAGTGTTGCCGAATAGCTGTCTTACCTTGCTTTATGACGTGTCGCACAATACCTGCAAACTGGAAGCCCATGAAGTGGAAGGAGAGAGTCGAATGCTTTTTGTCCACCGGAAAGGCGCGACCAGGGCGCTGGGTCCTGGGCATCCCGCCTTGGACGAGGATCTGAAGAAAACTGGCCAGCCCGTATTCATCGGTGGTTCTATGGGTACGGAGTCTTATGTTCTTGCCGGTACCATGGAAAGCCAGCAGCGGGCGTTTGGTTCTTCCTGCCACGGAGCTGGCCGCGCTATGAGCCGCCATCAAGCGGCCAGGTTATGGCATGGCCGTTCTGTCATGAAGGAACTGGAAAGCCGGGGTATTCTTGTCAAAAGCCCTTCATTTAGAGGATTGGCGGAAGAGGCGCCTGGCGCATACAAAGATGTTTCTTTGGTGGTGGAAGCCGCGGAACATGCTGGCTTGTCGCGAAAGGTAGCCCGGCTCGAGCCGATAATATGTATTAAAGGCTAAAAAACCTGATATTTTGCACTTGGATTCAATGAAAAAGCTCGAATAAAGTGCTCAAATCCAATGCTCAGCGCTTTGCGCCTTTTTTGCGCATACCTTTGGCATTGTTGCGCAAATGGCGCTGCGCATTGGATGCCGCTTAACTCGGCGTTAGGATGACAAAAAACACATCTATATATCGCGGATTCAAATCTGAAGTGCATCACCTAATCAGGTAGAAGAAGGGTCCAGCTGAAGGTAAGCTCCTACCCTTTTTCTCCGGCAGAGATTAAGTGATGATGAGAACTTACAAACAACTGACCTGCGAACAACGATGCCAGATTTCAGCCCTGAAGAAAAGCGGTTGTAGCCAAAGGAAGATTGCTGAGACCATTGGCACTAATCAGGCCCCGTGAGCAGGGAGCTGGCAAGGAATACAGGCGCCGGATGGTATCGCCATAAACAGGCACAAGAAAGGACGGAACAACGGCGCGCAGAGGCGTCAGAGCCTACTAAAATGACGCCCGATATGATTACAGTGATTGAGTCAAATCATTATGGATAGATATGTAGCAATAGGCGAAGCCTCCGAAGCGCTGGGCGTGTCGATCACGACATTGCGGCGGTGGGAGGCTGAAGGCAAGCTGATACCGGAACGCACGGCGGGACGGCAGCGCCGGTACGACCTTGCGAAGCTCAAGCCGGAGTTATTTCACGCAGCGCCGCAAGATCGCAAAACCATTGCATATGCCCGTGTTTCCAGCCACGACCAGAAAGACGATCTGGAGCGGCAGAAACAGGTACTGGAACTGTACTGCGCTAAACAGGGCTGGACGTTCGAGGTGATTGCCGATCTGGGTTCCGGCTGAACTACAACAAAAAAGGTTTGAAGCGGCTGCTCGATGAAATCATCGAAGGGCGCGTCGGTCGCCTGGTCGTCGCCCACAAAGACCGCCTGTTGCGTTTCGGCGCGGAATTGGTATTTGCAATTTGCGAAGCGAAGGATGTTGAGGTACTCATCATCAATAAAGGCGTGGACACCACGTTCGAGGAAGATTTGGCGAAAGACGTGCTGGAGATCATCACCGTATTCTCGGCACGGCTCTATGGCAGCCGCTCGCGTAAAAACCAGAAGCTGCTTGATGGCGTGAAGCAAGCCGTGGAGGCCGCCTCATGCTGATCGCCCACAAAATCGCGCTCGACCCAAACAACGTGCAGGCGACCTGCTTTGCTCGCGCGGCAGGGACGGCCCGCTTCGCCTACAACTGGGCGTTGGCCGAATGGCAGCTGGCAGCACGAGGCGAGCAAAGCCGATAACAGCCTGCCCAAGCCGTCACAAATGTCGCTGCGCCGTCAACTCAACGCCATCAAACACGAGCAATTCCCGTGGATGCTGGAAGTCACCAAGAATGCGCCGCAAATGGCGATCATCCAGCTGGGTGCAGCCTTCAAGAATTTCTTCGCCGGTCGCGCCAAGTATCCGCAATTCAAAAAGAAAGGCAAAAGTCGCGACAGTTTCACGCTGACCAATGACCAGTTCAGTGTCGATGGTTCACGCATACGTATCCCCAATCTGGGCTGGGTGCGTATGCGTGAGACGTTGCGCTTCACCGGCAAGATCATGTCGGCCACGGTCTCCCGCGTGGCCGACCGCTGGTTTGCCAGCATTACGGTCGATACCCAAGACGATTCGCACCTGCCAAGGTCCGAAAACCAAGGCGCAGTGGGTGTGGATTTGGGCGTATCGGCGCTGGCGATACTCTCAACGGGAGAAAGCATCACGGGGCCAAAGGCGCGCAAGGCTTTGCTGTCCAGACTGCAACGGCTGTCGCGCAAAGTCAAAGGCTCGGAGAACCGGAAGAAGACGAAGGCCAAACTGTCCAGGCTGCACGCCCGTATCGGCAACATCCGCAATGATGCCCTGCATCAACTCACGACCGATCTGACACGCCGGTTTCACACGATCGGCATCGAGGACTTGAACGTGCGCGGCATGGTCAAAAACCGGCACTTGTCGCGAGCGGTGTCCGATATGGGTTTCTTCGAGTTCCGGCGGCAGCTGGACTACAAGGCGGCCCAGCGCGGTGGAATGATCGTCGTGGCAGATCGCTGGTACCCCAGCAGTAAAACCTGCTCGTGCTGTGGACACAAGCTCGAAACCTTGCCGCTGGCGATGCGCAAGTGGGCGTGCCCAGCGTGTGGTTCGGTTCATGATCGAGACGTGAACGCGGCAATCAATTTGAAGAACCTGGCGGTGAGTTTCACCGTGTCAGCCTGTGGAGAGGAAGGCGCTGGTCTTGGGCGCAAGCTCAAGACGAAACCGGCCTCGGTGAAGCAGGAATCCAGCAGCAAAGCTACCTATGGTTAGCTTTGCGTAGGTATGGACGAACGGTAAACTCGCGAATTGGGAAGTCATCGGTTGTGAAGCGGTATTAACTGGAAGCGCAGAATCCACGCTGGTAGCCCGTCTGCATTAATCCATATGCAATCTTAATCATGCGGGGACGCCTAACTACGACAATAAGCCCGTGTCAGATTTTTTGAGATTTACGCCCTTCTCGACCGAGAAAAAAGGCAGCCGCCAAGGCGGTCAGGCCTTCATAGATCAAAGCGCCGCTTAGGTACAAGCTGATTGTAGCACCGGCGAAAATGGCTATAACTCTGGCCAGAGCCAAACCACCCATGATCAGCAGTACGCTCCACAATCCCGGGATGCGCCTGTTTTCGGCGCCCAAAGCCATCAGACACCATAGACCAAATCCCATCTGCATGCCACCATACATGGCACGAAATTCGACCAAGCCTGAAGCGGCGGAAATTTGCATGCCAGTTAGCTTCAAAACCGGATCCGGTATCAGCCAGCACAGCAATCCATAGCCGAGAAAAATAACGCCGGTGATTCCCAGAACCATCGCGGATTTTGACATGGCTTCACTCCCTCGAATTTAATAAAACTTGAGCCCAAATATTTTGATTGCCGGAATCGCTCCAAACCATCTGAATTATGGCACCGAATAGCAAAATAAGCACTATTTTGTTCACAGACGTTGGAAGTCGGCTACTGATATCAGCAACAGGCATGTGGCGGAGATAACATGAAAGCTGTTTTTGTGCCAATAGGCTGGCAAAGGCTCTACTATTCGTGGAGGCGGGGGAACCAGGATATCAGGAAATGGGTGTTTGGCTGGATCGCATGAGAAAAAATTCATGAATATCATGACCAAGATCTCGCCCTCGTTGCTCAAAACGAGTGACAGATCGGGGACATAATACCCCATCGGGAATCGCATCATGCCCGACTGGGATCAGCAGTGGCTCACTTTCAAGGCAACAGGTGATATGCCGGGCGTAATCTTCCCAATCGGTGGCGATATGTAAAAATCCTTGGGGCCTCAGCCGCGATACCAGTAATGCCAGGGTTTCCGCTTGAATAAATCGACGCTTGTGATGACGTTTTTTTGGCCATGGATCAGGAAACAGTATTTTAATTTCATTGAGGCTACAGTGCGCGATATGATCTGAAAGCGCTAAACTGGCATCCATCATCACGAGACGGGCATTCGGAATATTCGCCTGATGGAGCGCTGCCAGGGTTCGGCCAATTCCGGTGCGGTACACTTCTATGCCGATGAAGTCCCTTCCCGGACTATGGCGCGCCATGGATACAAACGATTCCCCGTTACCGAATCCGATTTCCAGTACCTTGGGCGCAGATCTACCGAATATCGTGTCAAAATCCCACCGGACGCCGGATATAGGCGTTAACCCATAAGTCGGCCATAAGGTCTCGATGGCTCTGACCTGTCCTTCTGTAACCCGCCCTTCGCGGCGCACGAAGCTCCGCTGGTGAGGCGTGGTGTTCGGAACCATGTCTGGTATCGGGGTATTCATTGCAACATGTTTTCAACCGGTGAGGAAGGTGAACCATATTTGCGGCGGGGAATGCGGCCGGCAAGAAAAGCTTCGCGGCCTGCGGCGACGGCTTTGGCCATAGCGCCTGCCATCATGACCGGATCCTGAGCGCCCGCGATGGCGGTATTCATTAATACGCCATCACAGCCGAGTTCCATGGCGATGGCAGCATCGGAAGCGGTACCGACTCCGGCATCCACCAAAACCGGAATCTTTGCCTGCTCAACAATGAAGCGGATATTGGCTAAATTGCGGATTCCCCATCCAGAGCCGATCGGCGCCGCTAATGGCATGATTGCCGCACAACCGAGTTCTTCCATCTGACGCGCAGCCACCGGATCGTCACTGGTATAAGCCATTACATCAAAGCCCATAGTGACCAGTTGCTCGGTCGCCTTTAACGTTGCGCATACGTCCGGGTAAAGGGTGGTGGCATCGCCAATGACTTCGAGCTTGATCAAGGTCTGACCGTCGAGCAGTTCACGCGCCAGCAATGCCGTGCGGATCGCCTCATCGGCACGGGTGCAGCCCGCCGTATTGGGCAAAACCGCATAACCCTGATCCAGCAGGGCACTCAACAGATCTTCTCCTTCGTTTTGGGGCGGATTTCCCAATCGGCGGATCGCTACAGTCACCATTTCCGTAGCTGAAGCTGACAAAGCAGCAAACATTTGATCCATAGAGGCGTATTTTCCACTGCCAAGCAGTAGCCGCGACGAGAACGAGCGTTCACCGATGATCCAGCCATCTGTAGTCATCTTCAGCCACCTCCTACTGCTCGAATGATTTCAATTTTGTCGTCATCTTGAAGTCTGCGTGCTGGATACTGACTGCGGGGAATGACTTCTCCATTGATCTCTATGGCGATTCTGCGCCCTTCCAGGGAAAGCAAATGCACCATATCGAGGATGTGCGTGTTATCGGGAAAATGCTGAACTTCTCCGTTGATGATCACTTCCATCGCGTTCGGTTACTCCTGACCTCTGGTTTGAATGGTTTGAGAGGGATCACGCAAGATCGACTAACGCTTGTGTTGCTCGTAGCCGAGACGCTGGTAAAATGTATGCGGATCTTTGAGACACAGATGGCTGATTATCTCAAGGCACCTGTAATAAGCCTGAGTTGATGACTTTTTAGCCAAGTTCCCTTCCGCTTCCTTTGCCACGAAGAAATGCATCGATGATGAGATGCTGTAATCGTTCCTTCCGGGGCAGATCAATGTAGTACGACCATTTTATGCAATGTTCTTACTCCAATAGCAATAGGAGCACTATCAGTCTTTGATGCTATTGTCCTGCTTCGGCCCATGCAGTTCATCGCGACAAAATCGTGTCAGCAACTGAGGTTCCTTAGTGCTCCAGCGCTGTAACTTCCGGTGCATCGAGCCTGGTGACCGGCGATGCGACTAACGTACATTCAGATAATGGACGATTCCCTGCGCTGCTTCACGACCCTCAAAAATAGCGGTGACCACCAGATCCGAACCCCTTACGGCATCGCCTCCGGCAAAAATCTTGGGATTGGTCGTCTGACCTGGAAATGCGCCCCGATTAGCGATGATGCGCCCGCTTTCCTCTACTTCGATATCGTATTCATCGAACCATGGCGCGGGACTCGGGCGGAATCCGAAAGCGAGAATGACGCGTTCCGCCGCCACGACATGCTCCGAATTCGGCACCACTACGGGCCGACGACGACCGCGTTCATCGGGCACGCCCAGCTCTGTTTTTACAAATTTGACGCCGTGCAGGGCAGACGTATTGCCAACAATTTCAACCGGCTGACTATTAAACAGAAATTCAACGCCCTCCTCTTTGGCGTTCAATACTTCGCGTTGGGAGCCGGGCATGTTACTTTCATCGCGCCGGTAGGCGCAGGTGACGTGGCTGGCCCCTTGTCGGATGGAGGTGCGCACACAGTCCATGGCGGTATCTCCACCACCAAGCACGATCACGCGCCGTTCGCGCATGTCGATAAAATCATCGGTATTCGTCTGCCAGTGCATGAGTCGGTTGACGTTTGAAATCAGGAAAGGAAGCGCTTCATGGACGCCCGGAAGGTCTTCGCCCGGGAAACCACCATTCATGGCGGTATATGCGCCGGTACCCAAAAAAACCGCGTCGTATTCGCGTAACAGGGCTTCAAAGGGAATATCGTTTCCAATCTCGATGCCGAGTATAAAGCGTACACCCATCTGCTCAAATATGGCGCGCCTTTGAATCAGAACATGTTTCTCCAGCTTGAAGGGCGGAATACCGAAAGTCAGAAGACCACCGATTTCACGGTGCCGATCATAGACCACCGGGGTAACACCATGACGCACCAGTATATCGGCAGCGCCCAATCCGGCGGGTCCCGCGCCGATGATCGCCACCTTATAGCCAGTAGGACGCACGGCTGAGAGATCCGGACGCCAGCCGGCACGAATGGCGGTATCAGCGATATAGCGCTCGATGGATCCAATCGTAATCGCACCAAGACCGTCGTTCAGGGTACAGGTGCCTTCACACAATCGATCCTGCGGGCACACTCTGCCACAGACTTCTGGTAACGTATTGGTTTGGTGGGATAATTCTGCGGCTTCGAATAGTTTGCCTTCCTCAATCAGTTTTAACCAATTGGGAATATAATTGTGAACCGGACATTTCCATTCACAATAAGGATTGCCGCACCCGATACATCGCCCGGCCTGGGATGCCACGCTATCCTGGTCGAACGGCGAATAAATCTCCCGGTAATTATGAATCCGGCTTTGCAGCGGTAATTTTGGCGGATCCTGGCGCGGAACCTCAAGAAAATGCAATGGGTCGCTCATGTGGGTTATGCCGCTCTGCGTAAAGTATCGAGAAGTTCGTTCAGGTCGGTAGCCTTGGGCTTGGCCAGCCAGAACTTCCCGACGAAATCAGAAAAGTAATCGACGATTTCCTGAGCCCAACTGCTGTTGGTAGCCTTTTGATAGTCCTGGAGAATATTCAGCAACAACCGGCTGTGTTCTGCCATATGTTCGGTGCTGATGCGGTGGATGTCGATCAATTCGTGATTATAGCGGTCCACAAATACCCTCTCCATATCCAGAACATAGGCGAAACCTCCGGTCATGCCAGCACCAAAATTCAGACCGGTCGATCCGATAACGGTGACAATGCCGCCGGTCATGTATTCACAACCGTGATCTCCCACGCCTTCAACCACTGCATGAGCGTCACTGTTTCGGACCGCAAAACGCTCTCCAGCCAGTCCGGCCGCGTAAAGCACGCCACCGGTAGCGCCATAAAGGCAGGTATTGCCTATAATGACCTGATCCTTGCTGTTAAAGCGGGATACTTTGGGCGGAAAGATGACAATGCGCCCACCGGACATGCCTTTCCCAACATAGTCATTGGCTTCACCCTCCAGGGTCAGATTCAGTCCTTTGACATTCCACGCGCCGAAACTCTGACCCGCTGATCCTGTAAAAGACACCTCAAGGGGATTTTGTTCAAGCCCGGTCAAACCATAACGCTGGGCAATTTCACCGGATACCCGTGCACCTATGGTTCGGTTATGATTGCGTATTTCGTAGCTGAAATGACCTCCCGACCGGGATTCAATCGCTGGCAACATATCCTGAACCATGGTTTCAGCCAGTTCACCCTTGTCGAAAGGGGGATTTCTGTCAGAGGTACAATGCTGGGGCTTCTTCAAGTCTTGCTGATATAAAAGCCGGGACAGATCGATGCCTCTAAATCTGTCATCACCGGGGGGAAGTATCTCCAGCAAATCGGTGCGCCCTACGACAGACTCCAGCGTTGTCATGCCAAGGTGTGCGAGCCATTGGCGGGTTTCCTCCGCTACGAAATAAAAATAATTCATCACCATCTCTGGCAGACCATGAAAATGCCGTTGGCGCAGAATATCATTCTGCGTGGCGATCCCGGTTGCGCAGTTGTTCAGATGACACACCCTAAGATACTTGCATCCCAACGCCACCATCGGTGCGGTACCGAACCCAAAGCTTTCCGCGCCAAGGATAGCGCCCTTAATGACATCAAGCCCGGTTTTGAGACCGCCATCCACTTGCAACCTGACCCGATTACGCAGATTGTTGGCCATCAGAACCTGATGCGTCTCTGCCAGCCCAAGTTCCCACGGAGAACCCGCGTGCTTAATAGATGTGATCGGACTGGCGCCGGTTCCGCCATCATACCCGGAAATGGTGATCAGATCCGCATAAGCTTTGACGACTCCGGCGGCAATCGTTCCAATTCCGGGCTCAGAGACCAGTTTGACCGAAACGAGCGCCCGGGGATTGATCTGCTTTAGATCAAAAATCAACTGAGCCAGATCTTCGATGGAATAGATATCATGATGCGGAGGGGGTGAAATCAGGGCGACTCCGGGCTTGCTGAAACGAAGCCGGGCAATCATCGAATTGACCTTATGCCCCGGCAACTGCCCACCTTCCCCCGGCTTGGCGCCTTGAGCCACCTTGATTTGCAGAACGTCAGCATTGACCAGATACGGCGCTGTAACGCCGAAACGACCTGAAGCCACTTGTTTGATTCTGGACATGCGCTCTGTGCCATAACGACTGGGATCTTCGCCACCTTCGCCGGAATTGGAGCGCCCGCCGAGGCGATTCATGGCAATCGCCAGTGCTTCATGCGCTTCGATAGACAAAGCGCCGAGCGACATTCCAGCGCTATCGAAACGTTTCAGAATGGATTCCACCGGTTCTACCTGTTCCGATGAAACAGGATCGGGATTTTTTAATCGTAAAAGATCCCGTAATACCAGCGGTTCTCTTTCGTTCACCAGACGACAGAAGCTTTGATAGTCTTCCTTGTTTCCGCCTCGCACCGCTTTTTGGAGTGTGGCGATGACATCCGGATCAAAAGCGTGACGTTCCCCACCATAGACAAATTTCAGCAAGCCTCCCTGCACGATCGGTTTGCAGGGGTTCCATGCCGCGTTGGCCAGTATGCGCATATTCTGTTGAACGTTGTCAAAAGTGATGCCCTGAATTCGGCTGACCGATCCCGAAAAACAGAGATCGACGATTTCATCATGCATGCCTACGATCTCGAACAATTGCGATCCGCGATAGCTATTGATGGTGGATATACCCATTTTGGAGAGAATCTTGTACAAACCTTTATTGATGCCCTTACGATAGGCGCCAATGATCTGATTGAGATCAGCATAGGCATCTCCGCCATGTTCCTGCATATTTGCCAACAGGGCATAAGCCAGATAGGGATAAACAGCGGTTGCACCATAGCCCAGAAAAACAGCGGCTTGATGGGAATCGCGCACGGAACCCGTTTCTACCACAAGATTGGCATCACAACGCAACCCTTCGCGACACAGGTGATGATGGACGGCGCCAGTAGCCATAAGCGCTGGAATGGTCATATAATCGCGCCGCAGTTTTCGGTCTGACAACACCAGAACAACCTTACCTCTGCTAATGGCATCCTGTGCTTTGATGCAAAGCGCCTTAATGGCTTCCTGCAGGGACTGATCATCAGGGCAATTCAGGTCAAGGATAGTGACCGAGTAGCGCGGATCGGTCAAACTCAGCAACTGGCGGAATTGCGTGGTCGAAATGACAGGGGAGTCGACCAGCAGGCGAGAGGCATTACCCGCCGTTTCTATGAATACATTACGTTCAGCGCCGAGGCATACCTCAAGGGACATCACGATCTGCTCGCGTAAAGGATCGATGGGCGGATTGGTGACTTGGGCGAACTGCTGGCGGAAATAGTCCGTCAGATTGCGGATCTGTGAAGATAATAATGGCAAGGGGGTATCATCGCCCATTGAACCTATGGCTTCCAGCCCGAGTTCCGCCAGAACCCGCAGGATCTGATCTTTTTCCTCGAATGAAACATTGAACATTTTTTCGCAAATGTTTAACTCTTCTCTCGGGTATTGTTCTCTACCCAGCGATGGTTCGCTGGCTCCGAGATGGCGGGTTCGGTTGCGTAGCCATTTCTTGTACGGGAAACGCGACTTGAGGCGGGAATCCACATCGGGCGGATAAAGCACGACACCGCTTGCCGTATCCACTGCGATCATCTCACCCGGCCGGACTCGCCCCTTGGTTACTACATCTTCTGGCGCAATATCAAGCACGCCAGCCTCGGATGCCAGAATCATCAGACGATTACGAGTGATGGCGTAGCGGGCGGGACGCAGTCCATTGCGATCGAGGACGCAACAAGCATAACGGCCATCAGTCAGTACGATACCCGCTGGACCGTCCCATGGTTCCATGTGCATCGAATGATACTCATAGAATGCACGCAGATCGGCATCCATCGTCTCCACATTCTGCCATGCCGGCGGGGTGAGCAGGCGCATGGCGCGAAATACATCCATGCCACCGAAAAGCAGAACTTCCAGCATGTTATCAAGGCTGCAGGAATCCGAGCCCGTACTGGAAACGAGTGGTTGTATTGCCTGTATGTCAGGCAACAACGTGCTACGGAATTTATGAATCCGCGCCTGAGACCAGTTGCGGTTGGCGCGAATGGTGTTAATTTCCCCGTTATGCGCCAGATTGCGGAAAGGCTGTGCCAGCCGCCATTGCGGTAGTGTATTGGTAGAAAAACGCTGATGAAATATGCATATCGAGCTTTCCATCTCTGAATCGCTGAGGTCCGGATAAAATATGGACAGTTGATCCGGAACGACCATCGCCTTATAACCAATGGTATGCATGGAGAGCGTCACAACGTAAAATGTTGGATCCTGCCCTTCTATCAGGGATTCCGCCATGCGCCGGGCAAAGAAAAGTTGTCGTTCGAATCGCTCATCGTCCATTTCCTCGGGCGCCTGGACAAAAATCTGTTCCACGCAGGGCCGGCTTGCGAGCACTTCCGTACCACATGCAGCTATATTCACCGGGACTGGGCGCCAACCTGCCGCGGTTAGCCCATAATGTTTAAGGGCTTGTTCCAGGGCAGCGCGGCTTTTGTCGGCAAAGATCGGATCCTGGTTCAGGAAGATACATCCTGCCGCGAAACGCTCCGAAATATCAATCTTTGCCTCTATCGCGACACGGCTCAAAAAGGAGCGAGGCATTTTCAGCAATAACCCGCAACCGTCGCCTGACTTTCCGTCCGCCGACCTGGCACCTCGATGGGTCAGTCGCTCGAGCGCAATCAGAGCGCGTTGCACCAAGGTATGACTGGGCACGTCGTCCATCTGTGCCAGTAAACCAAAACCACAACTGGCTTTTTCAAATTCTGGACAATACAGTCCTGTTTTTTTGCTATCTGGTATCATCAAACGGGATGACCTCACGTTTCATCTGAGGTGTTGGTTTTTACATGCAAGATATCCGGCAATAAACATGCCATCACTCAATCAAAGTAAAACTCGCGACTTTCGGGTTTCCGGTTTTAAGTTGTCGCAATCAGCGACTATATTACAACAATTTGATTGATAAATCGCTGTACGCTGATATTAAAGCTGATTATTCAGCGTCCGGGCCGATTTTCACATGCTTTCAGCCTGTTATGGCGCCGTTCACGATGGTGGTCTCCCCGGCTCACCCCAGCGGGCCAACAGGTGATGATCGATATGCAGTTGATCCAAGATGCGCGCTACCATGAAGTCTACGAGTTCGGACACGCTTTGCGGCTGGTGATAAAAACCTGGATTAGCCGGCATCACCACCGCTCCAGCCAGCGTCAGCGTGCGCATGTTTTCGATATGAATCAGCGAAAACGGGGTTTCGCGCACTACCAGGATCAAGAGCCGTTTTTCTTTGAGTGAAACATCAGCAGCACGATCGATCAGGTGATCACTATGACCGGATGCGATCGCTGCCAGTGTGCCTGTGGTGCAGGGGCATACAATCATAGCCTGCCAGCGCCCTGAACCGCTGGCTATAGGCGCCATCCATTGTTGAGGGGCGAATACCTGTACCTGGCCCGGGAAATCAGCATAACGCTCGTTGAGCAAACGGGTTGCTTCTCCTGCCCGCTTTGGCAGGCACCAGTCCGTTTCCATCGCTAAAACCAGGTGCGCGGCGTCGGACACCACAAGATACACGGTTTTACCCTGTTCGAGCAAACATTCAAGCAGACGCACACCATAAGCGCTGCCGGACGCGCCGGTCATGGCCAGTATGAGAGGGGCGGGATCGGCTTTATTCATGGTTCCGTGGATTGGTCGGCGCCATAAAATCGTTCGCCGGGATGAACCGGAAGCTTGCCGTTTTTCCGACGCCAGGCATTGGTATCACGCAAACTGAAGGCACAACCACAATATTCCTGCTGATAAAATTGCTCACGCTTTGAAATGTCAATCATGCGCTGAGAGCCACCTTTCTTGCGCCAGTTGTAAGTCCAGTACGCAAGCTCTGGATAGCGCGATGTGGCGCGTGCGCCACTATCATTGATCTGCTCGAGATTTTTCCAGCGTGAGATTCCAAGGGTGCTGGTCATAACCTCAAATCCATGCTCATGCGCGTATAATGCCGAGCGTTCAAAGCGCATATCGAAACAAACGCTACAACGCTGGCCGCGCTCGGGCTCCTGTTCCAGCCCCCGAACCCGCTCAAACCAGCGATCACGATCATAATCGGCGTCTACAAACGGGACCTTCATTTTCTCGGCGAAGCGGATATTCTCATCTTTGCGCAGCAGGTATTCCTTGAGCGGATGGATATTGGGATTGTAAAAAAATACCGTGAAATCCATTCCGATTCCGTGCAGGGATTCCATGATTTCTCCCGCGCAAGGCGCACAACAAGAATGAAGCAAAAGGCGGCGCTCGTCGCCCGGATAATCCGCATTGATCAGGTCTGTATGAGGACGCATCGACCCTTGTTTTGCATTATTTGTCATACGCTATTGCTTCATCTCTGCAATTAGCCGCTAGCTGGCAATAAAATCATCATCAAGCCTATCAGTCCGCCGAATATCCCACCATAAGCGATAACAGCAGTTTGTTCGGTCGTCAGCATGCTGCGAATAAACTGCATGAATTCATCGATCGTGTAAGATTCTTTTGCTTGCATGACCTTGGCAAGATTAACGTTTTCGCGCGCATATTGCCGCGCCGTCTGTTTGAACTGCGGCAACCGTTCATTGATGCCCGCAACGAGCGTGTCGATCATTTTTTCTTTTTGATCGCCCGACATCATCTGGGAAAACATCTGCGCCAGATGGGGCGCTTTTTCGGGCAGAAGCGTATCGAACTCATAACGCATAGCCTGGCTCAACACGTCTGGCGTCAAAGTCTCAATCATGTCGGCAAACAACTCGCCCACATCGAGGAAGTCGGGAATCACCGTTTGCAGGTTTTCCGTCAGAGAGTCCGCCCGCGATGGAATTGCACCCTGGAGACGTATCGGCCCTATTTGAACCGGTTCTTCAGGCTTGAATAGCATCACCAGAGCCAGATAATTGGTGAGCAACCCGGCCAGAGCTCCGCTGATCGGCAGGGTCCAACCGCTGAACCCAAGAGAAAAAACGGCAAACTGTACAAAACCCAGGAGGGCACCAAAAATTCCGCCATATCCGACGATGATATAAAACTCACGTTTGGCGAGACGAAACATCAAGGTTTCAAGGACATTACCGCTGGCGCTGGTAATATTATGCAGAATATGGTCGCGTACCCCGACTTTCTGCATGGCGTGATTTAGAAACGCCTCGGTGATCTCAGGCGTTTGCTCCTTGATCTGTTTGAAAAGTTCTTCTGCAAAAGCGCGTTTGTTGTCGCCAGTGAGCATGGCGCGGTATTTCTCAGGCATGCTTTTGGCGTATTGATCCAGGTTTTCCTCAATCCCTGCTATGAAGGCTTCCTGGTTGTTTTCCAATAAAACAGCGGGATCGATAAATCCAGCAATGTCACTCAGATGAATCATTTCATTTTCAATGACATTGGCAATCATTTTGGCAAATCGCGGCATGTTGCGTGGAACGATTCCCTGCCACGGGATGCCGAGATAGCGTTTGCGCTCAAAAGGGCGAAACAGCATTACCAACGCCAGGCCATTGGTAAACAACCCGATAAAGCCTAAAATCAAAGGAAAAATCAGTATAAAAAATCCTTGGCTCATAATCCTTGTTTATCCTTAATATGTAGACAACTTGGCAACATCCATGTTCAAATCTTTAACACCATAACATATTAAACATAGCCGAAAACGTCAAATATTCCTGCTTGAGCAGAATTTTATTGGGAGAATAGCTGATGCTGCATCAGTTTATAATCCAACTTTTATCACAGCGGTAGATTCATGAAATGAATGATTCACAACCTTGTATTGGCGTCGTCATGGGTTCGACGAGCGATTGGGATACGATGCGCTATGGCGTGGATATGCTGGAGCAATTGCAAATCGCGCATGAAGTGCGCGTGGTTTCCGCACATCGAACCCCTGATCTGTTGTTCGAGTATGCCGAAGGCGCTTTAGAACGCGGATTGAAAACCATTATAGCCGGCGCTGGTGGCGCTGCCCATCTGCCAGGCATGCTGGCATCGAAAACTCTGGTTCCTGTGCTGGGTGTGCCCATGCCGTCGAAACAATTACAGGGCATGGATTCACTACTATCTATTGTTCAAATGCCTGCAGGTGTGCCGGTAGGGGCGCTGGCGATTGGGCGAGCTGGCGCCATTAACGCTGCTTTGCTGGCAGCGCGCATCCTTGCCATGGATGATATGCTATTGCAAGACCGTCTTTCAGACTTTGTCGATCGACAGCGACAACAGGTGCTTGCCTGCCCGGATCCGAGAAATCAGCCATGAATGTGGGTATTTTGGGAGGTGGGCAACTTGCCCGCATGCTGGCGCTGGCCGGATGGCCTCTGGATATTCGCTGTCGCACCATTGATCCCGATCCTTATGCCTGCTCAGGGTCGGTGGCTCCGCTCACAGCTATCCCGTTCGACGACTCCACTCGCATCCTGGAATGGATCAAAGACATGGATGTGATTACCTACGAGTTGGAACATATACCACAGGCAACCATTGAGTCATTGCCTGCTTCGCGGCTGCATCCGCCAGCACAGGCCCTGTTGGCGACACAGGATCGTTTGCTGGAGAAAAAACTGTGCGAAAAATTATCCATACCTACCGCTGCTTTTAGCCCTGTCGCACATGTCAATGAGCTGAGAAATGCGATCGGCCAGCTGGGTCTGCCAGCTGTTTTGAAAACCCGGCGTTACGGTTATGACGGAAAAGGGCAATGGATCATCACTCAGGCTACCCCGCTGGAACCTTTTTTTGGGAGGGTCGGCACTATGGTGCCGCTTATTGTTGAACAACACGTGGATTTTGAGTGGGAAGCTGCTCTGGCAGCGGTGCGAGCGCTGAACGGAACCACTCGGTTTTATCCTTTGACCCGGACGCATCAGGAAAAAGGCATTCTCCGATGGGCCCGGCCCTTGTTACCGAACGAACAATCCGCCGGGATTGAACCGCAGGCCCGGGAGATCATGATTGCCCTGCTGGAAGCCCTGAATTATGTCGGGGTGATGGTCATTGAGTTTTTTGTGACCGCCAATGGCCTTCTGGTTAACGAAATGGCACCGCGAGTGCACAATTCGGCGCACTGGACCATCGAAGGCGCGGAATGCAGTCAGTTTGAGAATCATTTGCGCGCTATATGCGGCTATCCTCTGGGCGCTACCGAAAGCGTTGGGCATTGCGCTACTGTTAATCTGGTCGGTCATGTCATGTCGATGAATCAGTTGTTATCATTGCCTGGACTGCATCTCCACCTTTACGGTAAAATGCCGCGCCCTGGGCGCAAACTTGGCCATGTGACCCTCCGTCATCAGGATAGTGGAAACCTGGCCAGGTCGTTGGATCAAGTGTTAAAATATACCAAGGAGCCTCTGATTAAATCATGAACCCGGTTCTTGCGTCCCTTATGCCCAGCTTCATCGTTGACAATCTTCGCAATAGCCCTGCTAACCCGTGCAATCCAACCCGAGAATCTGAACATGGGGAACCACAATCTCCTTCGTCCAGACTTGATCAGAGGCTCGCTAAAAATTCAGAATGCGATCAGGTTGGGATGCCATGATGGACGACGATATCCTTGTTGATGCGCAGATTCCAGGATTGCCACTGTTTCATCGCGGCAAAGTGCGGGACACTTATCTTTTAGACGAGAAATCCCTGCTGATGGTTGCAACCGACCGGGTCTCGGCGTTTGATGTGGTATTTTCCGATCCGATACCGGGCAAGGGGAAAATATTGACTCGTCTCAGTCGCCATTGGTTTGGACTTGTCCATCACATTGTTGCGCATCATGGTCTTGATCAATCGCCGTATGCAATTCTGGCTCGTTATGGCTGTGACGAACCCTGGGCTTCGCGTGCCATGGTGGTGCAAAAGCTTCAGCCGATTCCCATCGAAGCCGTTGTACGCGGGTATCTGGCGGGTTCGGGCTGGAATGAATACCGTGTCAGCGGGAAACTGGCAGGCAATGCTTTGCCTTCGGGGCTGCTCGAAAGTGGCGCTTTGCCCACTCCCTTATTTACTCCAGCCACCAAAGCGCCGGCTGGCGCTCATGATGTCAATATTACTTCCGAGCAGGCCGGGCAGTTGATTGGCGCGGATCTGGCCAAGCGCATCGAAGGCATTAGCTTGGAAATTTATCACTTCGCGCATGATTATTCGCGCAGACGCGGTTTGATTCTGGCCGACACCAAATTCGAGTTCGGGCTTGATGCAGCAGGAAAACTGTTTTTAATCGATGAATTGCTGACACCCGATTCCAGCCGTTTCTGGATTGAAGAAAGCTGGCATCCCGGCATGCTGGCACCCAGTTTGGACAAGCAGATTATACGCAACTACGTGGAGCAATCAGGTTGGAACAAACAACCGCCGCCTCCGGCTCTTCCGCCTGATATCATCGCGCAGACCAGCGAAGCCTATGCTTCCGTGGCGCAACGTTTACTCAAACAGCCGGAATGAATATGGGTTGTTTGCTGATAACGGCCTATACCTGCTTTACGATCATTTTGGGATGGATTATATCGACCTGTATCAGGCGCACGGCCGGGTTGGTCAGGGGATGTTCCGAGGCAGCCAGCGTATTATGTGGATCGGGGAAGCGGCAGTTGTTCTTACTAGTGAGTAGCGTTGGCCTTTGGAAATGGAATCGTCTATAGTTATTATTAATATGGTTGGACGGAATCTCAAGGAGGAGAGGCATGAGTACGATCGGTGTATGGCAATGGGCGGAAAAGGAGCCTGAAAGACTGGCTCTGGTTTCGGCTGAAGGCAAGGAATATACTTTCAAGGAACTCGCGGAACGAACGAATCAGGTTGCCCGTGGCTTGCAATCCCTGGGCTTGAAACGGGGCGATGGCGTGGCGATGGTCATGCCTAATGATACTGCTTGGGTCGAGTTGTTTCTTGCGACCTATCAGCTGGGCTTGTATGTCACCGCCATCAATTATCATCTTGCCGGCCCCGAAATCGCCTATATCGTGCAAAACAGCGAAGCCAATGTATTCGTGGCGCATGAGCGCTTTGGTCAGGCTGCCATCGAAGCAGCCAAGGAATTGAATTATAATCCGCAGCGTATGTTTTCCGTAGGCGCGACGGAAGGTTTTCGTAGCTATTCGGAATTATTCGAGGGGCAATCAGCAGCACTTCCGGAAGATCGTTCTCCGGGGCAACTCATGCTTTATACCTCTGGCACCACCGGGCGACCTAAAGGAGTGCGCAGACCTTTATTCGGCGGCACGCCGGAAAGCGCCGGGCAGATGTATCTGCTCATGAGCCAGATGTTCCGTATCAAACCGGGCGACGGCATCCATCTGACGACCGGGCCACTCTACCATGCCGCGCCGGGTGGTATTTCCATGGCGGCACTGCAAACCGGGCAAACGCTGGTACTTATGGATAAATGGACGCCCGATGGCATGCTCGAGGTAATTGAGCGTTATCGTGTCACCTCGATGCATATGGTGCCTATTATGTTCCAGCGCCTGTTGCATCTGCCCGACGATGTGAAGCAACGCTACGATCTTTCGAGTCTCGAAACCGTGATTCATGGCGCAGCTCCTTGTCCGCGGGAAACCAAGCAAAAGATCATCGAGTGGTTTGGCCCGGTCATTTATGAGTATTATGGCGCCACCGAAGGTGGCGGAACCATCATCGATTCCAAAGAATGGCTCGAACATCCCGGTTCGGTCGGCAAACCATGGCCTGGCTCCACCATCAAAATTCTTGATGATGATGGTAATGAACTGGCGACCAAAGAGCAGGGTTCCGTTTTTATGAGTTCCATGATCGGTGAATTTGAATATTTCAAGGACAAAGATAAAACAGAAGGCAGTCGCAAAGGGAAGCTGTTCACCGTAGGCGATATTGGGTATTTCGACGAAGATAACTATCTGTATCTATGTGATCGCAAGGCTGATCTGGTCATTTCCGGCGGGGTTAACATTTATCCTGCCGAAGTCGAGGCCGCACTTTCTCAACATCCGTCCGTGGGTGATGTGGCGGTTTTCGGTATTCCGGATGAAGAATGGGGCGAGTCGCTCAAAGCCGTTGTCGAGCTCAAGTCTGGCATCGAGGGTGATGATGCCCTGTGTGAAGAATTATTGGAATTTGCCGGGAAGAAAATCGCACGCTTCAAATTGCCCAAAAACATCGATTTCACCGATGCACTGCCGCGGCTGCCCACGGGCAAGCTGTACAAACGTCTGTTGCGTGATCCCTACTGGGAAAACAGTGAACGCAGGATTTGATGCAGCTATTCACCGGGGAGCGAGATGCAGATTGCTGCACGTTTGATGAATTTTCTCGGATTGCATGTCGCCACCGGCTTAAAAGCAACTTTTGCACTGGCTCTCGCGCCGTGGCTTGGATCTTGATGCCGCGGTGAGTTTTCATGGCAGCCTGGCAGGCTCTTCAATCCGCTCCAACCAGGGCTTGCTCCGCAAGTCCTGGTATTTCATGGCGGAGCGGATCAGTTTGTGACCGATGAACAGTTGCCGACATTTACACAAGACATGCGCGACAGGGAAGCATGGCTGGAAATGGTGATTTACCCTGGTGTGGCGCATAGCTTCACCAATCCGGCTGCTTGATGATTACGCCAGCTGCTTCAAACTGCCATTGGGTTATGATGCGAAAGCCGATCAAGATTCCTGACGCCGCACTCTGGAATTTTTTGAACAGGCTTTTGATCACCCATAAGGAGCCTCTGTAGAGGTTTCATCAGCACCGGGCGGCCATGATCCATTGAATAAAAACCACAAACGTGAGTTGCAGGCGCAAGAACTGGCCAGATTCGATAAGCTGGCTGCTTCCTGGTGGGATCCACATGGCCCATGCCACGGATTGCACGCCATCAATCCGCTGCGTTTGGATTATATTGATCGGCGCGCGCCACTGGATCAAGATCAAAGGGTTCTGGATGTCGGTTGTGGCGGCGGTATACTCAGCGAAGGCATGGCCAGGAAGGGCGCTTGTGTCACCGGGATTGATCTGTCTGATTCAGGCATAGGATGCGCGCGCAATCACGCCCTTAAAGAAGGGTTGGATATTGATTACCGGGTTTCCAGTGCTGAGGCATTCCTGACCACCAGCCCTGAATCTTATGATCGGGTGATATGTATGGAAGTGGTGGAACATGTGTCTGATCCGCAATTGCTGGTGGCGAGTTGTGTGCAATTGTGCAAACCCGGCGGAATGGTATTTTTCGCCACCATCAATCGTACATGGCGCGCATATTTGATGGCGATCATCGGTGCTGAATATATACTGCGTTGGCTACCCGTGGGCACCCATCACTACAGCCAGTTGGTCAAGCCAGAGGAACTCGGTGGCTGGGCGGAAAAAGCCGGTCTTGAAACCATCCACACAATTGGAATGCATTACCGTGTTTTCAGCCGCCGTTATTGCATCGCTCCCGGAACTGCAATCAATTATATCCTTCATGGTGTCAGGCAAAAGAAATCAAACCACCCCTGATCTCAACGTATATGCCTTTCAGTACTGAAATTCTCGCTTTTTTGGTAGATCCAGGTTTGTGTTGAACCTGCTCCAGCCGCTTTATCTTAGGGAAGCTCTGATCAAGTCATGAACCCGGTGCCTGCGGTGAGCAAAGTCGAACCCGCTTGCGCCCCTTATGCCCGGCTTCATTGTGGACAATCTTCGCAATAGCCCTGCTAACCCGCGCAATTTATCCCGAGAATCTGAACATGGGAAATCACAATCACCTTCGTCCAGACTTGTTCAGAGGTTCCTTGGCTTTTATGCAAAGGACTCAATAACTCAATGATGGATTAATCCAACGATCTATGTGAACTACAATCTGGCAAAGAAGGCGTATAATCCCCAAGAACGATTACAGGCGGGTGTAGCTCAATGGTAGAGCATCAGGTTCCCAACCTGACGACGTGGGTTCGATTCCCATCACCCGCTCCATCTGTATATCCGATTGAGGCATGAAAATATTGGCAAGGGAAATCGGCAATGATATTTGATCGTTCCTGTCCTATGGGTTCTATTTTGTCTTCGGCGCCCGTTATGAATGCCCGTTTGGGCGCGAAGAATAAAGTCGGCATGAATCAAAAAGATGGTTTTGCGCAGAACGTTATTCTGGCGTATGATTCCGACTTTTTATTATTTCGCAGAAAGTTGGATGCCTGAATGAAGGAACGATCCGCGGAATATACCGAAATCTCTATCATTCTACCGGCTCGTAATGAGGCCTCTAATCTCGAGAAACTATTGCCCCGACTGGTTGAATGCATGACTGATGCGGAAATCATTGTGGTGGATGATGGCTCCACCGATCATACTGCGATGGTTTGCCAGCAATGGCCGGTGCAATATATACGTCATCCACAGGGTCTGGGAAATGGCGCCGCGATCAAAAGCGGTGCTCGCGCAGCTCGGGGGCGTTATCTGGTCATGATGGATGCCGATGGGCAGCATCAACCCGAAGAAATCGCCAGATTGCTGACGGGCTTTGCTTCAGGTCATGATATGGTGGTCGGTGCCCGTTCATCGTTGGATCAGGCAAACTGGGGGCGATTGCTGGCCAACAGAATTTTCAATCGTTTTGCAAGCTGGATGAGTGGGCAAACGATATTGGATCTTACCAGTGGTTTCAGAATCATGCGCGCTGATCAATTCAGACGTTTTTTACCCTTGTTGCCGAATGGATTTTCATACCCTGCAACTATTACCATGGCTTTTCTGCGCAGTGGATTTTCAGTAGCCTATATGCCTGTGGAAGTTCTGAAACGTTCTGAGGGTCAGAAAAGCCATATTCATCCTTTGAAAGATGGTATTCGCTTTTTGCTAATCATCATACGCATTGGCACGCTTTATTCGCCTCTGAAAATTTTTGCGCCTTTAAGCGCCAGTTCTCTTTTGATCGGCCTGGCTTATTATTCCTACACCTATTTAACAGACGGTCGTTTTACCAATATGGGGTTGTTGCTTCTGTCCGGAGCCATCTTGTTGCTGAGTATTGGTTTGTTATCCGAGCAGATCACCACACTTGTCTACATCGTTCTTGACCGTGAGAAAGATGACCCGGAATAATGTTGTCCTGACGGATAGAGATACTGTGTTATCTTTGCGCCATGATTTTCATTGAGTGCCTTCTCGCGCCGATGGTTCGACATAGGGTGCTTGCCTTGTTCCCATGGAATTGCAGAAAATCCGCAGAATATTTCAGCCACACATTGTTATTTCATGGGCCGGGTACTACGACATTTCTATCCATGGATAGAGTTTTACAATCAAAAAGCATATCTGTTCTTCAGAACAATGATTGGTTCGATGAAGAGATAACAAATCCGTATCATTCAGTCATAAGGATGGATGCATGAAAGCTAATGATGCCGTTTCTACACATTATGGCGAATTGAGAGTGAATCAGGAAAAGCAGCGCAAGGCTATTTTATCCTGGATGGCTTTAACGGCGCTGGCATTAATCGCGGCATTTTGGGTCATGCTGGCGGGGCTGCCAGGTTCAGGAATCATCCTGGTGATGGCTATCCTGGGAGGGATAATAGCGGCTTTCAGTGCCGGTGGCATATACCGGTTGGGCTCGCTTGGTCTTGGATTCATTCTGGCGGGAGTTTTGGTTGACGTATTCCTGAACCTTGATCAATTGGGAGAACTGATCGTTCTGGCAGGCTATGGGCCGTGGGCTTATCTTGCCAGTCAAATAAAGCCGCGTCGCTGGACATGGAGTATCGGAATTACCGGGCTGATATTTACTATCGCAACGGTGATGTTTGTAGTGCTTGGCGTCAATGAATATGGGCATTTATCCGTGTGGGCGCTGATCTTTCCCTTTGGCTCTCTGCTGGTTCTGCTCATATTGCTACCATCACTGGAGCGATCTTTGACGGGGCATGGATATCAGGGGCGGCTCTTGCTCGCTTTGGCTTTTGTTCTCAACTGGCTGGCAGCCGGTCTGGGCTTGGTGGATGCCTTATTGCTTAAGCAGAGTATGTTTCCCCAGTTTATGGTCATTTACACGCTCAGCAATTTGCTTATGGGTGTCGGAGTTCTGGCAGAAGCCCGTTACTGGCATCTTGGGATATGGCCTTTTATTCTTGCTATCGGGGGACTCCAATTGTCCTGGCTGGCCGGAGTGCTCAGTTTACATGGCCTGAATGTGGGGCAGGAGGCTCAGTCCACATTCTTTGTGCTCTGGGTTCTGGCGGGTACAGCAGTCGGTTTTTTATGCACCATCGTATTGGTACGTGCGCTTGACCAGCGCTCTTTGCAGACCGAAGGCAGGCTGCAGCGCTGGTTGAAACTTCTGGATAATATTAGTCGCATTTCCATTCAGGAACCTAATCCGGCGCAAACATTGCAAAAAATGTTTGATCAATTAAAGGATTTTGATGATCGCATCGTGGGTTTACGTATCGTTGACCGTGGTAATCGCTGCATTGGGGACGTCCCGGATCTGTCTATGCAGAATGATGCCTCACAAGAGGTGCATCGGATGCCATTAATGAGTCTCCCATTGAGAGATCAGGAAGGTCCGGTGGGTACTTTGTTTATTCGAAGGGATGAGTCTGATGGGCCTCGGAGCTGGGAAGTGCTTCTGCCTTTGCTCGGAGCAAGATTGCGCTTTCTGGTGCATCAACACGACCTTATTTCGAAGGCTATGACCGATCAGCTTACCGGTCTGTACAACCGGCATGGATTTCACCAGTTGCTTCCCGGTTTCTTATCCCGAGCGCAGCATGCCGGGATGAAAATTTGCGTGCTGATAATCGATGTTGATCATTTCAAACGCATCAATGATGCATATGGTCATAGGGCTGGCGATGAAGTTCTGCGGCGCCTGGCGGAGATTCTAATACGCTGTTTCCGCGATGAGGATTTGAAGGTTCGCTGGGGCGGGGAAGAATTCATGGTGCTTCTTTTTGGCGCCGATCTGCGATCTGCGAGCCTGGCCGGTGAACGATTAAGACGTATGGTAGAGAACGAACGCATTGATTTGGTTGGGTGGTCGATCACGGTTTCAATCGGTATTGCGGGTGGGAAAGTCCCTTTGCAGATAAAAACGATTTATACTTGGCAATGGCGGGCGGATCGATGCCTGTACCAAGCTAAAGAACAAGGTAGAAACCGAATTTGCTGTGAGGATCCGTTTGAAGGTGGCACTGTTGATTCTTTGGAATCATTTTAGGGAGCCTATGATCAAGTCTGGGCGAAGCTCAGGTGTGATTCCCCATGTTCAGATCAGATTCGAGACGATAATTGCAGGGTCTGTTGCGAAGATTGTTAACAATGAAGTGGGCATAAGGGACGCAAGAACCGGGTTCATGACTTAATCAGAGGCGCCCTAACAGGCTGCTAAGGATTTGGCAGAACTGTTGCGTAACAAAGTCCGAACCAATGCCGTGTGTCATGCCAGAAGGCGGTCGGGCTAAAGCCGCTGCCGTTCAGAAGGCGTTTGAGCACCAAGGGCGTGTATTTATATGAGTTTTCCGTGTGAATGGTTTCATTGGCGGCAAATTTGATGCAGGTTCCCGCCAGATCCAGCGTGAGCGCGTGACGGCATTGCAGATGCATTTCGATACGTCTTGAAGGCTCATTGTAGAAAGCCTTATGGGTAAAGGCATCTCCGGGAATGTTGATATTGAATGCCTGCCTGATGCGTTCGGTCAAATTCAGATTGAAGCGGGCTGTTACACCCTCTTTATCGTTATACGCCGCTTCGAGAATGCTCGCGGGTTTATGTAGATCAATGCCGAGCAGCAAACCATCCCCTACTCTCAATAACCGGTGCCATTGTCTGAGGAAAGTGGCGGCTGCCCACGGATCGAAATTGCCTAGAGTTGAACCCGGATAAAATAAAAGCCGACGACCGCGAGCCGGCAGACAGTTTTCCAGATTCTCCAGACCGTTGCTGTAATCTGCGCAGATGGTCTGAATGTGTAATGAAGGGTGAGCGTCGCGCAAACGTTTTTCGATGGACTGAAGCGCCGCAGGGCTTATATCAACCGCCAGATAGCGCCGGGCGTTAGTAGCGGAAAGCAACAGATCGATTTTACTGCTGCTACCGCTTCCTGGCTCAATGATGGTGGAGTCAAACCCGATCAGAGCGGCGATATCCTGCTGATGACTGCGCAGAATTTCCATTTCACAACGAGGCGGGTAATATTCCGGTTGGCGGCAAATCTGCTCGAACAGCGCAGATCCCCGCGCATCGTAGAACCATTTGCTGGCGATGGTTTTGGGTGATGCAAGCAAACTTGCCACAACGCTGTTACAAAAAGCCTGCTGCGGTTGCTCAACCTGTTCTGGTTCGCGGTTTTGAATGAACGTGCTCATGAATCCCTCGCAAGGCGTAGCCCCATGCATTGCCAGCGCGCATGAGGCGGGAAAAAATTTCTATAGGTGGGTCTGATATGTTCTTCAGGCGTCAGGCACGATCCGCCACGCAATACCATTTGATTGCACATAAATTTGCCGTTGTATTCACCGATGGCGCCTGCGGGAGGCCAATATCCAGGATAAGGCCGGTAAGCGCTACCGGTCCATTCCCAGACATCACCGTATAATTGCAGCAGCGGGGCATGATGATTCGCCGTCGGGCAAGCGGCGCTGGGTCGAAGGCGGCCCTGCTCAAACATGTTGTGATCGCCCGTGCCAGTGGTCATCGCGGCAAGTTCCCATTCCTGTTCGCCAGGCAGTCGGCATCCGCGCCAGCGGGCAAACGCATCGGCTTCATAGAAGCTTACATACGCTACCGGGGCTTGCGTATCCAGAGGCAGTAATCCGGAAAGGGTCATCTGCTGCCATCCTTCATGCTCTGTTTGACGCCAATACATCGGACCTTGCCAATTTGCCGATTGCTGCTGATGCCAGCCTTCAGACAGCCATAAGGTGGGATTGTTATAACCACCATCCTCAATGAATTCAAGATATTCACCACAGGTTGCCGGGCGATTGGCCAATTGAAAAGATTGAATATAAAAACTGTGTGCCGGGCTTTCCTGATCAAAGGAGAAACCATGGCCGTTATGACCGATTTTCGCGATTTGCGATTCAAATAGCTTCCAGGTCAGCGCGGGTGCCTGGTGGTGTGGGGTGCTTGTGGGTTGATAAACAGGATCGAGCGGATTGCAGGAAAAGATATGCAGAATGTCGGTGAGCATCAGTTCCTGATGTTGCTCTTCATGGTTCAGTCCGAGTTCGAGAATATCTAACAGCGGATCATCCGGGGGCGGACAATCCTGGCGCAGCCATTCGATAATTCTGTGATCGGTTCGAGTCCGGTAATCCAGGACCTGTTGCAGAGACGGGCGGGAAAGCAAACCTCTGCGTGGACGGGGGAAATAGGGTCCGGCCTGTTCATAATAGGAATTGAATAGCATTTGCCATTGCGGATTGTGCAGGGTAAAACCCTTGCGCCCAGCCAGAATAAATGTTTCGAAGAACCAGGTGGTATGAGCAAGATGCCATTTGGGCGGGCTGACATCGCTCATGGACTGAACCATGGCGTCTTCAGATGTTAAGGGTTTTGCAATCGCCAGTGTGCGTTGACGGATGCGATCATAGCGCTCAATCCAGTTGCCACGCTCATTTTTTTGTATTGGATTGTCAGAAGTTACAGGCGGCATCCATGTCTCCTTGGAAATCGTCGGCATGCCATCATTAATCAAGCTGATTTCACCGGAGAGACGGCATCCATGAATTCCATCATAAAAATCTGTTTCCAAGTTAACATGGAACAGAACTTGATGCCATATCCATGAGCTCGTTTTGAGTCAAATAAAAGCGTTTTTCCGTGATTGGCGTGGCGAGAACAGCTCATTGCTTGCTAATGATAAAAAGGCAAGTTAAGTAAACCATGATAAAATAGAGTATGGAAAAATTAAGTACGGCGGGATCCAATCAACAAACGCGTTCAGTTCAGTCTGAGTTTAAGGATCTTCTTGAAGATTTGAGCGCTGAAGTCCTGGGCCAGGAAACACTGCTGAACCGAATGTTGATCGCGCTGCTGGCGGAAGGGCATCTGCTGGTGGTCGGGGCGCCGGGCTTGGCCAAGACCACGGCAATCAAAGCTCTGGCGCGTAGAATCGAAGGCACGTTTCACAGAATCCAGTTTACGCCGGATCTGTTGCCCTCAGATCTGACCGGCACTGATATCTATCGCCCTACCCAGGGGGATTTCAAGTTTCAGCCCGGGCCGTTGTTCCATCATTTTCTGCTGGCGGATGAGATCAATCGGGCGCCGGCCAAGGTTCAGTCTGCCCTGCTCGAAGTCATGGCGGAGAAGCAGATTACTGTCGGACAGCATACCTATGATATGCCTGAGCTTTTTCTGGTGATGGCCACCCAGAACCCCATTGATCACGAGGGTACCTATGCGCTTCCGGAAGCGCAACTGGACCGGTTCCTGATGGAGGTTAAAATTACTTACCCCGACAGAGAAAAGGAACAGGAGATTCTGCGTCTGGTGCGCGCTCAGCGCAGGGCGGATCGCAAAGCGCATGACAATGCTGACATTATCAGTCAGAAGAGATTGTTTGAGGCTCGCCGCGAGGTGTTGGATATCCATTTGTCCACTGCGCTGGAAAGTTACATGGTCGAATTGGTGGTCAGCAGTCGGGATCCGTCCCATTATGATGAAAAGCTTAAACTCTACATTCAATATGGTGCCAGTCCGCGTGGCACCATTGCGCTTGAGCATTGCGCCCGCGCACATGCCTGGCTGGCCGGACAGGATTATGTCGCTCCGGCTGATATTCACGCGGTGGCCGCTGATGTGTTGCGTCATCGGCTGATTCTGAGCTATGAAGCGCTCGCCGATGGCGTCAGCGTGGAAGATTATATTGAGCGGCTGCTTCAACTGGTTCCGGTTCCCTGAATTTTTTTCCCACGATGAGCATTCCGGATCTTGCCACGGATGAACAGCCTGTTGCGCGGATGGATGCAGCGGTTGGCTCCGACGGTTGAGACCAGCATGACTCAGCGTGGAACTGGTGCGGGCTGTAGCTTCTCCGAGCTGGTTCGGCTGCATTCTTGCGCCGCTGCATTATGGGAAACGCCTCCTCCAGGGCAAAGCGCCCCGGTCGGCGGCGAACTGAAATCCCTGTTTCGTGGCCATGGGCTGGAATACACCGAAACCCGCACTTATCAGGCGGGGGATGATATTCGATCAATGGACTGGCGCGTTATGGCGCGTACCTCCATTCCCCATATCAAGATTTTTCAGGAAGAAAAGGAACGGGCGGTCTATCTGATCGTAGATCACGGGCCGAGTATGCACTTTGGCACCCGCCAATGTTTCAAGTCGGTACAGGCAAGTCGATTGGGTGCACTGTTGGCGTGGGCGGCGATGGAATCGGGTGAAAAGGTGGCTGGCATGGTGATCAAGCCGCTGAAAAATCACGAAACCCGGCCTTTATCCGGACAGCGGGGCGTAGTGCCGTTGCTCAAAAACATGGTGGTCGATCCGGAAACCGATTTGATCGATTCAACCTGTCAGGACAGATGTTTCCCGGCAGGTTTGCAACAGGTGCTTCAATGGGTACGGAAAGGCAGCCTGATTTTCCTGGTGAGCGATTTTTATCACTACGATCAGCACATGGAAAAAATACTTTATGAACTCCAGAGGCATCGAAACGTTGCGCTGCTTCTCGTTTTTGATCCGCTTGAAAATCACAGCCTGCCTCAAGGCAGATATCGCATCAGTGACGGCAGGGCTATGTTGCAACTCAACGATGCGGATACTTTGACGCGAAACCGGCATTGTAAAGCCTTCCAGCAGCGCCGGCAGGCGATTGAGGAATTCAGTCGGCAGCATCGATTGAGAATGGCTTGCATCTCAACGCAGCAGGATGCACTTCAGGCACTGCAAGGCGCGCTGCAACAATGGGCGCAGCAGGACACCCGAGAGATCAGGCATGCCCTACGCTGATGTGATCCGGCAACTCAGGGATATTCATTTGCCCGAGCCGGTGGGTTTTTTCCCTCCGCCTGTGGGTTGGTGGCTGTTAGCAGGGCTGGTGGCAGGCGGGTTGGTGGGCAGCGTTTTTTTTATGCGCCGTCATCTGCGCCGGATACAGCGTTCAGCCTTGAGAGAGTTATCTGCGCTCGAGTTGGCGTATATCAGGGAGAAGGATGTCCATGGGATGGCATCGGCTTTGTCCTGTCTGCTGAAGCGTTTTGCCCTTGCGCAGTTTCCTGCCGATGCTGTCGCTCCACTGTATGGTGAGTCCTGGCTTGTTTTCCTGGATAAAGCCGGCGGGACGGAGCGTTTTTGTCATGGTGCCGGTCGCAATCTGCTGGTCTGGCCTTATCGCAAAGTGGAAGACGGGAATATGGACGAGTTGTTTGAGCTGGTCCGGTGCTGGATCGAGAATCATCCTTATCGGCACAGGCGCAGGCTGGCGTGATGTTTCATGCTATCCGTTCCGTGGTCTGGGGCGCGCCGCTGGTCTTGCTTCTTCTGCCGTTGCCATTGCTGATCCGGCTGTTTTTGCCCCCGGCGCGCCATCATCGGAGCGCTGCTTTGATGGTGCCTTTCTATCACACGGTGGCGGCGGGTCGACCTGAAGCAATTCCAGAGAGCCGCTTTTCGTTGATGATGGCTCTGGCGATCTGGAGTCTGTTGATTGTGGCGGCCGCCCGGCCTCTGTCGATGAGCGAATCTGTGGAGCATCCTCGCAGCGGTCGTGACATCATGCTGGCGGTTGATCTCTCGGCGAGTATGGAAATGCGCGATTTTCTGATCGATGATGAAGCCGTCGACCGGCTTGCTGCGGTTAAACTGGTCGTATCCGATTTTATCGAGCGCCGTGAAGGTGATCGCATCGGGCTGATTTTTTTCGCCGACAAGGCGTATGTAGCTTCTCCTCTGACCTATGATCTCAACACGGTCGCCCGATTGCTGGATGAAGCCGAATTGCACATGATCGGAACCATGACCGCGATCGGTGATGCCATCGGTCTTGGCGTCAAAAGGCTGCATGATCAGATGGCATTGCAAAAGGTGCTGATTTTACTCAGCGATGGCAATGATACCTCTGGTATTCTTCCGGCGCAGCGCTCTGCTCATTTCGCTGCTCTGGAAGGACTTCAGGTTTATACCATCGGTATCGGAGCTGGATCACGCCGCGGCGGTTTTGGCGAATCGGATATCGATCATAGCGGCATGATGAACGAGACTACGTTGAGAGCCATCGCGCAATTGAGTGATGGACGATTTTTTCGGGCCACAGACTATGCGCAGTTGACCCGGATCTACGCGCTGATTGATGAACTTGAACCTCGCGTCAGTGGCAGGGAAATTTATCGCCAGGTTAAAGAGTGGTATATCTGGCCTCTCGGGGCAGCGCTTTTATTATCACTGTTGATGGGTACAGTGATGATGATCTGGACCTTTTTTTCCGCCGATCCTGCAGGTATCAGGGCTGAAAAAGCGCAAACCCGATGACTTTTCCTGCCGAATTTCATTTTCTGAGACCATACTGGTTTTTGGCGCTGATACCGGTTTTTCTGATTGTTTCGATGCTGGTCTTTCAGCATCGGCAGAGCAATTTTTGGCGCCGCCATGTGGATCGGCATCTGCTGCCTTGGCTGCTCACCGGCCAAAGAGGCAGGCAAAGCCATGGCGGTTTGCTGTTGCTGGCGCTGGGCTGGATATTGGGGGTGATAGCACTGGCAGGTCCGGTGTGGCAGAAATTGCCAGTGCCCGCCATGCGCAGTGATTCCGCCCTGATGCTGGTGGTGGACCTGTCCCGCTCCATGGATGTGACGGATGTGTTGCCCTCCAGACTGGAACGGGTGAAAAAACAATTGCTGGATTATTTAAGTCAGTCCGGTGAAAGGAATATAGGGCTGGTGCTGTTTGCCGAAGATGCTTATATGGGAGCCCCGGTTTCCACCGATTTCAGTACGATGATCGATATCATAAAACATCTGGATACCGAGATGGTGCCCGCTCAGGGCAGCCGCCCGGAAAAAGGTCTGGAGCGGGCCTGGTCTTTACTTCAGGGAAGCGGTCATACGATAGGGCGGATAGTCTTGATCACTGATGGAAGTCATGATCAAAAGGCGCTGATCACCGCCGCGAAGAAAGGCAGAACCATGCAGTATCCGCTTTCTATCGTCGCAGTTGGCACGGTGCGCGGCGGTCCGGTTCCCATCAATGGTGGCGCGGATTTTATCCGTCATACCGACGGCAGACTGGTGAGCGCCGAGGTCGATGTTGGTTTCTTGCGACGGGTGGTTTCGGCAGGGGGTGGCGCCATGATTCATCTTGATGAGGAGCATTTTCACGATCTTCAGTCTCTGGTGGCCTCTGGCAGGGCATCTGCGACCGGGAAGAAGGATTCGGGGGAAGTGAAAACCGATCAATGGCGGGAATTTGGTCTGTGGCTGGTCTATGGCTTGCTGCCGCTGGCAGCTCTGGGATTTCGTCGTGGTTGGCTTGGTGCTATGATTGCCGTTGTATTTTTGCAGATGAACGGTTTGGCTGTGCCAAATGCGCAGGCTTTTGGCTGGAAGGATCTGTGGGTCAAACCGGATTATGTCGCTTACCAACTTTATACCGAACATCGGAGCCAGGAAGCCGCCACCCTGTTTGATGATCTTCAATGGAAGGCCGCGAGTCTGTATCGCGCCGGGCATTTTGATCAGGCGGCGAAAATCTACTGCGCCATGCCAGGCGCCCGGGACTTTTATCATTGCGGCAATGCTCTGGCTCAACAGGGGCAGATGGAGGCGGCTATCTCGGCTTACACCTCATGTCTTGATCACGATGTGACATTTGAAGATGCCCGCTACAATCGTTCGCTGCTGCAGAATTATTTACGGGAAGTCCGGATGCTCAAAGATAAAAATCAAGCGCCTGATTCGCAATCCGGTTCCGGGAGCCCGTTTGGCAATTCGGCCCAACGGGTTCAAGGTGCCGGGGATGAAACGAATGGGGAGCCGTCGCAGAGCCAGGACGGTCTGGAAGCACAAAACAATGGCATGCTGGCGCAACAAAAACAATCCGGGGAATCCACGAGCAGGGAAGATGATGGCGCATCATCTTTGGAACAACAGGCTAATAACGAGGAAATCCGGTCATCAATGGCGATTTTTGCTCAAGGTTCGGAGCGGGCAGGGAATAGCTCCATTGGTCGGGCGCAATGGCTAAATATGATCAAGGATCAGCCTAATGAACTGCTGCGCCTGAAATTTCGTCACCAGGCGATGAAGTCGGACGCTGCCATGGAGGACAGCGCCAGTCCGTGGTAGCGTGGTATAATGTGATCGAGCAAGCTGGAGGGACCGTACTCTTAATCAGTTGACAAGCATAACCAGGCCAATCAATTTCCCGCCCTGCGTTGAATGGACTCAGCGTTGCTGATGTCAAGCTTCGGACTGGTGATGCTGAAACAAGGTTGAATCGAGCATTTTATATGCGATCCAATGCTATTTGGGGGATGGTTAAGAACTATCAGCAATGATGCTTCTGGTGCCGAGAAGAGGACTCGAACCTCCACGGGGTTTCCCCCACTAGCACCTGAAGCTAGCGCGTCTACCAATTCCGCCATCTCGGCAACGGATCGAATTTCTGATACTATCTAACTTGGAAAAGTTTGTCAAATAATCGTGTCTATGCATGAGAAACAATAACTTAAGGAACTCATGGTCAAATCCATAACAAACTGGGAAAAGAGTGATCCCCAGGCCAAACGCGAACAAAAGCGCTATCCCAATCCCATTCCAAGCCGGGAATTTATTTTGCAGCAACTCGCGCACGCAGAAGGGCCCTTGAGTCAGTCCCAGATTGAAACCATATTCGGGCTGGAACGTGAGGAGCAGAAGATTGCGATCGCCAGGCGTCTTCATGCCATGGTTCGAGATGGCGAAGTCGTGGCCAATCGCAATCGTCGTTATTTGCCATCGGAGAAAAGCCATCTGATCAGCGGTTACGTGATCGGTCATCGCGATGGCTTTGGCTTCGTTGTGCCGGAAGAGGGGGGCGAAGATATTTATCTGCCGCCTGCGCAAATGCGTATGCTGATGCATGGCGACCGGGTGTTAATTCGGCAGGCTGGCACTGATCGCCGGGGACGCGCTCAGGGCGCGGTTGTTGACGTGCTTGAACGTGGAACCCAGCAACTGGTTGGTCGCCTGTATCGGGAACATGGTATCGTTACGGTGGTTCCGGATAACATGCGTTTCCATCATAATATTATGATACCTCCAGGCGAGGATGCCGATGCCCGGCATGGTGATATCGTCACGGTAACTATTACCCATCCGCCGACGACGATCAGTCAACCGCAGGGACAGGTGATCGAGGTGCTGGGCGACCCGAAAGACCCCGGCATGGAAATCGAAGTTGTGATGCGCGCTTACGAACTGCCACACATCTGGCCGGATGCGGTTCAGGAAGCTGTGCGCGATTTGCGCCCCAGCGTGGATAAGGATGAGTGTCATGGCCGGGTCGATTTGCGTCATTTGCCGTTGGTAACCATTGATGGGCCGGATGCCCAGGATTTTGATGACGCCGTTTATGTTCGCAGGGAAGGTAAGGGATGGCGTCTGTGGGTTGCCATTGCCGATGTTTCTCATTATGTCAAGCCAGACAGCCCTCTGGACGAACATGCCAGACAACGGGGCAACTCGGTGTATTTCCCGTCGCTGGTTCTGCCCATGTTACCCGTTATATTGTCCAATGAGTTATGCTCATTGCGTCCTGACGTGGATCGTCTGTGCATGGTCTGTGAATTGGAAATTGGCGCCAGGGGCGCAATACGCGGGAGAAAATTCTATCGCGGCGTAATGCGCTCCGCGGCTCGCCTGACTTACGATCAGGTGAACGAGGCGATTACTTCTTCTTCGGCTCATCCCTTGGGAGATCGAAGCGCATTGATGGAATCTCTGCAGGATCTGATGAAGGTTTACCGGCTATTGAGGCGATCGCGCGAACGACGCGGCGCTTTGGATTTTGATTTGCCAGAGCAGAAGCCTGTGCTCAATGAACAGGGACGCATCGACGGATTTGAAAGCGTCATACGCCATGATGTCCATCGGCTGATTGAAGAATGCATGATCGCCGCCAATGTTGCAGCTGGCTGCTTCATCCGTTCTGCGCGGCTGGCGTGTCTGTTCCGCGTTCACGAGTCGCCACCGGCGGATGCGCTGGAGGAACTGGGCGCTTTTCTCGCCTCCATTGGTATTGAAACAAGCTTTGGGGATGATATCAGCGCCGACGATTTTGCCAAAATCGTTACAGAGCATAGTGATGATCCGCGGATTCACATGATTCAGATGGCGATCCTGCGCACGATGACCCAGGCGATCTACTCTCCGCAGCATCATGGACATTTCGGGCTGGCATTGCCACTGTATACGCATTTCACCTCTCCCATCCGGCGCTATCCTGATTTGATCGTGCACCGGGCGATCGGGCATATTATCGATGGAACCGCGAAGGATGAATGGATCTATGATCACCACCAGATCCAACATCTCGGCAGCCATTGCTCAATGACGGATCGGCGCGCCGACGATGCGACCCGCGATGTCATGAAACGCCTGAAATGTCTCTATATGGAAGATCGGGTTGGTCAGGAATTCGATGGCATTATCAGCGGGGTCGCCGCTTTCGGGCTTTTTGTGGAGTTGCAGAATCTTTACGTAGAGGGGCGGGTGCATGTGACCAGTCTGCCCAATGATTACTATCAGTATGACCGTTCACGGCAGTTGCTGGAAGGTTCATCCCATGGTCTGAAATTCTGCCTTGGCGATTCGATCAGGGTTCGGCTGCGCCATGTGGATCTTGAAGCCTACCAGATTGATCTCGAAGGTTTGTTTCCATCAACTGAAGTGGAGGAAAAACCCGTCAAGCGCAAGGCATCCAGAAGACGTCGGCGCCGCAGTCCCAAATCATGAAGAAACAGAATCCTGACCGCAGACCAACAAATATGCGTAAAGAAGCCTTCATCCGCTTGTGGGGGGAACATGTCATAGTCGGGCTTGTTGACGATTCTGCTGCAATGGTTCACCGCTTATGGCTGGAAAAAAAAAATGATCCACGCCTCGACAAACTGGCGCATATGGCCAACGAGCGCGGCATTTCGGTCGAGTACTGGGATCGGAAGCAGTTTGATGCCTGTTGTCAAGGCCGTCATCAAGGCATCATGGCGGAAGTTAGTTTGCCGCATCAAGGTAACGAAGCGAGTTTGAAAGACAGGTTGCGGGAAAGCCCCGTACCCGGAAACTGGCTGGTGCTTGATGGTATCACGGATGTGCATAATTTTGGCGCGTGCATGCGCAGTGCCGCCGCTGCCGGGGTCGACGGTATCATCTTGCCGGCGCGGAACAGCGCGCCACTCAATCCGGAGGCTTGCCGGATTGCCTCGGGGGCTGCGCACCGATTGTCCATTTACCGGGTTGCCAATCTGGCGCGGACGCTGCGTTTGCTGCGCGACCATGGTGTCTGGATCATCGGAACCGCCGCAGAAGGTACGGTTTCCCTTTATGATGCCGATATGGCCGGACCGCTGGCGCTGGTTCTGGGTTCCGAACATGAGGGCTTGCGCCAACTTACTCGTCGGCTTTGTGACCAGATGGTGTTTATTCCGATGGCAAACGGGTTTGAAAGCTTGAACGTTTCTGTTGCGGCTGGTATATGTCTATTTGAATGGAAAAGACGCGCTCCGGGCGTTCTGAAACATTGATAGAGTGATTCATCTGCTTTATAATGCAGAATTTACTCCAGAACTTCGGGCACAGACGGGTATTGGAAAGCAATTATTCAGAGGATATCCCATGAGACACTACGAAATGGTCATTTTGATTCATCCGGATCAGAGTGAACAGGTTTCCGCCACGATAGACGGTTATCAGAACATGATCAAGGAAGCCGGCGGACTGATCCATCGCCATGAGGATTGGGGCAGGAGACAATTGGCCTATCCCATCAATAAAATACATAAGGCGCATTACGTTCTGATGAATATCGAATGTGATAATGCTACTCGCATTGCGCTTGAGGAGCGGATCAAGTTTAATGAAATTATTATCCGCCACATGTTGGTTACCCGCCCGAGTGGGGATAGTGAGGCATCGCCGATGATGCGCGGTCAGGAAGCTTCCACGGCTTGAATGCTGTCGGTGGAGCAACAGTGCTGGAAGAAACCAAGTTGTTGACAGGAAAAGAATTATGTCCCGAATTATGAGAAGGCGCAAATATTGTCACTTTACCGCCGAAGGTATCACCGAAATCGATTATAAAGATCTGGCAACTCTGAAAGGGTATATCACCGAGGCCGGAAAGATCGTTCCGAGCCGGATTACCGGTACCAACGCACGATATCAGAGGCAATTGAACAGAGCCATCAAACGAGCTCGATTTCTGGCTTTGTTGCCTTATACGGATCGTCACTACCTTCCATAAATTAGTCAGGTTGTGACGCAAAGCCTGCAACAGGCGAGCGGGGGCTGTAACCATGGTGTTTCTGGCGCGCTGGGCAAACAGTGGTTTTTGGCCGACTGTGCTGTTGCTGATTATTCTGTTTTATGCGTCCCTGGTTATTCCCCTGATGAATATTCCCGGAGGGGCGATTATCGCTATGCTCGCCATGCAATATGGCGCGGCGGCGGTGTTCCGTTTAATCATTGTTTCCGGTATTTGTATTGCCGCGTTCTCTTTTTTCGCCCAAGACTCCATGCTGTTTTGGGTTTCCATGGTGTGGGTGGGTTATATGATCATGGAAGGCGCGACGGGGTGGATCGTTCACAATAGCGGCAGGATGGAATCCGGTTTGCAGGTTTTGGCTTTGATTGCAATTGCCGTCTGTATGAGCTTTTATGGGTTGATGGACGATCCGGTCGGGCAATGGGAAGTCTGGCTCAAAAAGTTGCTGGATCGTTCGGAGTATGAGACGCTTGGCGATCAGGCGGGGTGGTCCCTCGATGAAATGACTACCATGCTTGCGCCGAATATGCCTGGTTTGACAGGTGCGATCATTCTGCTGCATAGTGCCGGCGGGTTGATTCTTGGGCGTTTCTGGCAATCAAGATTGTTTCGCCCCGGTGCATTTTCCAGGGAATTCCTTTCCATCGGTTTCCGATGGCAATTCGGTGCCGTGCTGGTGGGTTGCGTGCTGATTGCCATGATTACCGGCATGGCAATCATGAGGAATACCTCCATGGTGCTCGTTGGTCTGCTGGCTATCCAGGGTTTGGCGATCATCCATGCATGGGCGGCATATAAAGGCATTCCATGGGTTTGGATGGGCATGGGTTACGCGAGCATGATTTTTTTATTTCCCTTGATCGGGATTATCTGGTTGTTTCTGGCGGCATTGGCGGTTATTGATAGTTGGACGGATATACGAGCCCGTCTCGGTAATGAATCCGGAACATCATAACATTGCCCGTCATATAATTTATATATTTCAGGAGTTGAGAGAACATGAATGTGATTCTGTTGAATCGAATCGAAAACCTTGGTCATCTGGGAGATGAGGTAGCGGTACGCGCTGGCTATGCGCGCAATTACCTTATCCCTTTCGGGTTTGCTGTTCCCGCGACCCGTGAACATAGGGAGCGTTTTGAGGAACGCAGAGCTCAATTGGAGAAGGAAGCTGCCGATGCATTGGCGCAGGCGCAGTCTGAATCCGAGAAGCTCTCGGAAGTTCGTTTGACCATCCGGGCTAAGGCAGGTCCGGAAGGCAAGCTTTATGGATCGATTGGGTCATCTGAAATCAGTGAAGAATTGAATAGGCTGGGTTTCAAGGTGGTCAAACGTCAGGTGCTCTTGGCCGAAGGTTCTATTCGAAAGCTGGGCAACTATAAGATGCAAATTCGGCTGCACCCCAATGTCACTGTAGAATTGGACGCGGAAGTAAGCGCTAATTGACTGGTGCCATGTTCTAGCCAGTCCTCTTGATCTGCTGCGACAGGTTAAGCCCGTTTTGTGGGAAGGAGGCTGATCATGGTCTGCACTCCAACAACAGCCGCTTTGTCAATAATTGGTTCTCATCGTTGTTTTTTGAGCGACTACTGTCCGAAGTTAACGGCAGGGGTAGGCAGATATGATGCCTTTTAAGGGTAAACGTTGATGGCTTCGCTGGCTTTGAGCGAAGATCAGGATGGAGGTCGCATTCCGCCCCATTCTGTGGAAGCCGAACAGGCGGTTCTCGGCGCGGTACTTCTGGACAACGGCCGATGGGAAGTTCTGGAAGCAATACTGGTTGAGTCTGATTTTTATCAGCGTGATCATGGTCTCATTTTTCGCGCCATCCAGGCACTTTGCCTGGATGGTGTGGCGGTCGATATTATCACCGTCAGCGAGTGGCTTGGTAGCAAAGGACTGATGGAGGGTTCGGAGGCATTCAGCTATTGTGCCATGCTCAGTAAAAATACACCCGTTGTTATCAATGTGGGAGCGTACGCCGGTATTGTGCGTGAACGTTCCGTTCTGCGCCAGTTGATACAAAGCGCCAACCAAATCGCTGAAGCGGCTTTTCAGGTTCGTCATCCGTCGGTTGATCAGCTTCTGGACTGGAGTGAGCAGCAGATTTTTGCTATTGCTGAGCAGGGGGGGCGTAATCAACGCGAATATGCATCCATGAAGCAATTGATGGATGCGGTCATGCCCCGCGTGCATGAGCTTTACCAAAATAAAGGACATATTACCGGCGTGGCGACCGGATTAACCGATCTGGATCATATGACCGCAGGATTGCAGTCCGGTGATTTGATTATTCTCGCCGGTCGGCCGTCCATGGGAAAAACCAGTCTCGCCATGAATATTGCCGAGCATGCTGCATTGAATGCGCATATTCCGACTGGTATCTTCAGCATGGAAATGCCAGGTGAACAACTTGCCATGCGCATGGTGGCAGCGTTTGGGCGGATCAATCAGAGTCGGTTGCGCACGGGTTCTCTTGAGGATGAGGATTGGGCCCGTATTACGTCTGCGGTTCCCATGATCAGTGAAGCCTGCCTTTTTATTGACGATAGTCCGGGTTTAACGTCTACGGAACTGCGGGCGCGAGCAAGGCGCATGAAACGCGAACAGAACATAGGTCTGCTAGTGATCGATTATTTGCAACTCATGCAGTCCGGTAATGCCAAAGAAAATCGGGTTAACGAAATATCCGAGATTTCACGCAATCTCAAGGCGCTGGCCAAGGAACTGAAGATTCCTGTTATCGCCTTGTCCCAGCTCAACCGAAATCTTGAGCAACGACCCAGCAAACGCCCTGTTATGTCGGATCTGAGGGAATCGGGTAGTATTGAGCAGGATGCCGATCTGGTGATCTTCATCTATCGCGATGAAGTTTATAATGAAGATAGTCCGGATAAGGGCATCGCGGAAATCATCATAGGTAAACATCGCAATGGTCCTACTGGTACCTGTAGAGTGACATTTAGGGGTGAATTTACCCGTTTTGATAATCATTTGGCCGATTCGAGCAGCGTCATTGATTTGATCCCCATATGATACGTATTTCCGCTCATATTGACTATGCTGCGTTACGACACAATGCTGCACTGCTCCGCCAATGGGCAGGTGGAGCAAAGATACTGGCGGTGATTAAGTCCAATGCCTATGGTCATGGGCTGGAGCCGGTAGCGCAGGCGCTTACGCAACAAGTGGACGCATTTGGAGTGGTTCACGCAGAGGAATTGAGGCGCTTGCGCGCTGTCGGCATTCGTACGCCTATCGTGCTGCTCGGAGGCGCCCTTGATATCCATGAGTTTGCTCAGGCTTCCAGTCTCGAAGCAACGCTGGTGGTGCATGACTCGTATCAACTGGATTTTCTCAAGCAAAAACAATACCTTTTTCAGAAACATGCCATATGGTTGAAGTTTAATACAGGCATGAATCGTCTGGGGTTCCATCCTGACAACGTTGAATTAACTCTGCGAACTTTGAGAAGTTTCAACAACGTGCACTGGCCAGTGACTTTAATGAGTCATCTCGCTGATGCTGATTTACCAGCGGAAGAAGATGCCACACGCCGACAGTGGCAATGTTTTCTTAAAACAGGTGCCGGTTGGGCCCTGCCACGCAGTATTGCCAATTCGGCAGCGCTGATGCAGTGGCCTGCCCTGAGTTGTTCCTGGAGTCGATCGGGGTTGGCTTTATTTGGCATCAGCCCTTTCTATGCCCAAGGGGAGAGCGGGGCTGATTGGGGGCTTAAACCCGTTATGCGGCTGTACAGTCGTCTCCTCGCTCTGCGACATCTCAAGCCCGGTGATGCCGTGGGTTATGGCGGGGAGTGGGGGGCGAGTAAACCAACCACCATTGGTATCGTGGCCGCTGGATACGCCAATGGCATGCCTGCGCATGGAGGATTTCATGTCGCGATAGGTTCCCGCGTAGTTCCGGCAGTGGGACGGACAAGCATGGATATGATCGCTGTCGATCTTGGTGATAACGCCAGGGAGCAACCGGGCGATCAAGTGACGCTTTGGGATGAAACGATGCCTATTGAATCCATGGCCAGGCAGAGCGGTGTTTCGCCCTATCATCTGTTAACCCGCCTCGGCGATCATCTCACGTATCAGTACGAGGACAGGATCACGAAGGTTCATCGGGCTGATCATCATGGCGCGTTCGCATAAAACTGGTTATGTTTGCCAGAATTGTGGTGTTTTTATGCCGCGCTGGGCGGGGCAATGCCCCGAATGCAAAAGCTGGGATGCCATAGTCGAAGCCCCACCACCGGTCGCGCATCCATCCAGACCCATTCTTGCAGGGGGATACGCCGGGCAATCATCTGAAGTGGTTGCGTTATCCGCCATCAGTAGCCAGCCGCCTCAACGGGTTAGCTGCGGTAGTTCCGAGATGGACCGGGTTCTGGGTTCCGGGCTGGTTCCCGGCTCGGTAACCCTGCTCGGAGGTGAGCCGGGGATTGGCAAGTCTACGCTTTTGTTGCAACTCGTGGGTTTTTTGGCGCAAGGGATGAAATGCCTTTATGTCGCCGGCGAAGAATCCAGGGAACAAATAGCGCTGCGGGCGCGGCGGCTTGGCGTCCATCAGGCGCCTATCTCGCTGTTTACCGAATCCTGCGTGGAACAGGTTCTTCATGTCATTCAACAGCAGAAGCCTGCTCTGGTGGTACTCGATTCGATACAGAGCGCTTATAGCGATCAATTGCCATCGGCGCCTGGTACAGTGTCGCAGGTACGGGAATGCGCAGCGATGCTGGTGCGTTGCGCCAAGCAGCAAGGGATTACCATGTTGCTGATCGGGCATGTCACCCGAGAGGGACATATTGCCGGCCCCAAGGTTCTGGAACATATGGTGGA
This sequence comes from Proteobacteria bacterium UBA2770, assembly GCA_002352565.1. GTDB lineage: Bacteria > Pseudomonadota > Gammaproteobacteria > UBA2770 > UBA2770 > UBA2770. The sequence continues at coordinate 5,423 of DEIQ01000069.1, read as the reverse complement.
TACGGTACTCTATTTTGAAAGCGATGCTGGCAGCCGCTTTCGGATGGTACGCGCCTTTAAGAACCGCTTTGGAACGATCAACGAACTGGCGGTTTTTCTGATGACCGAACAGGGGCTCAAGGAAATAACCAACCCATCTGCTCTGTTTCTCTCCCGCTCGGAAAAAAATTCCAGCGGCAGCGTAATCGCCTGCATTCAGGAAGGAACCCGGGCGCTTTTGCTCGAAGTGCAGGCTTTGACTGATACTGCCAATGGTTCTGCAGGGGTGCGCCGATTATCCATGGGCATTGACTCATCCCGTCTTATGATGCTGCTGGCGGTTTTGCATCGCCATGGCGGCGTACAAACGGCCGGGCTTGATGTATTTATTAACGTGGTCGGTGGCATGCGGGTCACTGAAACGAGCACCGATCTACCCATGTTGCTGGCCGTCACTTCAAGCCTTAAAAACCGCCCGGTGGATCGCAGTCTGGCGGTTTTTGGTGAAGTGGGTCTGAGTGGTGAAGTTCGTCCCGTACCCAATGGAGAGCTGCGTTTGATGGAAGCAGCGCAGCACGGTTTTACCCGGGCCATTGTCCCCAAAGGGAACGCGCCCCGCCAAGGGATCGAAGGCATGCAATTGCATGTGGTCACCGATTTGCAAGAAGCGCTTACCAGCGCTGATCTCGCCTGAGCGAGCGCTGATCCGAATTTCCTGGATTTGAATGGTGGATGCCCGCCGGAAGAGATCGATTCCTTGGAACAGAAACCTCTATTAACTTACCAGGCAGCATCCGTATAGTAAATTAATAGAGGTTTCTGTCTAGTTCACTGTTATACAAATAAAATAATCAGGGAATAGGAATATGGAAAATTTATCTACGATTACTACTTTTCTTGGTTGGTGCACAATAATCAATATAGGGATGCTTACATACACCTCTATAATGATAATTATATTTAATGCACCAGTAAAAAAACTGCATGCGAAGATGGTACATATTTCGCCCGATAAGCTTGATGAGTTGTATTTCAATTTTCTCGGTAATTACAAATTTGGCATATTTATTTTCAATCTAGTACCATATTGTGCTCTAAAAATTATGGCTTAACTAAAATGATAATTGCGTATAACAAGACGTTGCAACCCGTTACGGCCCGTTGGGCCTCCACTGGACACAGCAAGCGCTGCTCCTTTTGTGAATTTGCTATGCAAATTTTATCACAAAAGCATCATCGCTCACTGTGCCGTTGAACTTGGCGTTAGGCAGAGAAAAATAAAAGGGAGAGATAAATGTTATCAAACAAACGAACAATCATAACAGGCGGCACCGATGGCATTGGTTTTGGAATTGCCAAGGCATTTGCAAAAAATAATGCCAGTGTTTTTCTTATAGCCAGAGATGAAGAGAACCTCAAAAAATCAGCCGCAACTCTTTCACAATTTGATGTCGAGGTTCATGTGTTGTCGGCAGACCTATCAAATATCTCGACTATTAATAAAACTACTCAAGATATTCTCAATATATGGCCGGAAGTTGATGTGTTAGTAAACAATGCTGGCATTGCACGATTTAACCCATTCACGGAAACCAACGAAGAAGAATTGGATTTACATCTGAACCTAAATGTAAAAGCACCTTACATTCTAACACAACAACTGTTCGATGCGCTTGCGGCCAGAAAAGGTTCAGTGATAAACATTTCGTCCTATTTCTCACACCGCATGTTGCCAGGAAGACCGTCAACGGCATATTCATTAAGTAAAGGGGCAATGGATGCTTTCACAAAGTCCCTCGCCTATGAGGCAGGCCAACGGGGCGTGCGGGTAAATGCAATTGCTCCCGGAACAGTAAATACCCCGTTAGTTCAAGCTAATATCAACAGACTTACTGATGAGGGAAAAACAAAATTCGATGAAATGATTGGAACTATCTATCCACTTGGCCGAATCGGCGAACCCGATGATATTTCGGGTGCAACGGTATTTCTTGCATCTGATCAAGCACGTTGGATTACAGGAGCAATTTTGGCCGTTGATGGTGGATTGACAACAAACTGAACGCCTAACAAATCAATCAACACCGACCCGCGAGCACGTGCGTTTTCTTGAAGTAGATTCAAGTCTGTGCCACGCTCGAAGTTGGTAGCCAGCTCGTTGGCGGGCGGGTTATCTCGGTCGATAGGCCAGACGCGCTGCGCGC
>DEIQ01000069.1:0-3150 GCA_002352565.1 Proteobacteria bacterium UBA2770 | reverse complement strand
GTCGGAATCTGCTTAGCTCCGAGAACGTTATGTGTCAAAACCAACAATAAGGAGAAATAATGCAATTCATCCCAAACACTATACTGGGTTTATTTGACAGCTCACAAAAGTCTTATGAAATCCCTGTTTATCAGAGAGCATATTCTTGGGAAAAGCAAAATTGGGAAACATTTTTGGCTGATTTGAAAGAGCAGATAAAAGGAAATAATAATTATTTTTTTGGAAATTTATTGCTGGAAGTAATAAGCAAGAATAGAAAATATGAAATTATTGATGGTCAACAGCGCATTACAACATTAACTATATTTATGCGGGCGATGTTGAATGTTTTAAAAAGTAGAGAAAATTCACCGGAGTTAATTAACTTCAATTTCAAAGAAAAAACAAGCATTTACTTGAAAAATGGTGGGAATATAAAATTACGACCTGTCGAATATGATAGAGCATGTTTTGACACATTGATTGTTGACAACAAAAATAACTTTTCTATTAGTACACCATCACAAGAAAGAATAAAAACAGCGAAAGAATATTTTGAAAAAGAACTGAGTAAGTCTAAGACAGACGAAATACTTAAAATTTTGGAAAAGACAGAAAATACAGAGTTAACTATAATTGAGTTAGAGGGCAAAAAAGATTCCGCTTTGATGTTTGAATTGGAGAATAACAGAGGGAAAGATCTAACTAACATGGAAAAGATTAAATCGTATTTCATGTACCAAATGTATGTATATAGTACGCCTAAAGAAATAGAAACTAATATTGAAAGCATATCAAACATTTTCAAGCTCATTTACTTAATAATTAATGATTTAAAAAGGATCAATGAAGACAGCATCCTTATTTATCACAATAATGCTTATATTAAGGGCTTTGCCTATAGAACTTTAGCTGATGTAAAAGTCGCATTTAAAGACTCAAAAGACAATAAAATTGAGTGGATAAAATCTTATATTGAAGAATTGCACACTACTTTTTCTAACATTAAGAAATTTGAAATTTCAAATGATCCATTTGCTCAAAGACTTAATGGTTTGGGACCGCCAGCATTTATATATCCTTTTATAATTAAAGGATATAAGCATTTTGAGGATGATGCGATTAAGTTAAAAATGCTGTTCAATTTGTTAGAAATCATAACTTTCAGGGCACGGTTAATAAATAGTAGGGCCAATATTCAAGAAAGGTTAAATGAAATCTTATTATCATTCAGTGGTGATTTGGCAGGGTTGCTTGAAAAAATCAAAAACAAACTGAATGAATCTTGGTATTGGGGTGATACCAACACCAAGAATTATCTAAATGGTTCCATGTATGGAAATAATGTTCTGAATTATGTTCTCTGGCGGTATGAAAACTCAATTCAAAATAAAGGGTATAGCATAGAACAGTTTTCAATTGAACACGAGCAAATTGAACATGTTTCTCCACAGAATCCTACCAATGGAGAACCGATAGAAACTGGATATGAAGTTGATGTGAATAATCAATATTCTGATGATTTCATTTCCAATAAATTAAATTGTATTGGTAATTTAATGCTTATTTCGGGGTCACATAATGCTTCAATTGGAAACAAACCATTTAAAGAAAAGCTATCAACTTACAAAAAAACCCCTCTGTTAAATCAACAAGCTGAAATCGAAAATTTTGCGAAATGTGAAGATGACCAACCGATATGGAAAAGTAAATCCATAGATGAACGACATAAAGAAATAGTAAATTTTGCCATTAATAATTGGAGCTTTGATAGCATAAAAATCAATGAAAACACATAACAAAAAAATCCAGCGGACGCAAAAAGACGCGCCGCTAATTTAGGCGTTAACTGAATCGAATTATGCCAGTAGAGAGAATAGGAAAGTTTCTAAGATTTGATGATTTGGGTATCACTCCCTCGCTGGGGGTTGAAACAGATAAAATCGATGTGTGTATTGCAGAAGTAAAAAAAACTGGAGTCAAAGGGCTGTTCGGGTGCCCTGTATTCGGGTTTAAGCAAGATAATTTGGACTTCTTAAAAGAAATTCCTGATGTTGAACAGTTGTGGTTTTGGGAAATAAACCTTAAAAACATAGATGGTATTTATAGTTTAAAAAATCTACGGTATTTCGGGATTCAAGATAAAAGAGCACCGATAGATTTTTCTATGTTTTCTGAACTTGAGCATATGGTTTGGAATTACACAAAGAAGGATAAAGGACTTACCGGGCTATTAAAGGTCAAAAACTTTGATTTGTGGCGCTATAACCCTAAGACTAAAAGCTATGATGGTTTATGCCTTCCTCCAAATACTGAAAAGCTAGATGTGAATTGGGCGAACCCCTCCACACTAGAAGGCCTTCAGTGTTTACCTAGGTTAAGAGAAATACAGTTTCATTATTGCCGTAACCTAACAACATTAAAAGGTCTTGAGGTTATAGCCCCTAACCTAGAGAAGATAGTAGTTACTCGGTGCAAAAATATGACCGATATTGATGTACTCGATGAACTTAAAAACATCAACTCTGCATACATCAATAATGAGCGAATAATCAGTTAACAAGCGGCTGCACCGGACATATTTCCGCTGTCACCTTTTGTGCAAAAACACGCACAAAAGCCGCCATCAAAAATTTGCTCTGTGAGCCGGGCGTTAGGTGCTGCTTATGAGTATCCCAAGTAAATCTGATTGGGGAGTTATTGATAAGAATAATCTTGATCTTCAAACTGCTTTTGATAACTTCGCAGGCAAGTCGAAAGCCGAGGCAAGAAAAATGTTCTCTCACAATGCTCTGTATTATCAAGAAGATCTAATGTCCATGCCCACGGTTGCGCTTAATTACTACGCCCCTGAATTTGCAAAATATATACTTTCTTACGAGGCAAAGGATGATTCCGATGGAGCATCCTCTTTTTTGTATTTCGTAATTGAGTTGCTGGAATCAAATGACCTTCTAGCATCCGAGAAATCAAAAGCTCTTCTTATATCTACTGCGAACGCAGTTTCACAGAAGCAAAACTTTTACGATGCTGATGTTAATATCTATGGTCTATTTTCAAAACAATATGAACAAATTGTGAGGCTCACCAAATGCACCTAACAAATAGCTCCAGCGGACGCGCCAAAGGCGCGCGCCGCTGAGCATGGCAATAGGCCAGACGCGCTGCGCG
>DEIQ01000116.1 GCA_002352565.1 Proteobacteria bacterium UBA2770 | reverse complement strand
CGGATCGAGTTCGTCATCACCAGATCAAACACGCGTTTGATCTGTCCGATATCATTGTGGTTGGCATTGTTAATGAATCCGATCCTGATGGTGTATTCAATAGCCTGTCACTGCGGTCGATTGAACAATTAACGCGCGCTATCGAACAGATCGAAGGCGTCGTGCGCAAAGATGTACTCTCACTGGCCAGCGCTGATAATATCAAGCAGGAAGACGGCACTCTTCGCTTTGAATGGCTGATGCATGAGGCGCCCGAAGAACGCGCCGCTGCACTTGCCATCAGAAGCGCTGTCGAACGATTGCCGATGATGCGCAATACGCTGGTTTCCTCAGATGGTCGCGCTGCTGCTATTTATGTGCCAATCGCCAGCAAGGATGAGAGTTATCGCATCGCTGAAACCATCCAGCGCTTGAGCGAATCATACCAGGATACCAATACCTATTACATCACCGGGCTTCCGGTCGCCGAAGATACCTTTGGTGTTGAGATGTTCAAACAGATGGCGATGTCGGCGCCAATGGCCGGTGTGTTGATCTTTGCGCTGATGTGGCTGTTTTTTCGCAGTGTTTCGCTGGTGGTCGGTCCCATGCTGGTTGCTATGGCAACGGTTATTATCACTATGGGTACCTTGATTGGCTCTGGATTTACCGTCCATATCATGAGTTCGATGATTCCTATCTTTCTGATGCCGATAGCCGTAGTGGATTCCATTCATATCCTGTCATCTTTTTGCGATCGCTATCAGCCTGATCACGATGTCAAAAGCACGCTTGAAGAGGTCATGGAGGAGTTATTCACTCCCATGCTGTTTACCTCGCTGACCTCGGCGGTGGGTTTTGCATCTTTGATGTTTACCCCGATTCCTCCGGTGCAGGTTTTTGGCGGATTCGTGGCACTCGGTATTCTGCTGGCTTTTATTCTGACCATCACCTTAATCCCCGCTTATACGGCGTCTCTGCCCAAAAAACGTCTGGTGTATATGGCACAAATCCATCATCGCCAACAGGAAAAAGGCGGCAGGCTTGACAGCCTGGTTGCAGGCATGGAGTACTTTGCCCTAAATCACTCGAAAATCATGATCAGTGTCGTTGTGGTTCTCAGTGCCATTGCAGCTTATGGTATCTCGACCATTCAGATCAATGATAATCCTGTGCGCTGGTTCTCCACTTCTCACCGCATTCAGGTAGCGGACAGAGTGCTGAACGAGCATTTTGCCGGCACCTACAATGCATATCTGGTGCTCGATCACAAGGAAGCGCCCAAGGAACGGCAGAAATTTTTGCAACAAGCCCGCGAGCTCATTGAGCAAGTTGCTTCCGGCAATGCGAGCATTCAGGAGCAATGGCATCGTTTAGAGCAAGAAGCGCATGGGGAAACCGACTTCATTCCCATGCTGCAAATGCTGCAAAATCAGTTCGATGAAAAAGCATTCGCCTCTGAAGCGGAAGAAGCCAGGGTGTGGGGAAATCTGCTTGATCTCACCGATAATACCTTGAGCGAATTGCGTTATTTCCAGCAACCTGCGATTCTGCAATATATTGCCCAGATGCAGCTCGACCTTGAAAAGAGTCCGTTGGTGGGAAAAACCAATTCGGTGGCTGATATAGTGCGCACCGTCTACCGGGAATTACAGGATGGTCGGCCCGAGAATTATCGCGTTCCAGACAGTCAGCGCGGTGTAGCCCAAGCTCTGCTTAGCTTTCAGACTTCTCACCGCCCCTATGATCTGTGGCACATGGTGACCCCGGATTATCGCTCCAGTGCTATCTGGTTCCAGTTGACCAGCGGAGATAATCAACACATGAGCATGGTGATAGAACTGGTCGATGACTATATCAGTCAGCATCCCCTGCCTTCCGGCGTTGAAGCCTCATGGGGCGGCCTGACTTACATCAACGTGGTGTGGCAGGATGCCATGGTCAAGGGCATGGTTAAAAGTCTGCTGGGTTCATTTGTCGCAGTGTTTGTGATTATGCTGGTTCTGTTCCGCTCGGTGTTGTTCGGCTTATTGGCAATGGTTCCATTGAGCGTGACGATCACCTTAATCTACGGCTTGATCGGTTTTGTCGGCAAAGACTATGACATGCCAGTTGCGATCCTTTCATCCTTGACACTGGGGCTGTCCATCGATTTTGCCATTCATTTCCTGCAACATGCCCGGCATCTGATTCGCGAAGAAAACAGCTTCGAAGGCGGGATGCGCCAGTTGTTCGGAGAGCCGGCGCGTGCCATTACCCGCAACGCCATTGTGATCGCTATTGGATTTTCGCCTTTGCTGGTCGCACCGCTGGTTCCCTACAAGACGGTCGGCACTTTCATGGCGTTGCTGATGGCTTTTTCAGGGCTGGTGACCTTGCTGGTACTGCCGGCGTTGTTAAAATTACTGCAAAAACCCATGTTTGGTTCATCGATCAAAGAAGAATCATGAACCCCATCGCACGAGGAGATTTAACATGCTAAAAAGCAGACTTTACCTACTCCTGATAGCAAGCGGATTAACGCTGTCTTGCGTAACCGGCGCCGCCGACTTGACGGATGCCGACCAAATTGTTCACCAGGCCAATCTGGTTCAATATTATGCCGCCGATGATGGGCGCTCGATCGCCCGAATGACGATCATTGATGCGCGCGGCAATCGTCAAATGCGCCAGTTCACCATTTTGCGCAAAGATGTGGAAGAAGGCGCCGATCAACGTTATCTGGTGGTTTTTAGTCGGCCGCCGGACGTACATGGCACCGTATTCCGCGTAGAAAAGCATGTCAAACGGGATGACGACCGCTGGCTTTACCTGCCTGATCTTGACCTGGTTAAACGTATTTCTGCGGGCGATAAACGCACCAGCTTCGTCGGTACCCACTATTATTATGAAGACGTCTCGGGGCGTAATGAAAATGAAGATGCGCATGAGCTTGAAGAAACCACCGATACCTATTATGTGATCAAAAACACGCCCAGAAATCCGGGTTCCGTCGAATTCGCCTATTATCGCGCGTGGGTGGATAAAAAATCTTTTCTCCCCATGAAAAGCATCTATTATGACCAATCCGATAAGGAATATCGCAGGATCGAAGTAGAAAAGACGGAGGATTTTCAAGGTCACACCACCGCAACACAGGTCAAGGTTTCCGATCTGATTTCGGGTGGGCACACTTTGGCCCAGTTCCGTTATATTCAGTATGATATGGGCATGCCGGATAATATTTTCAGCGAACGCTCATTGCGCAATCCTCCCGCAAAGTGGCTTAAGGCACAGTAATGTTCGGCCCGGATTTCATGTTTCAGCTTTCATCAATCCGGATCACACCCATTTTTTATGGATTGTGCCTGTTGGTTTGCATGGCGCCGCTTAATGCGCAAACTGAAACGGATTCATCGGAAGAAGGCTGGGGCGATGATTGGGGAGCGCCTGTGAAGGCTAAGCCATGGTCCGTTGACTGGCACGGTTTTGCCGAGGGCGCGTTTAGCGTGCGGACCCGCGACAATCCCGTCATATCCGGGGATGATGTCCTGGATGAAGGGCGGCTGCAGCTTGAAGGGAACTATCATCAATCCTGGCTGACATTACAGGGCAAACTGGATTTGCTCGGTGATGCGGTGCTCAGCGATGCGGATATCATCTGGCGGGAAGCGTGGATGAGTTTCCCGCTTGGTCAAGCCATAGATGTGCGTGCCGGGCGCCAGATTCTAACTTGGGGGATGGGGGATCTGGTGTTTCTGAACGATCTGTTTCCGAAAGATTATATTTCATTTTTCAGCGGTCGTGACGATGAATATCTCAAGGCGCCCAGCGATGCCATCAAGTTCAGCGGATACAGCAGTAATATCAACGCCGATTTTATCTGGCATCCGGTTTTTAATAGTGATCTGACCCTGCGCGGTGATCGTTTATCGTATTTTTCTCCGCTGCTCGGCGCCGAAGCAGCCGCACCGCCAGCATTCAGGCCCGATGACCCCGACAAGGAATTTGATAATGGTGAGTTCGCGCTGCGTCTCTACAATACCTTGAGAGGCGTGGAGTGGGCGCTGTATGGCTATCGGGGTTTTTTCAAACAGGCCATAGGCATGGAGCTCACAACCATGGAGCCGGTTTATAACCGCATGAATTCGTTCGGCGCAAGTCTGCGCGGTAGCTGGCGCGGTGCGATCCTGTTTACTGAGTATTCCTACTATGACTCGGTTGATGACGAACAGGGCAATGATCCACTGGTTCCCAACAGCCAAAGCCGTTATCTCGCGGGCATGGAAAGAGAGTTGCTGCCCAAACTCACGCTTGGCTTGCAGTATTATATGGAATGGACGCATGACCATGATGCTATGGAAGCGAGCGCGCCTTCCACAGAATTTCTTCCCGACGCACACCGGCATGTGCTGACAATGCGTTTAACCCGCAGTCTGCGGCGTGACAATCTGATGCTCAGTATCTTCGGGTTTTATTCGCCGAGCGATGAGGATTATTATCTCAGACCCTCGCTCTATTATCGCTTTAGCGATCACCTCAATATGACGGTAGGCGCTAATGTGTTTGATGGTCAGGAGATCCACACCTTTTTTGGGCAGATGCAGCACAACAGCAATATTTATGGCAGAATACGCTACAGCTTCTGAATAGCCTTAAGTAGCTTGGTGTTACTC
>DEIQ01000023.1:3838-15364 GCA_002352565.1 Proteobacteria bacterium UBA2770 | reverse complement strand
CCGGATTTCTTTTCGGCCTTCATGACCCCTTCCTTGCGCATCCAGTCAATGGCAGTTTCAATATCACCATCGTTCTGGACCAGAGCCTTCTTGCACTCCATCATGCCAGCGCCAGTGCGCTGGCGCAATTCTTTAACCATCGCAGCCGTTATATCCATCTCTAATCCTTAAGTACTTCCATCCAATTCACTAAACTGCCGATCATGAAATCTCATAACAGACGGAATCAACCCGTCTCCTGCGGGGAAGATACTTCCTCGACTGCACCGGTTTCTTCAATAAATTCATCTTTCATTTCGACAGTCAATCCAGATCCGGTTTTGCCTTCAAGTACCGCGTCGGCGATAAAATCGGCGTAAAGCTGAATCGCGCGGAAAGCATCATCATTACCGGGGATCACATAATCCACGACCCATGGGTCGCAATTTGAATCGACCACTGCAATCACAGGAATGCCGAGTTTTCTGGCTTCAGCGATAGCGATACGTTCGTGATTAATATCAATGACAAAGATCGCATCCGGCATATGCATCATGGTTTCAATGCCGCCAAGACTTCGTTCGAGCTTTTCAAACTCGCGTTTCAATCCAAGCGCCTCTTTTTTACTCACGCGTTGCAATGCGCCCTGCTGCTCCATTTCCCGCAGGGATTTCATTCGCTCGACGGAGCGGCGTACGGTGCTGAAATTGGTTAACATCCCGCCAAGCCAGCGATGACTGACATAAGGCATATCGCAACGTTGCGCTGCCGCTGAAATTGCCGGCCGGGCAGCCCGTTTGGTGCCCACGAATAGAATGCTTCCTTTATTGGATGCAAGCCGGGTGGCATAGCGCCCAGCCTCTTCCATCAGGGGAAGGGTGACTTCGAGATTGATAATATGAATTTTGTTGCGCTGTCCAAATAGATATTCCGACATCTTCGGATGCCAGTAGCGCGTTTGATGACCAAAGTGAACACCAGCAGCAAGCAACTGGCGCATGGATAATTGTGGCATTATTATTCGCTCCTTATGGGTTATTCCTCCATGCAGGCCTATGCGTAGCAACCGATAAATCGAGATCGGCACCCGGCTACGTGTGATCAGACGCATGTGTGTTATGCCGGCTCCAGGTTTTCCGGTTAGGTTTTATACCACAAGTCGAGGCGAAAAGCCACGTTTTTCGGAGAACCAACCGTTGTCATGACGGCTCTACATTCGCAGTATTTTATATTAGAATGGCACGTATGGACAATAACGAATCCCACTATCAAACATTAATCAAATCATTTGATGAACAGGAAAAAATGAGGGTCGCCGGTCGGCTGGCGGCTCGAGTTCTGGAATACCTTGAGCCCTTCGTTCATCCTGGAATAAGTACCATGGAACTGGATGAACGTGCGCACCACTATATCGTTGATACGCTTGATGCCATACCAGCGCCTTTGAATTATCACGGATTCCCAAAATCGATCTGCACATCGATTAATCACGTCATCTGCCATGGTATACCCGGAGCTAAAAAACTCAAAAGCGGCGATATTATCAATATCGATATCACCGTCATCAAGGAAGATTATCACGGCGATACCAGTTCCATGTTCCTGGTCGGGCGTCCTGGCGTTCTGGGTAAAAGGCTATCGGAAGTTGCGCGCGAGGCCATGTTTAAGGGCATCAACCTGGTCAGGCCGAAGGTCAGGCTCGGTGATATTGGAGCCGTCATACAGCATTATGCTGAAAGCCGCGGTTTCAGCGTGGTCAGAGATTACTGCGGTCATGGCATCGGGCGCCACTTCCACGAACCGCCTCAGATTCTACATTATGGGACACCTGGAACCGGCCTTGAGCTTGAAGCTGGAATGACGTTCACTATCGAGCCCATGATCAATGCCGGACACCCAGAGAGCCGTTTGCTGCCTGACGGCTGGACCGCTGTGACCCGGGATCATTCGCTGTCAGCTCAATGGGAACACACTATTCTGGTCACCGATAACGGGCACGAAATACTGACCCTGCGTGAGGGTGAAGAGATCCCCGTTGTTTGAATCGTTGCGGAACGTTGATTTCGGTATAGATCCATCTCTGGACCGTCATTTCAGCAGTCTTTTCGCTACACTCGAACAATCCTGTGCTGATGCTTCGACAAGCAGGCTTGGCGCCTGGCGCTCAACTCTGGAGCAAGGGAAAAATCTACTATGGCAATATTACATTTCGGGTACCTACCCCGAACTTCTGACAAAAAAACTTGCGACTCTAACTGATGCGGTTCTGTCACACGCCTGGCGTTATGCCATGGGGTGTCATGCCTCTCAAGCCACTCTTGTAGCCGTCGGTGGTTATGGACGCATGGAACTCTATCCAGGATCGGATGTGGATATCCTTATTCTGATGCCGGAGTCCCCATGCGCTGAACTGACCGAACGTGTCACCCGTTTTATTGCGCTTCCATGGGATATTGGCCTGGCGGCAGCACATAGTGTACGCACTATTGATCAGTGCCTGGAAGAGGGAAAAAAAGATCTGACCATCGGCACCGCTTTATTAGAAAGCCGGTTGATCACAGGCGAAGCGGAATTGTTTCAGGTGCTGCAACGGCAGGTCTTCTGCGATAATTTCTGGAATCCGCGCCAATTTTTCCAGGCTAAAATCCAGGAGCGGAAAAATCGTCATCGACATTTTGACAATACACCTTATCGCCTTGAGCCGAATATCAAGGAAAGCCCAGGAGGGTTGAGAGATATCCATACCATGTTATGGATTCTCATGAGCCTGTTCAAAACGTCGAGTTTGACTGAACTTGCCGCCAAAGGTCTGTTGAATCAATCGGAAATAACAGATCTGATCAAAAGCTGGCGCTGGCTGGCGAAGCTGCGCTACGGACTGCATCATCTTCATGGTCGCAAGGAAGACCGGCTGTTGTTTGAATATCAGCCGCAAATGACCGGGTTGTTCGGATTCAAAGAGAAATGGACCCATGTTGCGGTTGCGCAGTTTATGCAGATTCACTACCGTTCAGCCATGCGCGTAGATCGTCTGAGTGAAATCATTCACAAGCTCGTTGATGAGTGGCTCAACGATTACCATTTATTACCCGCCATGCCCATCAATGCCCGATTCTGCAGCAGAAACGGGCTCATAAAACCCCGTGATAACCAGGTATTTATTCGCTATCCTTACGCTATGCTTGAGGTCTTCTACCTGTTACAGATCAATCCGCAACTGCGCGGACTTCATCCTCAAACCATCCGCCTGATACAAAGCAATCTGCGACTGCTCAGACCGAAGTATTGTGATAGCATCTGCGTGCGCAGTCTGTTCATTGAAATTCTGCGCCAGCCACTTAGTGTCGGTAAAGCCCTTCAACTGATGTATCGCTATGGCGTTCTCGGAGAATATCTGCCGGAATTTCGCCGTATCCAGGGTCAAAGTCAGTTTGACCTGCTCCATATCTATACCGTGGATCAGCACACCATTTTTCTCATTCGCCATCTGCGCCGCTTTGTGTCTGCCCGCCACCGCAATGCGTTCCCCTTATGCAGCCAGTTGATGCCTACTTTACCCAGGCCCGAATTACTGTATATCGCGGGATTATTTCATGACCTTGGTAAAGGGAGCGTAGAAGATCATTCTGTGGCTGGCGAGCGGGCTGTCTATCAGTTTTGCCTCCAGCATCGTTTCGGAGAAAGTAGCGCCAAACTAACGGCATGGCTGGTACGACATCACCTGTTGATGTCCATAACCGCGCAAAGAAAAGATATCACCGAGCCTGCAGTGATCCATGATTTTGCCATCAAGGTCGGGTCAACGACCCGACTTAATTATCTGTTTCTGCTCACCGTGGCCGATATGCAGGCCACCAATCCCACCCTGTTGAACAGTTGGCGTTACAGTCTCCTCGCCCGTTTGTTTCATAGCACCCATGCTGCGTTGATCCGCGGGCTTGAGACACCCATTTCATCCGGGGAAATCATTGAGGAAAACCAGAGGGAAGCACGCGGCATCTTGCGCAGCGCCGGTATGGTCCCCGGGAAATATACGGCTTTATGGAGCGAATGGGGCGATGATTATTTTCTTGCCTATTCCGGTCATACTATCGCCTGGCATACCCGAGCCATTCTGGCGCACCACGAGGGATCTCCTGAGCCACTGGCGCGTATCCGCCCACGCCTTAATGGCGCAGGAACTGCCCTGATGGTCTACGCTGCCGATACTGCTCATCTTTTTGGCATGATCACCGCAGCGCTGGATCGTATGGGGCTGACCATCGAAGACGCTCGCCTGACACCTGCGCAGAATGGTTTTGTCCTTTCATCCTATGTCCTGCTCAATGGGGATGGTTCGGTCATTACTGATGAATCGCGCATGCTGGAAATTCAGCAGAATATTACAGCGCTTCTGACGGAAAATCGCGCTGATTTCCATGTTCACCGTCTTTCCGGTTTGCACCAGCGCGGTTATCATATCCCCACCAGCCTGTGGTTTAAGGATGATGCTGAAATGAATCGCACCATCATGTATCTGACCACGGCCGACCGACCTGGTTTGTTGGCAAAAGTCGGTGAAATTCTAGCTTGGCATAAAATAAAACTATATACTCTCAAAGCCACGACTATTGGCGAACGCGCCGAAGATGTATTCTATCTCGGAACCGTCAATGACTCAGCCCTGTGTCCAGAGCAACAGGAAGAACTGCGCAAGGATCTGTGCGCCCAATTAAAGCCCCTTCTCGGTTCGAGTTCAGAGGGTATCACCCAGCCCAGCGAATATCTATGACAGCATATCCTTTAGAGCAATTACAGCAACGGATTGAACAAACCATTGAAAAGGGTTTCGATACCCTTGGTCCGCCCGAACGAATAGAGCTTGCCCAAACCGTAGACCAGGTGTTGGCCATGCTCAATGAAGGCACCTTGAGGGTCGCCGAACCCACTGCCTCAGGCTGGCAAACGCACCCCTGGATCAAGCAGGCGGTGTTACTCGCTTTCCGGCTGCGAAACAATCAGGTATTCGATGCCGGTTTTACCCGTTACTATGACAAAATCGGTAGCCGCTTCGGTCAATACGATGAAACGGATTTTGCAGAGCGTGGCGTTCGGGTGGTGCCTCCCGCCATGGCTCGCTACGGCTCTTATGTTGCTCCCGATGTGGTGTTGATGCCCAGTTATATCAATATCGGCGCTTTTGTCGACTCCGGAACCATGGTGGATACCTGGGCGACAGTAGGATCCTGCGCCCAGATCGGGCGTCATGTCCACTTGTCCGGAGGGGTTGGCATCGGCGGTGTTCTCGAGCCATTGCAGGCGCAGCCCACCATCATTGAGGATGATTGTTTTATCGGCGCCCGTTCCGAAATCGTTGAAGGCGTGGTGGTGGAAAAAGGATCCGTGATATCCATGGGTGTGTTCATCGGGCAAAGCACCCGCATCTACGATCGGAGCAACGGAACGATCAGTTATGGACGCATCCCTGCGGGCAGCGTTGTGGTGCCGGGATCCTTGCCGGCAGCCGATGGCACGCATTCACTGGCCTGCGCAGTGATTGTCAAGCGCGTCGATGAAAAAACAAGGAAAAGCACCAGTCTCAATGAGTTGTTGCGCGACCAAAGAGAGAATCCTTGATGCCTGGCACCATATCTCCCATTTCGTCCAGAGATTCGACCATGGCTTTAACCATGGAATTGATCGCCAGACCATCCGTTACGCCCGAGGATATGGGCTGTCAGTCATTAATCAATCAAAGACTGGCTGATGCTGGTTTTGACGTGATGCCCATGAATTGTAATGAAGTCAGTAACCTGTGGGCTACCCATGGCTCTGGTAGTCCGGTACTGGTATTGCTCGGTCATACCGACGTAGTACCACCTGGCTCCCTGGAGCAGTGGGAGTCCAGTCCTTTCACTCCGACCATCATCAAAAACCGTCTCTATGGCAGGGGGGCAGCCGACATGAAAGGCGGCGTTGCCGCCATGGTAACCGCATGCGAACGATTTGCCGCAACAGGGCATCAGGGAACGCTCGCGGTGATGCTGACCTCAGATGAAGAAGGTCCGGCCGTTGATGGCACCGCTTTTGTGGTTAATGAATTAAGCAAACGCAATCAGAGATTCGATTATTGCATTGTGGGAGAGCCTACCTGTGATGAAATATTTGGCGATACCATTAAAATCGGGCGCCGCGGTTCTTTGAACGCAGAATTGACCGTTTTTGGCAAACAGGGGCATGTGGCTTATCCGGAACATGCCATCAACCCCATTCACGAAACGACCCGATTCATCCTCCAGATCATTCATATGGCCAGCGATGATGGTGATGCGGATTTTCCATCCACCCAGTGCCAGATCACGTCCATATCGTCCGATTCTGGCGCTACGAATATGTCTCCCGCGCAATTGCACATGAAATTCAATTTCCGTTACCATCCAAATGCGAGCGCCGAAAAATTACGCCGGCAACTCGAGATAATTCTGCAGCATCATCAGATTGAATATGTCCTGAAATGGAATTCCGGCGCGGAGCCCTATCGCTCCAGCTCAGGTTCCCTGCGATCGGCTGCCATAGCTGCGGTCCAACAACATACCGGCATAGCGCCTGCTCTCGATACTGGCGGCGGAACTTCCGACGGGCGTTTTCTTGCCGCGCATGGCGCTGAGGTGATTGAATTTGGTCTTACGCGATCCTCGATTCATAAAGTCAACGAATGGGCGAATCTTGGAGATCTGCCACGGCTGAGCCGAATTTATGAGCAAATCATGCGTGATTTGCTTGGCGGATAATTGAAATACTTAAAGAAACAAGGGGCGGCTCCAATATGGAATCGCCCCTTGCTAATCCTGGCCAGTAATCTGGCTTAATCCCGGAATTTACTTACTGTCAGGACTTAACTGATAGGGTCGATTAAAGTAACCTGGTCTTATATTCTTGTAGGTTCCTTTGTATCCCGTAACGGTTACAACGGCTGTAGAATAAACGGCATAATCCGTATATTCAATCTCATATTTGGGCGCAATAATAATATCCGCCCCCGATGCCTTGACGGCCTTGTATGCTGCTGCATTTTTCGCCCTGTTTTTGAGCGTATCTTTATTTAAAGCAGGCAAAGGAAGCCATCCGAGAAGCACGGTTGCGACATTGGTATTCCCAAGGTCCATTCCCCCTGTTCTCGCATCATAAATGATGTCATCCGCGTATTTGGTATCACCGAAGAAAAAAGGCAATACCTGCATAGTAGTGGCTGTCCCGGATATTTTCTCGCCAATAACGATATCAGCCTTGAGTGGCGTTGTATCGATCTGATCCTTTATATAAGCTCGGCTATGCCGGGCTGTGCAAGCTGCTCACCGAGTGGCGCAACAGCCCGGATACGACATGGCTGGCCGCTGCGCCCGTCCATCCGCTGCAACAGACGCTCAAGGATTTGGAGCGGGCCTACGTCAACTTCTTCGCCAGGCGTGCCGACTTCCCGCGCTTCAAGAAGAAAGACCGGTCGGACAGCTTCCGCTATCCCGACCCGAAGCAAATCAAGCTCGATCAGGCAAACAGCCGCCTGTTCCTGCCCAAGCTCGGCTGGCTGCGCTACCACAACAGCCGGGCCGTGCTCGGCACGGTGAAGAACGTCACTGTGAGCCAATCGTGCGGCAAGTGGTACGTGAGCATCCAGGCGGAGCGCGAAGTCGAGCAGCCCATCCCAAATGGCGGCGCAGTTGGCATCGACATGGGGGTGGCGCGGTTCGCCACCCTCTCGGATGGCACGTTCTACTTGCCGCTCAACAGCTTCAAGCGGCATGAGACCGCCTTGCGCAAAGCGCAGCAGGCCATGAGCCGCAAGACCAAGTTCAGCAACAACTGGAAAAAAGCGAAAGCGCGCGTTCAGCGCATTCATTCCCGGATCGGCATCGCCCGCCGCGACTATCTACACAAGACCTCAACCGCGATCAGCCAAAACCACGCGATGGTGTGTATCGAGGACTTGAAGGTGCGCAACATGTCCAGGTCGGCGGCAGGAAGTGCCGAAACACCGGGCAAGAACGTTCGGGCCAAGTCTGGCCTGAACAAGTCCATCCTCGATCAAGGCTGGTTCGAGTTTCGCCGACAACTGGACTATAAACTGGCATGGCGTGGTGGCTGGCTCATCGCCGTACCGCCACGGAACACCAGCCGCACCTGTCCGTGTTGCAGCCATGTCTCAGCGGCCAACCGCCAGACGCAAGCCCGGTTCGCGTGCGTGGAATGTGGCTTCGAGGACAATGCCGATGTGGTCGGCGCGATCAATGTCTTAAGGGCGGGACACGCCCGGTTAGCCTGCCAAGTGAGCGGTGCGGTAATGCCGCCAGCAGCAGGAACCCACCGAAGCGATTCAGGCGAGGCATTGAACCTCTCCTGAGCGCCGTAGGAATCTCCGGCCTTCAGGCCGGGGAGGATGTCAACTTTGTCAGTTCGTATTAACCCGGCGGACTTAATGTACTTGCTTCTTCATGTACTTGTTTCTTCCAGGTATTATTGGTAACATCCAATTGCTTAATTATAATCTAATCAAGGGGTATTTCCTTATGTTGATGCGTTGTATTCGTATGGTTGTTCTTGGATCTGCCGCGCTTTATCTGGCGGGGTGCATTTATGCTACACCAGGTCACATGGGTTCTTTATTTACCGACGCAGATGGTGGACTGATGGTTGGGGAAGGGCGCAACCTCAAAATGGGTGAAGCGACTTCTGAAGGTATTATCGGTATTGTTCGAGGTGATGCAAGTATTTCAGCCGCCATGGAAGCGGGCAATATTTCAAAAATCCATCATGTGGATTATCACTATGAAAGCATCTTGGGTATTGTAACAACCTATACGATCAAGGTCTACGGAGAATAATTGACCCTCGCGCACCTGTTTCCAAAGGGCCGCCATGCCCTTTGGTTCGGTGTTGGTGCCTGGTTTGAAGATTTCACTGTGGCAAGGACTGGCGTAGCAGGTTGTGGTTATCTGGCAGTCTAACGGGCAGACCTGCGATTCCCTGTTCTATCCGTTGAACCCACCTGGATTCTCGGCAAACTAACTGCTACTGAACCGGATCACAGGTGTGTTACAGGCCTAATACAAACAAACTGCATCAACCCGCTTCGCTACCAACTCCATCAGTCGTCGCATAAAGCACCATTTCTTTCAATTTACGTCGGGATGTCAGTTGTGGGCGCTCCGCCGGATATCCGAGACACAGAATAGCGATGGGTTCATATTCATGCGGCAGTTTCAAACCAGCATGCACCGCCTCGCTTTCAAACATGCCGACCCATAAAGACCCCAGCCCTGAGGCGGAAGCCGCCAATTGGGCGTAAGCAGTGGCAATGGTGGCATCCTGTAGCGCAAACAGTTTGCGCCCCCGTTCGCCGAAGGTTTTTTCAGCCCTGGTTTGATTGGTGCAAAAAACCAGCGCTAATGGCGCTGTGCCGACTGCTTCCTGCCCACCGCTGGCTTCTTGAAGCCGCTGAATCAGCGCGGCTTCCTCAACTACAACGATACGGTAGGATTGCAAATCTCCGGCTGAAGGTGCCGCGCAGGCCGCCTCCAGCACAGCCATAAGCTTTTCCCGCTCGACCGGCCAGTCCTGTTGAAACCGGTGGATAGAATGCCGATGGCGTAAAATCTCGAAAAAGTCTTGCATGAGCCCTGGTCCGAAATGTTATGTTTGTGAAAGTTCCGAGGATTTCTTATAGGTTTCGTTGTACACTTCTCGCGCATGTTGCGCCATTTCCGGCAAGTTCATCGCTTCGTAGCACTTCTCAAGCACAAGCAGAGCCTTTTGAGCGGAAGGCGTCTGCTGATAGCGGATGATAATCTCCTGCGCCCGGTTGGCAGCTGCGACATAAGCTTTGCGCTCATAATAATAATTGACGATTGCCATCTCATGTCGCGCTCGGCGGTTGCGCAAATAAATCATACGCTGCTGCGCATCGGCGATATATTCACTGTCCGGATAGCGGCGTATCAGTTCTGAAAATGCTGAAAAAGCGGCATCGGCATATTGGGCATCGGTTTCGGATCGATCAATTTTCGGCAATGGCCATCTTTCAACATAATGCAAAACGCGCTCGAAACCGATCACCCCCTGCATATAGTAGATATAATCCAGATCTTGGTGCAGAGGATAATCTCTTATGAACCGCTCTGCTTCCGATTGAGCCTGTTCCCATTCTTCCATGCGATAATGGGCGTAAATACGCTCAATGTGCGCCTGCTGGGCATAGTTTCCAAATGGATAGCGCGCTTCGATACGCTCGAGGCGTTTCATGGCGGTGAGATAATCTTCCGAGTCAAAGGCTGCGCGGGCGTGCTGGTACATCTCGGCGGCGGAATCCGCTGCTTTTATATTTTCTTTCGTGCCCGCGCAACCGGTAAGCAAGGCGCTTCCGATCCCGAAAACAAAAAGCGGGTAACGGAGTGAAAAACTGGGTAACTTGATTTTCATAGGCAAGATATAACAATATGGTAGATGAGATCAATATCATAGACGATAAACAAGATATAGAATACAACGCATTGGCTCAGGAATCCAGCGAAGCTGTCGATATCCGGCGTATTCCCGACGCTTATAATGGCTGGCGTCTGGACAAGGCTCTTGCCCGGATCTGGCCGGAATATTCCCGCGCCCAATTGCAACGCTGGTTCAAAGAAGGGCGTGTATCCTGTGCCGGGTACCGCCTTGAGTCCCGGCGTCAGCCTGTGACAGGTGGAGAAACCATTGGCTTGCTTCCGCCCATGGAAACAGCAACGTCGTGCACGCCATGGAATATTTCTCTTGATATTATGTACGAAGATGATGACCTGCTCATCATCAACAAACCGCCCGGTATGGTGGTGCATCCCGGTGCGGGCCACCGGGAGCAAACCTTGCAGAATGCCCTGATTGCTCATTGCCCGTCGTTGGAGGTGATCCCCCGCCATGGATTGATTCACCGGCTCGACAAGGATACCTCTGGGCTTCTGGTGGTTGCCAAAAGTCATCGCGGGCACACGGACTTGACCCGCGCCATGAAAGAAAGGACGATTCACCGTCAATATATTGCTCTGGTTTACGGTATCCCCACAGGTGGATTTTGTATCGATATGCCCATCGGACGCCACGCTGTTGATCGCACTCGCATGGCTGTGCGCGAGGGAGGGCGAGTGGCGCGCACGCATTTCCGGGTGCTTGAGCGTTACATCACCGGTTATTCCCTGCTTGAGTTGGTACTGGAAACGGGAAGAACGCATCAGATTCGGGTGCATCTGGCGGCGATCCGACACCCGGTGGCAGGTGATCCGCTTTACGCAAAAGGACGCAATCCGTCGGCGGATTTACCCGAACCGATCTACCAAGCACTGCTTGGCTGGAAACGACAGGCCTTGCACGCCCAATGCCTTAAACTGCGCCACCCTGTTACCGACAGCGTCATGGAATGGCAGGCGCCAATACCCGATGATCTGGCTGCGCTCATCGCGTTAATGCGAGATCATCACCATAAGGAGCCTCTGACCAGGTCTGGACGAAGCTCAGGTGCGATTCCTTATGTTCAGAGATTTC
>DEIQ01000023.1:0-3826 GCA_002352565.1 Proteobacteria bacterium UBA2770 | reverse complement strand
TTAAAACCCTGCCGTTGATTCATCCCGACTGGTGCGCGCCTTCGTGGGTCAAAGCAGTTCAGACAACACGGATTGGCGGGATCAGCGCGCCGCCTTGGAATGAAATGAATCTGGCGTTTCATGTCGGGGATGCGCCGGAACATGTTCGGGTCAACAGGGAACGAATCAGACGCATAACCAGGATGCCCGCAGAACCCTTCTGGCTGCAACAGATCCACGGCAATCATCTGGTGCATGGGTGCGATTGGCGCGATGGTATTAACGCCGATGGTTTGTGGACGGATCAACCAAAACAGGTCTGCGTAGTGCTGACCGCAGACTGTCTGCCGGTACTATTGTGCGGTTTGCGGCGGCGCTGGGTTGCCGCCTTGCATATCGGTTGGCGCGGACTGGCAGACGGGATCATTGAGTCGGCTTTACCCCGGTTTCCTGATGAGCCTGAGTGCATCATGGCCTGGATCGGACCTGGTATCTCTCAACAACGATTTACGGTAGATGATCCTGTCTATCGTGAACTGGAACAGGCCCATTGTCTTGGCCATCATTACGCTTGCCCATCCCTTGATGGCCCATCAAGGGATGGGCGCTGGGCTGTGGATCTGGCGGGTCTGACCGGCGCCCGATTACGACAAGCTGGTGTCCGCCATATTTATTCCAGCCCATGGCGCACGGATCAGCAAAGCTGGCTCTATTCCTGGCGTCGTGATGGGGTGTGTGGTCGTCAGGGCGCTTTTATCTGGCTACAGGCGCCTTGAATTCAGGCCAACCAGGCACAATGTTAGAAGGGAATAGAAAGAATCAAAAAACTGATACAGCATGCCTTGTGAATAACGGCTTTAACGTCAAAGGCATTCTGTGTTTAGCGGAGGAATTTGAACCATGCGAATGGATAAATTAACCACACGTTTCCAAAATGCACTGGCTGAAGCGCAATCGCTGGCAGTCGGGCGCGGTCATCAGTTTATTGAGCCGGTTCATACTATGTCCGCCTTGCTAGATCAGGAAAACGGCGGCATCGGTGCCTTGCTGACCAAAGCGGAAGTCGATCTCAACCGTTTGCGCGCGGGAGTTGGTCGCATGCTGGACAGCGTTCCGGCAGTCAGTGGCGCCAGCGCAGGCGAAATCCACATTTCAAACGATTTGAGCCGCGTGCTTAATATCATGGATAAACTGGCGCAGAAACGCAAAGACACCTATATTTCCAGCGAACTTTTCCCGCTTGCAGTGTTGGAAGACCAGGGAGCCTTGAAGCAGTTGCTGCAGGAGTGTGGCGCCAACAAACAGGGGTTCGCCCAAGCGATAGACTCGCTCAGGGGCGGAGAGACAGTTCAGGACGCCAATGCCGAAGAGCAACGCCAGGCTCTTGAACGCTTCACCATTGATCTGACGGAACGGGCCATGCAGGGCAAGCTCGATCCGGTCATCGGTCGCGATGAGGAAATCCGGCGTACGATTCAGGTTCTGCAAAGGCGCACCAAAAACAACCCGGTGCTCATCGGTGAACCCGGCGTGGGGAAAACGGCGATCGTTGAGGGGCTGGCGCAGCGCATCGTTAATGATGAAGTTCCGGAAGGATTGCGCGGCAAAAGAATCCTTGTCCTTGATATGGGTACATTAATTGCCGGCGCTAAATACCGCGGCGATTTCGAGGAACGACTCAAAGGCGTGCTCAATGATTTGAGCAAACAGGAAGGTCAGGTCATTCTGTTTATCGATGAGATTCATACCGTGGTTGGCGCCGGAAAGGCGGAAGGCTCCATGGACGCGGGAAATATGCTCAAACCGGCACTGGCGCGCGGAGAGCTGCATTGCGTAGGCGCTACCACGCTTGATGAATACCGCCAGAACATTGAGAAGGATGCCGCTCTCGAACGGCGCTTTCAAAAGGTACTGGTGGATGAACCATCGCTGGAGAACACCATTGCCATTTTACGCGGACTCAAGGAGCGCTATGAAGTGCATCATGGCGTGGAAATCACCGATCCGGCGATTGTTGCGGCCGCCACGCTGTCTCATCGTTATATCAGTGACCGCCAGCTACCGGATAAGGCGATTGACCTGATTGACGAAGCTGCCAGCCGCATCCGCATGGAGATTGACTCCAAGCCTGAAGCGCTGGATCGGCTTGAGCGGCGGCTGATACAGCTCAAAATTGAGATTGAGGCTTTGAAAAAAGAAACCGATGAGGCTTCCCGGAAGCGTTTGAGCGATCTGCAAGGCGAAGTCGATCATCTCGAAACCGAACAGGCGGAACTTGATAACATCTGGAATCAGGAAAAGGCCGCAGTTCAGGGGACTCAGCATATCAAGGAAGAACTCGACCGGGCGCGCGTCGAACTCGAACACGCACGCAGGGCGAGCGATCTATCGCGCATGTCTGAATTGCAATACGGACGCATCCCGGAACTTGAAAAACAACTGGAGCAAGCGGGATCGACAGAAATAAAAGACAACATGACGCTGTTGCGCAATCGGGTCACGGAAGAAGAAGTGGCGGAGGTAGTTTCGCGTTGGACCGGGATTCCGGTCAGCAAGATGCTCGAAGGTGAGCGTGAGAAACTGCTTCGCATGGAAGATGAACTGAAACGCCGCGTGGTCGGGCAGAGTGAAGCCATTACGGCAGTCAGTGATGCCATCCGTCGTTCGCGTTCCGGGTTGTCGGATCCCGATCGACCCAATGGCTCGTTCTTGTTTCTCGGTCCGACCGGTGTCGGTAAAACAGAATTATGCAAATCATTGGCGGAATTTCTGTTCGATACCGATGAAGCCATGGTAAGGATCGATATGTCCGAATTCATGGAAAAGCATTCGGTCGCCCGATTGATCGGAGCACCTCCCGGTTATGTAGGCTTTGAACAGGGCGGCTATTTGACTGAACTGGTGCGGCGGCGCCCGTATTCGGTGATTTTGCTTGATGAAGTTGAAAAAGCCCATCCCGATGTATTCAATATTCTGCTCCAGGTTCTCGACGATGGTCGACTGACCGATGGTCATGGTCGTACCGTGGACTTTCGCAATACGGTGATTGTCATGACCTCAAATCTTGGTTCCCAGATGATTCAGGAGATGACGGGCGAGGAGAATTATGAATCCATGCGCCAAGCGGTTCTGGAAGTAGTGGGGCAGCATTTCCGCCCGGAATTCATCAACCGGATTGATGAAGTCGTGGTCTTTCATCCGCTCGGGCGGGAGCATATCCGCCGCATTGTTGATATCCAGCTGATCTATCTCTACCGCAGATTGCAGGAAAGGGAGTTGTCCATCGAACTGGGCGAGGCGGCGCGTGATTTTCTCGGCCAGGCGGGGTTTGATCCTGTCTATGGTGCTCGTCCATTGCGCCGTGCTATCCAGCATCAGCTCGAGAATCCGTTGGCTAAAGACATTCTATCCGGACGTTTTGGACCGGGTGATGTGATTGTCGTAGAAGTTCAGGATGGCAGACTGTGTTTTGAGCATGGCTCCATAACAGATCATGCGGCGGCATAAACCAGGCGAAGCGGAAATCCGGAATTGCGCTGGTGTCGAAGTCATGCACTTCAGTGAGAACAAGGATTAATGAACCTCTGATCTATTCATGGACTCGGGGCCTGCGGTGAGCGAAGTCGAACCCGCTTACGTCCCTTATGTCCAGCTTCTTTGTTGACAAACTCCGCAATAGTCCTGCTAAGCCGCGCGATTGTCGTTTCGAATCTCAACATGGGGAGCCACAATCTCCTTCGTCCACACTTGATCAGAGGTTCCCTAAATGTTGATAGAATCTCTCACGCTTAATTCATAGAGAAAGCTTACGATTCCAGAAGGCAAGAGGTGTCTTTTGCCTTTTCCA
>DEIQ01000107.1:1094-3933 GCA_002352565.1 Proteobacteria bacterium UBA2770 | reverse complement strand
CGGGCAGAGCAGTTGGCGGAGGAAGTGGATGCGCAAATCGTTCTGCCGTGTGACGTGGCGGATGATGCTTCCATCGACGAACTTTTTTCGTCACTAAGACAACACTGGGATGCTCTGGATGTGATCGTTCATTCCATAGGCTTTGCGCCGCGCGATCATCTGGAAGGCGGGATGATCGATCATATCAATCGCGCCGGTTATGCCAGTGCCCACGACATCAGCGCCTATAGTTTCATCGCGCTGGCTAAAGCGGGGCGAAGCATGATGGCGGGACGCAATGGCAGTCTGCTGACCATGACGTATTTGGGAGCTGAACGGGTTCTGCCCAATTATAATGTGATGGGGCTGGCTAAAGCCAGTCTCGAAGCTGCAGTTCGTTATCTTGCCAGCGATCTTGGCCCTGAGGGCACAAGAGTCAATGGTATTTCCGCTGGTCCGATTAAAACCCTGGCCGCCGCCGGAATCAGCGGATTTCGCGGCATGCTGACTAAAGCAGGTCAGGTTGCGCCGTTGCGCCGCAATGTCACCACGGATGAAGTGGGAAATGTTGCGGCTTTTCTGTGTTCAGATCTGGCCTCGTCGATTACCGGAGAGATCATATACGCTGATGCTGGATATCACATTTTGGGCATGTATGAGGATTGAGTCATGGGATATCACGGACTGTAGTTCCTCGATGTTTTGTGGTTCAGGCCGATGCGTGTTTTCTCACCCTCCTGACGGGCGATGATCACCGCGCAACAGCTATCACCAAATACATTGGTCGTCGTGCGCAGCATGTCGAGCAGGCGATCCACGACGAGCAGGGCGGCGATCCCTTCGATCGGCAGGCCGATGCTGGTCAGGATGATACTGATGGCAACCAGACTTGCCGCCGGGACGCCCGCCACCCCAATGGAGCTGAACAAGGCGATGGCAACGACCAGAGCCTGCGTGGTCATGGACAAATCGATGCCGTAGGCTTGTGCCAGAAACAGCGCTGCGACGCATTCGTACAATGCCGTGCCATCCATATTGACGGTTGCGCCGATGGGCAATACAAATCCGGCAATGTCTTTGGATACGCCAGAGTCCCTTTCGACGCATTCCATGGTCAGCGGTAGGGTGGCGCTCGATGAACTGGTGGAAAACGCCATGGCCATGACAGGCAACATGGCGCGGTAATGTTGCACGGGAGAGACGCGACCAACAAAGAACAGCAGCAGGGGCATGGTGATCAACATATGCGAAGACAGCGCCAGTATTACGGTGATGGCAAATCCACTTAATGGCTTCAATGAAGCCAGGCCGGTTTCGCTTACCACGTGGGCGACCAGTGCAAAAGCGCCGATGGGGGCAAACTTCATGACCCATTCGGTGATTTTCATCATGATTTTAGCTGCGCTGTCCCAGAACTGGCGCTGAAACTGCTGTTGCTCTGGACTCAAACTGCCTGAAAAAATACCAAACAGCAGACAAAATACAATCAGGCCCAGTAATTGCCCGTTAGCGGCCGCATCAACAATGTTGGCAGGAAAGAACTGTTCGAGGATATGCGCCATTTCTGTAATATGATGTTCTTCAAAAGTAGCCATATCCACTTCGGTTTTGAGACCAAGAGTGGTAGCGACATTGCTCCCATCGCCGCCGCGCCCGGGTCCAAGCAGATTGACCCATAGCAAACCTGTGATGATAGCCAGCGTTGATGTGACCGCGTAAAAAGACAATGTGCGCAGCCCAAGGCGCCCCAATGATTCTGTTGAACTGTTGGACAGGGAAATGACTGCCGAAACGACCGATGATGTCACCAACGGTACAATGAGCATTTTCAGGGCGTTCAAAAACAGGTTGCCAACGAAACCTAAAAAAGCGCCTATAGGTTCGGCTATGGTTTCTGGCGTTTGCGAGGTCCATAATCCTGTCAGCAGTCCCAGAAAAATGGCGCCCAGAACCTGAACGGCTAAATGTTGTTTCAAGGGCCAGAGAGCGATTTTAGATAGCTGCATCGTATACTACTTCTTGATCAGAGGTTCCTTGGCTTACACTAACGAAGTAATGGCTGTTATGATAGCACTTTTAGTGCCCAGAACAGATTGCTGAATGGGCGGCGGTGTTGAAAGCTATATGGGTTGCAACGATGAAGTCTGAGTATTTTGATCGGGAAAATTTCAGGATCTATAGCAAGCGTTGAAAAGTGGAATGAAAATCATAACCGAACTCTGTCTCGCAGCTGCTGTCTTCCTTTTTCCGGTTCTATCAGCAGCGATTTCACCGGGTGAGCGCTCCGTGGTACCCGATTCGGTTAAAGTTGCTTTGGAACAGATGCGTATGGCTCGGGCTGAAAATACGCCAAAGTACTGCATGATCGTCAGCGTCAGCGAACAAAAGCTATACTTGTATGATGATGATCAACTGGGTGCTATTTGGCCGGTATCCACTTCGATGTATGGTATTGGCGCAAAGGCAAACAGTCTGAAAACACCGCTTGGACTCCATGAAATCTACCGGAAAATAGGCCAGGATGCTCCGCTGGGCGCGGTATTCCGTGGTCGTCGCCAAACTGGTCAAATCGCGGCTATTCTGACCGAGGCGCAAAAAAGTCTGGAAGATTTGGTCACTTCACGGGTGTTATGGTTGAACGGTCTCGAGCCGGGCGTCAATTCAGGGGATGGCAGGGATTCGCGGCGGCGCTATATCTACATCCATGGAACCGATGAAGAGGGGCTGATCGGAAGCCCGGCTTCTCATGGTTGTGTACGCATGAAAAATACCGATGTCATTGAGCTTTTTGATGCGATTGATGAGGGCGCGCTGGTTAATATTATACCTTAGCAGGCTGCCAGGGAACCTCTGATCCATT
>DEIQ01000107.1:0-1021 GCA_002352565.1 Proteobacteria bacterium UBA2770 | reverse complement strand
GGGTGATTTCATCACGGATCCGCGCCGCGAGTTCAAATTCAAGTTTTTCGGCGTGCTGATGCATGCGCGCCTGCAATTCTGCAATGCGCTGCTGTGCGTCTTCTTCCAGAATTATCGCTGTACCGGGTTCATAAACGGCTGGACTTTCTGCAACCATGGGAAGGGCATCAGGAACAGGCGGCAAACCGTCGATCAATTCGATCACCGCCTTGCTGATTCCGGTCGGTGTAATGCCGTGGGCAAGATTGTATTCGTTCTGCATGGTGCGTCTGCGAGCGGTTTCTTGCATGGCTTTTGCCATCGAGTCGGTTACTCGATCCGCATATAAAATGGCTTTGCCATGCAGGTGACGCGCAGCCCGACCAATAGTCTGAATTAATGAGCGCTCCGAGCGCAAAAAGCCTTCCTTGTCAGCATCGAGGATTGCAACGAGAGAAACTTCGGGTAAATCGAGACCTTCTCTCAATAAATTAATACCGACCAGTACATCGAAATCGCCCTTACGCAATCCTTTGACCAACTCCGCCCGTTCGATGGTATCGATATCGGAATGCATATAACGGACTTTGGCCCCGTGTTCAAGCAGGTATTCGGTTAAATCCTCAGACATGCGCTTGGTCAGGGTGGTGATCAGCATGCGTTCGTTACGGGCGGCTTTCAGATGTGTTTCCGCCAGTACATCCTCCACCTGATATTTTGCCGGGCGCACTTCTACCTCGGGATCAACCAGACCCGTGGGGCGTATCACCTGTTCTATGATGGCTCCTTCTGCTGTCTCCAATTCGTAATTCCCGGGCGTTGCGGATACATAAATGGTCTGAGGAGATAACTGCAGGAATTCATCAAAACGCAGAGGGCGATTGTCCAGGGCGGATGGCAAACGGAAACCGTAGTTGACCAGGGTTTCTTTTCTGGAACGGTCTCCGAGATACATGGCCCGCAACTGCGGCATTGCGACATGGCTTTCATCAACGAACAGCAACGCATCAGACGGTAAATAATCGAACAGAGTCGGGGGCGG
>DEIQ01000093.1 GCA_002352565.1 Proteobacteria bacterium UBA2770 | reverse complement strand
TCTGATCAAGTCTGGACGAAGGTAATTGTTCATTATGTTCAGATTCCAGGCGACAATTGCACGGGTTAAGCAGGACTATTGCGAAGATTTACAACAATGAAGCTGGACATAATGGACGCAAAATACGAGTTTATGACTTGTTCAATTGTGTCGATGCCAGAAAAGCTTCTGAAGACAGGTTTGGAATAGATAGTGATTAGGAAAGGTTTCACCCTTTTGGAAATGCTCATCGCCGTATCTATTTTTGCCATCATCGGCGCCATGGCTTTTAATGGATTAAATCAACTGCTCAAAAATGAAGAAATTTTACATGTGCGCATGGTTTCTCTCCAGATACTACATAAAACATTTATAACCATGCAGCGTGACCTAAGCCAGGCAAGCGCCAGACCGGTGCGTGACCCATTGGGCGCCGAACAGGATGCTTTCATCGCCAGCCAGCGCAATACCTATTGGCTTGAATTTACCCGCTCTGGGCGTAACAATCCCCTGGGATGGCGCCGCAGCGCAATGATGCGGGTAGCTTATGCTATTGAGGACGATCAATGGGTACGCTATTTCTGGCCTGTTCTGGATTCGGCGCCGGGAATGCAGCCTGAGCGGGATGTATTGTTATCAGGCATCCGGGTACAGACCATTCGTTTCCTTGGCGAAGAACATGAATGGTTTCAAACCTGGCCACCCCCCAGCGTCGAGAAAAATAAAGGTATGACCATGCTTCCCAAAGCTGTAGAATGGATCATGGACGTGCCTTATTTCGGCTCCGTGCGCCGAATTGTGGTACTGTCATCATGAACCGTCAGCGAGGCGTAGCGCTTCTGACCGTCATGATGGTACTGGCGACAGCCGTTGCACTCGCCTCATTAATGGAATCGGAAAATGTCACCGCCATGCGGCGCAGCGAAGCCTGGCTGATTGCCGAAACCCAATTGTTATACGCCAGAAGCGCGGAAAACTGGGGGTCTGCACTTTTACTGGCTGATCTTCTGGATAACAATAACGATCATCTCGGTGAGCCGTGGGCCATAAAAACAACCTCACCCATCACTCCGGGCATTGGAGTTGAGGGCAAAATGCAGGATCTCCAGGGTCGATTCAATATCAACAATTTACAAGCGATCTCTCCGAAAGCCGAAGATACGGCTTACGCCGAAGTTTTCACCCGTCTGCTCGAAGAACTTGAGTTACCGGCCACCTTGATCCCCGCCATTCTGGACTGGCTGGATCACGATAGCGAAGCCCGCATTCCTTTTGGAGCAGAAGACGATTATTATCTCTCGCTCGACCCGCCATACCGCAGCGCGAACCGATTGATGACCCATATCAGCGAATTGCGTCTGGTAGCTGGAGTAGACTCAGGCACTTTCGATAAAATACGCCCCTATATCAGCGCATTACCCACAACCACGCCCATTAACGTGAATACAGCCCCTGCTCTGATTTTGCAATCACTGCATAAAGAAATAACCCTGGAACTGGCGGAGCAATTGATCACCTCCCGTCAGAATGAACCTTTTGCCAAAGTTGAGGATTTTCTCCGGCTCGATCCCTTGGCAGGCATTTCAATTCCAAAGGTTTTGCTGAGCGTCGATAGCCGGTATTTTCTCCTTGATGCGCGGGTACGCATTGGCGACCGAACACAACATTATCATAGCCACCTGGCGCGTTTTAGCGATAGAATTGAACGTCTTATGTGGTCTCAGGTGCCAGATTAATGATAGCGCCTTATCTGCTCGCGCGCATCCTGCCGCAAGGCTTCGAACAAACCGTAGAATGGGTCTCAACCGATGGCCTCTCCGTTGAGACAAGCGGACGCGGATCATGGAATGACCTGCCGGGCTATGAGGCGCCCTCACGGATATTGCTGGTTCCGGGGGAATCAGTCCTGGTTACGCGCATTCATGTACCCAGTCGCCGGAAATCCCAGATCATTCAAGCTGTCCCTTATCTGCTGGAAGAACAATTGGTCGGCGATCTTGATGCCTCGCATTTTGCCATTGGTTCTGATAGGGGCGGTCAGAATTATCCAGTGGCTGTAGTTGCCCATGCCGAAATGCAAGGCTGGCTGGAAGAAGCTCGCGATCATGGCCTGGAGAAGCAAGTCATACCGGATTTTTTGGCGCTGCCTTTTGAGGAACATAGCTGGACGATGGTGTGTGAAGATGCGCGTATTTTGCTGCGTACTGGACATGATAGCGGGTATGCGATTCTTCCCGACACCCTGCCAGTTCTCCTTGAAAGTTTGGAAACCGAGGTGAAAGACAGCAACAGGCCTAAGATCATTTGCTACGCAGCGGAAAAACAACTGCGCAGCGCTCAAGAACTTTTGACAGACTGGCAAGCATCCGGCGGTGAAGTGGTTTACCGAACGCTGCGCCATTCCTGGCTGATACAGTGCATCACTGAAATACCGTCTCAACTACCGAGTTGGTCTCTGGCCCAGAATTCCTATACACCGATGGCTTCATCTCGCTCTAAAAGATTTTTATGGGTGGCAGCCGGACTTTTGCTTTTCAATATACTGATCCATACCGGAAGCCAGTGGCTGACCTGGCAAAAATTATATTCAACCAACCAGCAATTAACCCGGCAGCGAGAACAACGCTTCCATGATGCCTTCCCGGGGATCAAGAAACTGGTGAACCTGCCGGCTCAGGCTGAAGCGGAAATCAATCGTCTGCGCCGAATGTCAGCCAGCAATGGAGAAACCGGATGGATGGATATGCTATCGGTGCTGGGAACTGCCATGAATGGATTGAACGCCTATGAAGTCGAAGCCCTGACTTACCAAAACGGTCAACTTGAAGTGCGCATGGCGCTTGATTCTCTGCAAAGCTTTGAACAGGTGCAAAACCGGGTTAATGCCCACAACCTCTATGAACTGAGCGTCATTTCAGTCCAACAGACCGATAACGGAATCCAGATGCGCGTTCAGATGAAATCCTGAGCATAACCGAAGCATCAAGCAGATCATTTCTCATTAATATAATTTCAGAGTTCAACCCAGGATGATCCTATTGAAACAATGGTGGCAACAACTAAGCAAAAGAGAGCAGGTATTGCTGACATTCGGGGGATTTGTGGCGGTGAATCTGATGTATTACGCTATTTTTCTAGCGCCGTTATCTGAAAGCATTGAGAGACAAAAGCGCCAGATCGCAGCCCAACGAAACGAGCTGCACCAGCTTGATATCCTGGGACAACAAGCCATAGCGCTGCGACAACAAAAACGGACACGCCCTTCTACACCGGTTGGCAATATGTTGCGTTTTGTCGACCGCAGTGCGCGAGAACATGGCATTGCTTCCGCCATTCAAAGGGTGCGCCCCGATTCCGAACGTTCGGTACGCCTCTGGTTCTCCCAGGTACCTTTTCCAAAATTACTGCAATGGCTGGATACGATTGACCGCGATTATGGCGTTTATATGGAAAGCAGCCAGTTGCAACGCGGCGACGCCCCCGGACTGGTTGAAGGACAATTAAAGCTGACCACTGCGACTCTTGAGTGAATAGTGTGCATTCAAGTGTATCGGCAAACCAAACGATTATAATTGATTGAGAAATGTAACAACTCAAACTTTCATACTGGATTCAGGTCTGTTATGTGTGATCGGTCGAGATCTATTTTGGTGGCACGGTATTTGAATACT
Organism: Proteobacteria bacterium UBA2770; assembly: GCA_002352565.1. Taxonomy (GTDB): domain Bacteria; phylum Pseudomonadota; class Gammaproteobacteria; order UBA2770; family UBA2770; genus UBA2770. The sequence goes on along the minus strand of DEIQ01000093.1, from coordinate 3,879 downwards.
TCGAGATTATGAAAAAAAACCAGAACAACGCCATGGTTATGATTGCCCTGTCTGGGGGCGTGGATTCAGCAGTCAGTGCCTGGCTGCTGAAAAGAGCAGGTTGGCGCGTAGAAGCGTTGTTTGCACGCAACTGGCCAGATGATGAATACTGCACTGCTCGCTCCGATCTTGAAAGCGCGCTCGAAATCGGAGCATTACTCGATATCCCGGTCCATCAGATTGATATGAGCGATGCTTATACAAGCAGGGTTTTTGCATCTTTTCTCGAAGAACACCGCAAAGGGCGCACGCCGAATCCGGATATTCTGTGCAATCGAGAAATCAAGTTTGACCTGATGTGGCAGTACGCCAAACGCTTAGGCGCAGATTTTCTGGCTACCGGGCATTACGCGCGCATCTTGAAGCGCGGGTCGGAATGGGAATTGCACAAAGGCGTCGATCCAGCCAAAGATCAAAGCTATTTCCTATGTGCCATCAAACATGAAATACTGCCCAGGATATTGTTTCCCGCAGGTCATCTCACCAAATCGAAAGTTCGGCGTATCGCCATGGAGCAAGGCTTTCCCAACCACGATCGCCCGGGAACAAGCGGAATCTGTTTTGTTGGCGAGCGCCCTTATGCTGATTTCGTAAAACACTATCTCCCGGCTCTTGAGGAAGGACCCATGTACGATGATCAGGGTCGCCTGCTTGGGAAGCATCAGGGTTTGGGCTGTTATACCATAGGTCAAAGGTCCGGCCTGGGCATTGGAGGGCAGAAGCAGACATCAAGCGAGCCCTGGTATGTCCTCGATAAGAATCCCGATGCCAACAGCCTTATCATCGGTCAGGGACGAAATCATCCGCGCCTGTATCACCGCGCACTTATTGCAAATTCCATGAACTGGCTAATGGATCATCCTCCCGTCCTGCCCATGCACTGCCAGGCCAGCAGCCGTTACCGTCAGCAACCCAGCGAATGCATGATAGAGCGTGCAATCCACGACAACGGAGAATTTCCGGTGATTTTCGATGCGCCGCAAAGAGCGCTAACGCCTGGACAAGCGGTGGTATTCTACCAAGGCAGCCGTTGTCTTGGAGGCGGCGTTATTGACAGGCTTCGCTCTCCTTCCCTCCACAAGCAACTTGAAACGGAATCTCTCCATGCAACACACCTGGGCTGAACGGTCTCTGGCATTAGCCGGAATGTTTCAATGCATCCATCTGATCAATCAGATCGCATTGAATGGGAGTCATGACGAAGCCGAGGCTGAACCTTTATTGAAAAGCCTTTTTCAATTCGAGCCCGTCACCGTTGAAGACGTATACGGCGGTACTTCCGGGCTCAAGGAAGGGCTTCGTATCGTTGTGAATTACTGCCACGGTCTGCGTACGTCCATACCGGTGGATTGCGACCGCTATTTGCTCGGACTGATCACGCTTGAATCAAAACTCAGAAGAAATCATGACATGATCCAGCATCTGGAACTGGAATTACCTGCGCTGTTCCGACAGAAAGACGAAAGAAATATGCAGGAGTTGGTGCCCGATCTGGCTCGATTGTATCTGGGAACCGTGGGCAAATTGAGGCCTCGCATCGTGGTAAAAGGGCGTAAAGCACACCTGGAACAGGAACAATCCACCGCCACAGTACGAGCTTTACTATTTGCGGGTATTCGTTCAGCCTGGTTGTGGCGCCAACTTGGCGTCAATCGCCTTGCACTGATATTTTACCGCTCGACTCTGGCGCAGGAAGCACAGCGCTGGCTGCATCATGTCGATAAAATGGTATGATAGCCGCAATATTTCCTGGTTACAATTGAATCATTCCCCGATATTTATGATGAATCAAGGTTCAGGATGAGTGCAGGCTTATCCAATTCAAACCATTGCAGCATTGGTTTCATCATACGTCAATCAGCAAAGTGGAAAGAAAATCGGGTATATCGATGCCTGATGAATTGCAATAACGCGTGTTTCGTTACCAGCTTCTGAATGAAGTTGAACAAAACTTGTAGATCCCTGACTGAATCAACTCTATCAGGATTTTTAGGAGATTATCATGAAAAACACTATGAATGCCAAATCGATATTAGCGGTGGGTGGTGAAGAATATCAAATTATGCGCCTCGGCGCGCTCGAGCCCGATTTCGGGGTTTCACGTTTACCCTATAGCCTGAAAATCCTGCTTGAAAACCTCCTTCGGCATGAAGATGGCATCAATATACGCAAAGAGCATATCGAAGCACTGGCTCAATGGCAACCGGTAGCTCAAACAAGAGAAGAAATTGCTTTTTCACCCAGCAGGGTGATCCTGCAGGATTTTACAGGCGTACCATCTTTGGTAGATCTGGCGGCGATGCGTAATGCCATGCAAGCCCTTGGTGGCAATCCCCAATTCATCAATCCCCTGGTTCCGGCGGATCTGGTCATTGATCATTCGGTTCAAATCGATGTCTATGGCACGCCGGATGCCTACCAACGCAACGCCGAAATCGAGTTTGAGCGCAATAAGGAACGGTACGCCTTTTTGCGTTGGGGTCAGCAATCGTTTAATAATTTTTCGGTAGTGCCTCCTGATACCGGCATTGTGCACCAGATCAATCTGGAATACCTGGCACGCGTGATTTTTCAGCGCGAAATCGACGGCGAAAAATGGGCTTATCCCGATACGCTGGTAGGCACCGATTCCCACACCACCATGATCAATGGGCTGGGCGTTCTTGGTTGGGGCGTCGGAGGCATCGAAGCCGAAGCCGCCATGCTTGGACAACCCATTACCATGCTGATCCCCAATGTAGTGGGATTCGAATTTAGCGGCAAGCTCAGCGACGGGGTAACTGCTACCGACCTGGTGCTGGTGGTTACCAAAATGCTGCGCGAGAAAGGGGTGGTAGGGAAATTTGTGGAATTCCATGGTGATGGGTTGTCGCAACTCTCTCTGGCAGATCGCGCCACGATTGCTAATATGGCGCCAGAATATGGCGCTACCTGCGGAATCTTCCCCATTGATCAGGAAACCATCAATTATCTGCGCTTGACCGACCGCGATGAAGCCCAGGTTACGCTGGTGGAAGCCTATGCCAAAGCACAGGGACTATGGCGGGAGGAAGGTGTCGAAAGCGCGCTTTATTCAGATACCATGCAATTGAATCTGTGTGAAATCGCCCCCGGCCTGGCCGGTCCTCGCCGGCCGCAGGATCATATCAGCCTCAATAATGTCAAAAATGTTTCCGCCAAAACGATTGATGAATTTCATGGCGGACAGTATCACAAGGCAAACTCGGTCGAAATGAACGGAGAAACCTTTGATCTGGAAGATGGTGATGTGGTGATCAGCTCTATTACCAGCTGCACCAACACTTCCAATCCCAGCGTACTTATAGCAGCAGGGCTCCTTGCGAAAAATGCCGTCGCCAAAGGGCTTGGCTCCAAACCCTGGGTGAAAACCTCCCTGGCACCTGGTTCTATGGCGGTCACCGAATACCTCAACCATGCCGGTTTGACGCAAGCTCTGGAAGCGCTCGGATTCCATCTGGTTGGTTATGGCTGCGCCACGTGTATCGGAAACTCTGGTCCTCTCGCCGATCCCGTGGGGCAGGCTATCGAAGAAAAAGACCTCGTAGTCAGCGCTGTGTTGTCGGGTAATCGCAATTTTGAGGGCAGAATTCATCCGCTGATACGCATGAATTTTCTTGCTTCTCCGCCGCTTGTGGTAGCCTATGCCCTGGCTGGAACAACGCGCTTTGACTGGGAAAACCAGCCTCTGGGGCAGGATAAAGAAGGTGAAGCGGTCTTTCTGAAGGATATATGGCCCAGCCAGCAATCCATCATTCAGGCGGTTCACGATCATGTGCAAAAAGAAATGTATGCGCGAGTTTATGGCAAGGTATACGAAGG
>DEIQ01000061.1:19254-20594 GCA_002352565.1 Proteobacteria bacterium UBA2770 | reverse complement strand
CGAACCCGGAGCCAATGTTTTGGCTTGGGGGTTCTTTAACAATATGGTGAGGATAAGCGCCTGATTTGCTTGGGAAAAAACGGCATTCCGCTGGTTTTTCGCCGGGTTAAAAATGGGCTGTGGATTGTGACAGTTTTGTTAAAAAAACAGTAAACTTTTCAAGTTCTGAAATTCTCTACAACCTCCTTCGTAACCCATTGATTTATAATGGATACGTTGGGGTCAAGTCTTGCATTCACGCATTTTAGCTACCCCAGACTTTTAAGGAGATCAGCATACATCCTTCACCCAGTCATTAACCAATCCCCGGCATTCTGACACGATGAATCATCAAGCTTTAGGAACCTCTGTTCAAGCGTCTCCATCCGCTCAATCACTTCGTTGATCTGATATTTAGCCCGGAGAAATGTTATTGGGCTCATGGTTTTTTAAAATCTGATCTGCTACGATCCTTCCTGGATCCTCCCTTACTTCGCCATTAATTCGGAGCCTGCCCAGAGAGATTTATTGAAAGATTCACGGAGAACACACCTGAGATATTCCTCGCTGGCGATGCTTGCGCTCATGCTGAGCCTTTCCAGTTTCGCGCAACGCACCGAAGCCTTCGATGCGCAGCCGAGGGATCTTATCCCCGCTCCTCCAGGGACTAACCTCGGGCTGATCTACTACAACCACGAGAATTACAACAACTACGTTGACCAGAATGCCCATGACGTGCCCAATTCCAAGCTGACGGTTGATGTGATAATCCCGCGCTACACCCGTTACTTCGAACTCGGAAATATACCAGCTGCTTTCGACATTTACCTGCCTGTCGGTGGTTACAGCGAATCGCAGATCGGGGGAGCTGATCTTTCATCCAAGGACTTCAGTCTTGGTGATACCGCACTTGGCCTCCTGCTCTGGTCCATGAGCAATCCCGAAGAGCATCAGCATCTGGCATTTGCGACCTATATAATCTTGCCGACCGGGGAGTATCATTCCGGCACCGATATCAATTTTGGCGCCAATCTCTGGTCCATAATCTTCCAATCGGGCATCGCCGTTCCGCTATCTGAAAGATGGTCGGTTGAGTTGGTCGCCGATATCACCATCTACGGCAATAATGACGATGGCCCCGGTGGTCTTACGGTTGAGCAGGATCCATCGATCACAGCACTGAGCTGGCTGAACTATCTCGTGGCCCCCGGTTCTACCGCTTCTTTCGGCTTAAAGACCGCGCAGTTCGGCAAAAAATCCACCAACAACATGTCGTTGGGCAGCGGTCATTCAACCCGGATTCGCGCAGCCTACAGCCTCATGATCAAGCCAAGCATCCAGGTTTTGATCCAGGTTGACCG
>DEIQ01000061.1:16989-19143 GCA_002352565.1 Proteobacteria bacterium UBA2770 | reverse complement strand
AGGTCGGTTTTTCTATTTATATCGCTTGGGGCTGAACCTGGAAGACTGAGCCAAGGGCTTCACGCATGTCCGTGTGGCTACTGTTGCGGAGGAAGTCGACACCTGATTATAACAACAGTGAAAACCTCTGAGGCGGCCCTGCGAGAGTTTTAACAAAGCATATTGGGACGGAAACACCTCCTTACACTCATTTACTCATGTGAACTGCGCTTAAGCGGTACTTTCAGCCTCGTTATCCTCATCATCGATCTATTCAGAGGCTCCTTGATCCTCAGGGAAGCGCCTGCACTGCTAGCGTTTTTTTTCAAGTTCTTCCCAGCGTAAAAAGTGTTCTTCAAGCGCTGTTTCGGTTCGTGTAAGTTCATTACTCAAACCGGCAAGTTTTTCATGCTCGGAATGAAGCGCCAGATCTGCCAGATCAAGTTGTAATGATGCCACTTTGTCTTCCAGTTCCTGCAGTTTTTTCGGCAATGCATCCAACTCTCTCTGATCTTTATAACTGAGCTTTGTTTTGCTTTCAGATTCGCTGGATTTGTTTGCTCCACCGGGTTTATCGCTGGCTTTTATGAGGGCTGGTTTCGCGTTGGTCAAGGATTGTCGCTGACGCAACCAATCGTCGTAACCGCCAACATATTCATTGATAACGCCATGACCTTCAAAGGCGAGAGTGCTGGTGACCACGTTATTTAGAAAGGTTCGATCATGGCTGACAATAAGCAAGGTTCCAGGGTAATCGGCAACAAGTTCTTCAAGCAAATCCAGGGTTTCGATATCCAGGTCATTGGTCGGCTCGTCGAGAATCAGCAAGTTGGATTCTCGCGCGAAAAGCTTGGCTAATAGCAGGCGGTTTTTCTCTCCCCCGGAGAGGGCGCTTACCGGCATATTGGCACGCTCGGGGCTGAACAAGAAGTCTTGCAGATAACCAATCACATGCTTATCTCTGCCGTTGATGGTAACTGTATCTTTGCCTTCGCCCAGATTATCGCGGACTGATAATTTTTCGTCGAGTTGACCACGCATCTGGTCAAAATAAGCAACGCGGAGATTCGTGCCTATTTTCACCTCTCCCTTATTGGGAACGAGTTGCCCAAGCAATAGTTTCAGCAAGGTTGATTTGCCAGCACCGTTTGGGCCGATTATTCCAATGCGGTCTTTTCGCAAAATCAGAGTTGAAAAGTCCTTGACCACGCAATTGTCGCCGTACTGGTAAGAAATGTTTTTCGCTTCGATAACTTGTTGTCCGCTCTTTTCTCCTATAGAGACTTCCAGGCGGACTTTTCCTAACCGCGATCGCCGCTCTGCGCGCTCTTTACGAAGTGCTTCCAAATTACGCACGCGCCCTTCATTTCGGGTACGTCTGGCCTTAATACCTTGACGTATCCACACTTCTTCCTGAGCGAGTTTTTTATCAAACAAGGCATTTTGTTTTTCTTCGGCGTCCAGCGTTTCCTGCTTTCGGCGTAAATAGGTGTCGTAATCACCCGGCCAATCGCTGAGCCTGCCTCGATCCAGATCGACTACCCGGGTTGACAGAGCACGAATAAACGAACGGTCATGGCTTATAAATAGCAGCGAACTGGAGTATGTAAGCAGAAAAGATTCTAACCATTGGATAGAGTCCATGTCCAAATGATTGGTGGGCTCATCAAGCAGTAAAATATCGGGTTCTTTAACCAATGCCTGGGCAAGCAGAACCCGTCGTTTAAGTCCACCAGAGAGTGTTTCAAATTTTAGTTCGCCATCAAGGTCAAGGCGGCTCAACACTCTATTGACCCGTTGCTCCAAAACCCATCCCCCTTTTGCTTCGAGTTCTTTTTGGATAACTTCGAGCTTGTTCAATGCTTCTTCACTATAGTTTTCCGCCAGCTCGATGGTGATGTGTTGATAGCTCTGAATCAATGGCGCCATATCTCCCAGGCCCTGTGCCACCAAGTCAAAGACACTTCCGTGATAATTCTGTGGTACTTCTTGCTCCAACCGGGCAACCTTGAGTGTACCGCTGGTTTCGATGACCCCCTCATCGGGGGGGATCTCTCCATTGATGGTTTTGAGTAGTGTAGACTTGCCGGAGCCGTTGCGTCCCACCAGGCAGACGCGCTCCCCCTTGACTAGAGTGAAGTTGATATGATCCAGCAAGATAGGACCACCGAAGCT
>DEIQ01000061.1:0-16923 GCA_002352565.1 Proteobacteria bacterium UBA2770 | reverse complement strand
GAGTAGGATGCTTCCAAATAATTGCGGTTGATGCGTCAAAAGGTGGGAGAAGATGGGTTTCTATTATTTTGCAACTTGAGGATCTAAACTGATATTTAGGTCAGCGAAGTACTTAGGGAACCTCTGATCAAGTCTGGGCGAAGCTCAGGTGCGATTCCTTATTTCAGGACAATTGCACGGGTTGGCAGGGCTATTGCGAAGATTGTCCACAAAGAAGCTGGACAGAAGGGCCGCAAGAACCGAGTTCATGTCTTGGGCAGGGGTTCCTTAGACGGCGACTTGCCTGGAGACGGCTTTTACCTCATTAAGAGGAGAACCATGTGCTTCACAAAATACCCGGCCAGCCCCCCCAAAGCAGCCTGCCGCCATTCCAAAGCTCGGATTTCGGCTATTATTATTTGCTGCCTCAGTTTCAGCTCGCAGCTCATAGGTTGGGGTAAAGCATGAACCCCGACAATCGAAGCCTCGCAACTCACTGTCATGTTTGGGTTCGCAAGCTCCCCAACTTACGAGCTTGGCATAATCAATATCGAGATTTGTCAATGAAACGTGATGCTATCATCATTGGCGCGGGTCCTGCAGGGCTGAGTTCCGCCATTTCGCTGGCTGAAATGGGCTTATCAATAAGCCTGATTGAAAAGCTATCAATGGCCTCGCTTGAGGAACCGACGCCCGACGGTAGATAAATAGCACTCACTCATCACTCAATTCAACTATTAGTAGAGCTGGGCGCGTGGCATCACATTCCTTCTGAAGCTATTTCGCCGATAAAAAAGCCACCGTGGTGAATGGAAATTCCAGCTACCCACTTTGTATTGATCACAAGAAAGATGATATCGATGCATTGGGATATCTTGTTCCTAACTACCTGATTAGAAAATCGTTGTTTGACGCACTGCGTCCCTATTCCAATGTAGAGTTTATCAATACCGTTTTAGATATTGCGCACAGGCGCACCATTGCTGCCAGTTCCTGTTTAATCGCCCTCAAAGAGTGACTTTGCCCAGAGGGGACTTTGACCTCATCAAAAAGGAGAACCACGTGCTTGAGAAAATAGCCGACCGGCCGCCCGAGCAGCCTGTCGCTATCCTAAGACTCGGATTTCGGCCATTATTTTTGGCCGCCTCAGGTTTCAGTATTGTGGCGCTTATCACCTGGGCCGGCGTTCTGGCGCGCCAGTGGAATTTCAATCCCTATGGCGGGAGCTACTGGTGGCATGCTCACGAAATGCTGTTCGGCTTCGCCTCCACGGTTGTGGTTGGCTTTCTGTTAACTGCGGTGCAAAACTGGACCGGTGTACCCGGCACCAAGGGGCCACGTTTACTGTTGCTGGTTCTTTTGTGGTTCTGCGCACGCCTGCTTATCTTTTTTAATCCAGGCATCCCACCCCTGTGGGTTGCCACCATTGATCTGGCATTCTTGCCCGTAGCGGCATTTTTTTTCGCAAGCTCGGTTCTTGCTGTCAAACAAACCCGAAACTTGATTTTTGTGCCTATTTTACTCTTTATGACCGTCAGTAACGGCACCATGCATTGGTCTGTTTATTCCGGGGATCCCACCTGGTTCACCATTGGCAATCATTCTATGGTGCTATTAATCACCGCGCTCATGTGTGTGCTGGGTGGTCGGGTTTTTCCAATGTTTACCGCGGGAGGAACCAACACCCCCAAGGTGTTACCGTGGCCCTGGCTTGAAAAGATTTCATTATGGTCGATAGCGCTCATTGTGATAGTTTTCGTTTTTGCCATCCCCCTGCCCCGATACCTGATGGCCGCACTGTTTTTTTTCTCAGCGCTTGCTCATTTCATTCGCTGGGCGCGTTGGCGTTTTTGGATCACACTTAAAACACCCATGGTTTGGTCACTCCATATTGCTTATTTCTGTATACCCGTGGGGCTTATCTTGTTTGCTGCGCATTTTTCAGGCTACCCAATTACTTTTTCTCTGCCCTTACATGTTATAACTGTCGGCGCCATGGGCGGCATGATTTTATCGATGATGTCCCGGGTAGCGCTGGGCCATACCGGCAGACCCATTCGCGCTGACCCGGTGCATACGGCAGCATTTATACTAATTGTTCTGGCTTTATTATTTCGGACGGTCGGCACAACATTAACCGGCTACAACACCGAATCATTAATACTTTCAGCCGCACTCTGGTGCATGGCATACGGGCTGTTTTTTATTAAGTATCTGCCAATACTCACAAATCCCCGGCTGGATGGTCGACCGGGTTAATGATAAGAGCCCTTTGCACGAAAGCCATTTCGTTCATCTCAGCTAACCCGTGCAATTTTTGCCTCGAATCTGAAACATAATGAACTGCAATCACCTTCGTCCAGAATTAATCTAAAGGTTCATTAAGATTTATGCCACTTTCTTGGGCACATGGGTGAAACAATCCTTGGGGCAGACTTTGGAGCATGCCTCACAGCCGATACAGTCCAGATCGTTTGAAATAATCATCACCATGGACTCGTCATCATCGTCATCCCAATCGTCATCGTCATCTTCAGCTGCAACAACAAGCCCATCTTTTTCAACCAGTGTAAAGACATCTCTTGGGCAAACCTTAAAACAACGACCACAGGCAATACATTTTTTTTGGTCTAGATTGGAAACATAATTCGGGATCCATTCCATCCCGCCAAAAGTGGAACCTGTTACTACCTCATCGGACATCATTAATTTCCTGTGTAAGAGTTTTACGCTGTCTGGGATTAGGGAACCTCAGGTTCCTTAGGGGAAGCCGAAATGGGTCGGCGGTTTTTAATATGTGGAACTGCAAAAACCATGCCTTGGGCTCTGGTTTGCAGGGGATTCCATGGCGCCATGCCCCGTCAGCCAAAGCCAACGCAGTGATACGGCGGAAGGCATGGAATGAAAATGGTAAACAACACGACTAAGCAGGGAATCAAAGATAGTGTAAAATTGTAGGATGTTGAACAATAAACAAGAATAAAACTGGAGGGATCATGAGCAATTTTATGGGAACCTGTCTGGAACGTTGCGCCCAGTATAATCCTGAGGGGGAAATGCTGGTATATAGTGACCAACGCATCACCTGGAAAGCGCTTTACCAGAGAGTTCAGCGCCTTGCGGCTGCCATGAGTGCTCTTGGTATCGAGCGCGGTGATCGAGTCATTGTTATGTTCCACAACAGACCGGAATTTTTTGAGGTTAATTATGCCGCGCAAATGCTTGGCGCCATTCCGGTTCCGATGAATTACCGGTTCTCTGAACGGGAAGTAGCATTCCAGGCTAATCATTGCGGAGCCAAGGCTTTTTTCCTTGAGGATCTGTGGCTCGAAACGGTGGAAGGCGCGCGCGACAAGATTGAAAAGATGGAGCACTATATCTGTCTTGGGCTGGGTTCAGATAGTATGCTTGATTACGATACCTTCATCGAGCAACAGAATCTGCCCGATTTCCCATCTGTTGATACCTCCCTTGAGGATATCTGCGTCATCTGTTACACGGGTGGAACCACAGGCATGCCCAAGGGCGTGATGTTAACCTATGGCAATCACACCAGCCTGATGGAGGCGGCGATTGACGGCATGCTCAAGCAGGCACCTTCTCTGCTTTCCAATCCAGCCCTTATGGCAAAGCTTGGTAACATGAAGGGGTGGCAAAAAGGATTGCTGGGCTCGAAATTTACGCGCTGGACGCTTGAACGCCATTCTGTAAGAAACCTGATCAAAGGCTTGGTGATGCGCATGGTCGGCACTCCGAGGATGATTCGCATGAGTGCGAAAAAACCGCCCATCAAGGTGATGATGCCGTCTTTTCCGCTGTTTCACGATGCGGCTTATGTCAGCGCCATCCTTGGTCCCCTGATGGGTAACCAGTGTTTGGTATGCCTCAGTTCGCCCCGCTTCGATGGTGATGAGGTATTGAGTCTGATCGAGTCGGAAAAACCCGTTGCTCTCGGCAATGTGCCGACCGGATGGCGGATGCTGCTGGATACGTCTCGCATTGACGAAATTGATAAATCCTCCATCAAGGTTGCCTTGACGGGTGCCGGAATCTGTCACGCCGCTTTGAAACGCAAGATATTCCAGCACTTCCCGGATGCTGTTCTGGTCGATGGCTTTGGACAAACGGAAATGGCGCCAGCAACTTCTGTACGCATCGATTTTAGCCCGGATACAATCAAGGAAGGCAGTGTCGGAAAACCCATCGTGCAAACCCGTATTGTCGATGATTCGGGTAATGTTTTGCCCGAAGGACAGACCGGAGAAATCATCTATAAAAGCCAGACCGTCATGAAAGGTTATTATACCGAGCCGGGTAAAACTTCTGAAGTGATTAAGGATGGCTGGTTTTACAGTGGAGATCTGGGTTATTTTGACGAGGATGGTGACTTGCGTATTCTGGAACGCAAGAATGAATGTATTTCCAGTGGTGGAGAAAAAATCTTCCCGCATGAAATTGAGGATATACTTCAGGAAAATTCAGCAGTTGCTGCGGCCTGCGTGATCGGTGTTCCGGATGAGAAATGGGGTAAAGCAGTCAGAGCCGTGGTGCAATTAAAAGCCGGACATCAAGTTACGGACGATGAATTACTGGATTGGTGTTCCGGGCGCATGGCCGGTTACAAGAAACCACGCTCGCTGGTTTTTGTCGATGAACTGCCGGTGAATCCCGTCGGCAAGATTCAGCGGGGGAAAGTACGAGAATATTGGGGTGAGGCAGGGCAAAAAGTGGTTGCTTCCTGATTCCTTTAGGGAAGCTCTGATCAAGTCTGGACGAAGTTCAGGTGTGATTCTCCATGTTCAGATTCGAGGCGGCAATTGCGCGGGTTAGCAGGGCTATTGCGAAAATTGTCAACAATGAAGCTGGAACATAAGGGACGCAAGAACCGGGTTCATGACTTAATCAGAGGCCCTTTAGACGACCGAGGAGATGAACGATTGGACGAAGCAGTTAAATCCCTGAAAACGGGCAATCTTGTCTGGATCGATTTGGAAATGACGGGACTGGATACCGATCGAGATTCCATTATTGAGATAGCGACTATAGTTACGGACGCGCAGTTGAATGTGCTGGCTGAGGGGCCATCCATTGCAGTTCATCAGCCTGAAAGGATTCTGATGCGTATGGATGATTGGAACCGGCGCCAGCATACTCGTTCGGGTCTGATTGAGCGGGTGCGTTGCAGCACCGTTTCCACGGCTCAGGCTGAACAGCAAACTCTGGACTTTGTTGATTCATGGGTTCGGGCGGGAGAATCACCGATGTGCGGAAACAGTATTTGTCAGGATCGGCGTTTCCTGCATCGATGCATGCCCAGGCTGGAAGCTTATTTTCATTATCGTTTGCTTGATGTTAGTACGCTGAAAATACTGGCGCGCAATTGGTTTCCTGGAATATCCGCAGGTCTGGTCAAAGACAATCGCCATCGCGCCCTCGATGATATCCGGGATTCTATCGCGGAATTGCGTTATTATCGCCAACATCTGTTTATACCCGGTGCAGTATGAACTGGATTGATATTGCCATCGATGAAGTCCAGAGCCACCTTCAGGAACGGCTCGGGTTCTTGTCTTCCCGGCGTTGTGAGGACTCAGCGCTTCGAAGTGCGCGCGCGGCCCTGCGCGATATCTGGGCGCCATATGTGGAGGCATGCATTCATCGTGGATGGGCGCGGTCAGCGTGCCCGCATTGGTCAGGATCGGGCAGTGCCTGTGAAATTACAGGCATGGATGCTTCCACACAGAGCGTAGGCGTGTTGTCTATCGAACCGGATGAAATCAATGGCTGGCTTCTGGTGACTTGGAAGCCAGTTGCGGATGGAGAAGAGGTTTCTACACTTCAATGGCGTGTCGAAGCGCTGAAGTTCAGCACGAGCCTGCTTGGAAACTGGTTCGCTTGTTTGCGCAAAGGCCTTGTTCCTGTTGTCGGCTGAACTTTTCTGCTCTTCCGAGAGCAGTGCCTCCTATGGTTACAAAACTTTTTGCCAGAAGCAATGACGCAGCCCAGGTTCGACAAAACCGAGAGAAGTATAAATCTTCTGGATCGCAGGGTGATCTTCCCGTATTTCAAGAGCTATTTTGCAACAGTTCAATGAGCGAGCTTCTTGTTCAATGGCGTCGAGCAACAATTGACTAATGCCTTGGCTGCGCCAGTCTGATAAGACCGCCAGGTCATGAATATACATAACGGGCTTGGCGATAAAAGTTGAAAATCCAATAAAGCATACGGCCAGACCGATCGCTTGGTTCGCATCGAAACATAGAAATGTTCGACATGCCGGATGTTCCTGCAATCCAGGGATCAATCTGGCAAGAACGCTTGAATCAAGTGGTTCACCTTTGCCCAGCGGATCGCGCGCATAAGCATCCACAAGCTTGAGGACTGCATTGGCGTAAATATCCTGATGAAGGTCTGCTTTAATGACACGAAAGTTGTGGCTGTCTTGGACTTGCAATTTAATATTCCCATCTCTGCGAGTTTATATTGTTATGTTAATGAGAAAAATATCATAATATATATTATGGCATAACTACGATTTAATATTTGAACTTCTGGCCTTGCTTCTCTCGTTTCTCGGGGTGTTGACATTGCGGAACTCGATGCGCAAGGGGGTTCCTTCCAGTGCAAAGGCGCTTCTGAAGGTATTTTCCAGGTAGCGCTGATAAGTGGGTTTCAAGCGATGGGTCCGGCTGCCATGGATGAGCAGGGTCGGGGGGAAATGGTCTATCTGATGAACATAGCGGAGTTTGACCGGTCGCCTGTAAACCAGCGGATGGGCATGATGCTCCGTTGCTAACTGAAGTACGCGGTTCAATTCTCCGGTTGGAAAATGCTGTTGCGCCGATTCATAAGCTCTACCGATAGCATCAAACAGTTCGCCAAGCCCGCCCCCATGCAGTGCTGAGATAAATACCGGTTTGATGTAAGGTGCGAAAGCAAGCCTTCGGTCGAGTTGTTGATGGACCTGATAGCGTTGGTCTGCGCTCATTCCATCCCATTTATTAACTGCCAGTACGACGGCTTTGCCTTTTGACAGGGTCAGATCAAGCAAACGCAGGTCTTGCTCGTTGAGATTCTCATGCGCATCGATGAGTAAAATCGCCAGCCTGGCTACACTCAAGGCTTCAACGGATTTGGCAATGCTGAAATGCTCGATTTTTTCATTAATGCGCGCTCGGCGGCGAATGCCTGCGGTATCGGTCAAAAAATAACGACGATCTCTGAATTCGATCGCCATACGAATACTGTCACGGGTAGTTCCAGGCGCCTCATGGGAAATACTTCGCTCTTCTGCTGCCAGCCGGTTGAGCAGGGTGGATTTTCCGACGTTGGGTCTTCCGATCAATGCAATTTCCATGGCTTGATCTTGTGGATCCGCTTGATCCGTGCTTGAAACGGCCGGTTCCATGACCATTTCATGGGGTAGAAGCCTGGATATTTCATTGGTGAGACGTTCCAGTCCGTGGCGGTGCAGCGCCGATATGGCACACGGGGAACCAAGCCCTAAGGAGTAAAAATCAGCTACCGCTTGTGAGGCTTGTTTTCCTTCCGTTTTATTGACTGCTACCAGAATCGGTTTCCCTGTTCGTCTGAGGCGTTGCGCCCATAGCGAATCTTCTTCGCTGATACCGGATTTACCGTCGGTAAGAAAAATGATAAGGTCCGCTTCCTCGATAGCCTGACGCGTCTGGTTTTCAATCGCATTTGTGATCTGGATCTGTTCTTCCGGTCGGATAGCGCCGGTATCAATGATCGAATAATCCGAAGAACCGGCTCGAAAGACGCCGTATTGGCGGTCGCGGGTCAGTCCGGCATATTCAGCTACAAGCGCGGAACGGGAACGGGTAAGGGCGTTGAACAGCGTCGATTTTCCGGCGTTGGTGTTACCTACGATAGCGATGACTTGCATGATCGATCATCTCCTGGCATAACAGGTGAGGTGATGATTTGCGCTCAATATGAACCAGCGTCCCTCATTGTTGCGACGTATATCGATGATGGTCTGGTGTTTCGGGCGCCGTCTTGCGACGATGGTACCCGAATCTGGATCAAGCCAGTGTACAAATCCCTTCTTTTCCCCCACTGCGATCAAATCGCCTCCCGCGGTCAACGCCGAAATACCACGGTGACGAAACTTGTCGTTTTCCCAAACCAACATACCATCGTTGGCATCATAGGCAAATAGAACATCAGTGCCATCAGCAGCGACGATCTTTTGTTGACCCCTATGTAACGCCAGTATGGATCCACCGCTTTTCAACTGGGCCTCCCATAAAAGCACGCCGGTCTGCTCCAGGATCGCCACCAGATGACCATGGATGCCCAGGACATAGAGGATGCCATTATCTCTTACCATGGGGGCATCAATATCGGTGATTCGTTCGATAATCGAACCGCCCCGGGGCGCCTCTATGGTGGCTTCCCACATTTTCGACCCGTCTGCCAATTGATGTGCGCTGACAATCCCCTGGTCCAGTGGAAGCCAGAGAGTATCTTCCGAGACGAGTGGCGCACTGTATCCACGGGTAATCAGTGAAGGTTCCATGGTGTTTTTCTGCCAGACCATAGCGCCTGAATGCAGATCAATGGTGAATGTTTTTCCGGACGTTGTGCGTACTACCATGCTTTGTTGATTGAGTGCAGGTGCCGCCAGAACTTCCTGCTCCAAGGGCTTGGTCCACAGTGTTTGACCTTTCTTTAAACCATCAAGGATCAGTAGTTCGCCTTCAAGGCTGCTCAACGCCAGTAAACCTTCATCCTGTACAACGGGGCCAGCGGTCCATTGCTGATCAGTCAGTTTTTTTTGCCATAATTTCCGACCATGGTCCTGATCCCAGGCACTGATGACGCCGTTGAGGGCGGCAGTGGCAATCCACTGATTTTTATACAGTGCGGGCTGCAAATCAAGGAAAACCGGAATTTCACCCGAGCCAAATTTTCTTTGCCAGCATTTTCCCAGTTGGACGCTTTCAGAACTCCGGGGCAGTGGCGCGGGTTCAGGGCGAGAACTTTTTCGGAAACCCGCGCACCCTGTGATGCACGCGATCAGCAGTAAAAGCAGTAAGCGGGAAAGATAATATTGGAACTCAGTTTTCGGCATTACGCTGTGTCACAGAAGCTGAATCGCTTTTTAGTTTAATAAACGCCGCATAGCCGTTTTGCGGATTGCTCGCTGCTATGGCTTGCTGGTAATAGGTTTCGGATTTTTCGTAATGTCCCAATGAATGCTCCAGATCACCCCAGGCCTCGGCGTACAACTGCATAAGTGGGCCTTCCTCGTTCAAGGTTCCATATTGATTCAGCAGTGATTGCGCTTCGTCCGTTTTGTTCTGAAACAGGTAAATACGTATCAGACGGACACGAGCCAAATGCCCAAGGATCGGATCCGGACTGTGATTCGCCGTCCAGGAAAGTCGCGAAGCCGCCTGATCAAAATCTTGCTGTTCAGCCGCATGAGCGGCCATACGCATGGAAGCCAGGGTGGTATAAATACTCTTGGCATATTGTTGCTGCATGCTGTTTCCCTGTTGCTCCACCTTGTCGATGTCATGTTCTTCAAGCATTTTGACAAGGTTTAAATACGCCTTCTGTGCCTCCGGTTCCGACGGAGGGGCTGAATCGGAATCGCATCCGAAGCAAAGCAGCAGGGCAAGGGTGGATAATAAACCGAGGAAAGGGTCGCGTAAGTGTTTCATGGAATGATAGTATCTGCCAGTTATCTTTAAAGACGAAAGTGTTCCTGCAACCATGCCGCAAGTTGATCGCGATGGATGAGCAGCGTTTCGGCATTTGAGCGCATATGCTTGATCTGGACCCGGGAATCGCGCAGTTCTTCTTCACCGATGATCAGCGCGCATTCGGCTTTGCTTTTGTCAGCTCGGCGCAAACGCGACTTCATGCTGCCGCCACCACAATGAACCATCATGCGCAGCTGTGGGAGCTTGTCGCGCAAGGACTCGGCCAGCGTGAATGCCGCACTGGTCCATTGATCCGAAGTATACAACAAATAAGCGTGAAGGTGGCTGGTAGTGGGAAGTTGATTCAAGGTTTCGAGTAGGGCCACCAGTCTTTCCAGCCCGATGGCAAAACCGGCCGCCGGAGTAGCGGAGCCACCTATTTTTTCAGCCAAGCCGTCATAGCGCCCGCCGGCGCAAACGGCGTTTTGCGCGCCAAGGCGGGTGGTAACCCATTCGAATACCGCTCCATCATAATAATCGAGTCCGCGAACCAGGCGTGAATTTTTGTGATAATCGATTCCCATATCGTCAAGCAAAGTACATAAATGGCTACAACGAAGCTTATCTTCCTCTGAAAGAAAGTCATCCAGTAAAGGTGCTTCCTCCAACACTGCCCGTACTTCCGGGTTTTTACTATCCAGAATACGCAAAGGGTTGGTGTCAAGCCGTAGTTTGGAAACTTCATCAAGTCGGTGCGCATGCTGACGCAAATATGTCTGGAGGACCTGACGGTAACGGAAGCGCGACTTCTCTGACCCCAGCATATTGAGTTGCAGCTTCAAGTCATCAATGCCCAGAAAACGCCACAAGCGCGCTGATATGGCAATGATTTCAGCATCCGCTTCGACGCCCTGATAACCGAGAAGTTCTACGCCAAACTGATGGAATTGGCGATAACGTCCTTTCTGCGGACGTTCGTATCGAAACATCGGACCCATATACCAGAGTCTTTGCGGCTGGTGGAACAAGCCATGTTCGATCACGGCGCGCATGACTCCGGCTGTACCTTCGGGTCGGAGCGTCAGGGATTCATCGTTTCGGTCGGCAAAGGTATACATTTCCTTTTGTACGATATCTGTGGAATCGCCGATGGAATGTTGGAAAAGTTCAGTGCGTTCTATCAATGGCAAACGGATTTCCTGATAGCCGTGATTCTGCAACACCAACCTGAAACCTTGTTCCATGAATTGCCAGATTTCCGTCTCATGCGGCAAGAGGTCGTTCATACCTCGTACACCCGTGACCGGGTTTCGTGCCTGATGGTCCGGGTTGCTTGTACTGAGGCTCATGGGGTTGGTAGAATCTGTTCGTGCGCCCGATCGGCGTTTGTGGATAATAGATTTTCCGCGTTGATTCGGTCTATACTGTCCGAACCTGAATAGAGCGACAGTCCAGTAATTAAAATGGTCAGTATGACTGCAATTGAGATCAGTAGCAATAACAAACGCATGTGCCTTTTTTTGTGCAGTGGCTGATTCAAGGACTTTCTGGGCATGATGTCCAATCTCCCCTGCTCGATTTCCTGCCGGTAATGGGAATCGAATTGTTCCTGCGATACATGGATTCCCACGAGTTGCGCATAAGCGCGCCGATAGCCGTGGATAAAGATGGCGGGTGTATGATCGTATTGGTTGTCTTCAATGGTTTGAATGATCTCAGGGTTCAAGTGCAGCATATCAGCGACCTGGTTTACATCCCAACCCCGGTTTTGACGCGCTTTGCGCAAACGCACATACAATTCTTCACTGCTGTTGTCAGCATAGATATTGTTTTCTGCATCCGGGTTTTGTATCGACGTATACTCGTCCATCATCATTCCTCGCTGTGGTTGCTGGCGAATTCGTTCTTGAGTGACGCTGTATTTCCAGATTCATTCATGGAGCGTGTATCAAGACGCGCCTGCAAATCAAGTGTATCAGCGTTAGGCTTATTGAAGCGCAGATACAGATCAAGATAGGATTTGGAACTTTCCGGGTGACCAAGTTGGAATTGGGTACGCGCCATGCCGATCAGAGCTTCGGGAAAATATTTTTTAAGCTCAAGCGCTGCGGAAAAATACTGCAGCGCATCCTTCCATTCGCTTTGACGCATTTTACAGTTCCCGGCATTGGTATAAGCTGCCTCGGGCGTTAAATAAACCGGGCTGGTGTAGGCCGCTTTGAAATGGTGTTCGGCTTCTTTCATATCTCCACCAGCGCAAAGAAAAACGCCATAATTATTGTGTACCATAGGATTTTTTGGATCCAGTTTAAGGGCGATAGTGAAATGTTCTTCAGCATTTTTTCTTTCGCCTAGAGCATCATAAACGAGTGCAAGCATCGTATGGGTTTCGGCGTTCCGAGGTTGAAGTACAATAGAACGATTCAAGCGGTCTTGAGCCAAACGCAAATTCTCTTTTTGGAAATAATGGGTGCCGAGAGCGAGGTTGGAAATTGCAGCTTCAGCAGGCTGTTTTTTGAAGGTGCCACTTTGTCCGCCGCAGGCGGAAATAAATCCGATGATGACGAGACCAGCCAGGGCGGTGGTGAAATTTAGCAGCCCTGAGCTATGATAATCGCGCAACGCACCGCTTTGGCCGCCATTATTGTTAGCCATGACCGGAATAAGGACAAGAAGGGCGAAAAACTTATTCATGATGGTCATTCATGGGCAATACAGGCAAAGTGGACGGGTTAAAATGTCCTGAAAAAGATAGAGCATCCCTATCATATAGCATTGATCACCTCTGCTTTGTGCAAGCCATGTCGTCGTTTGTCCATGATCTGCCCAACAAGTTGACCGCACGCCGCTGATATGTCGTCTCCTCGTGTCCTGCGAATCAGGGTAAGAAATCCCCTGGATATCAGAATATTCTGGAATCTTTCGACGCTGCTTGCTTCAGGACGGCGATATTCACTTTGGGGGAAAGGATTGAATGGAATCAGATTGATTTTGCAGGGAATACGACTCAGCAATCGTACCAGCGCCCTGGCATGATCAGGATGATCATTAATCCCACGTATCAGGACGTATTCAAAGGTGATTGAATCTTTCCTGTCCGGTGCAAGGTAGTGCCTGCAGGCTTCAATGAGTGTTTCAAGCGGGTAGGTTCGATTAATGGGTACGATCTGGTCGCGCAGCGCATTGGTAGGCGCATGCAGGGAAACCGCCAGAGCAACGCGGCACTGGTCACGCAAGCGGATCATGTTAGGCACGATACCCGAGGTGCTGATGGTGACTTTGTGGCGTGAGAGACCATAAGCCCTGTCATCAATCATTAATTGTGTCGCTTGAATTACGGCTTTCAGGTTGAGCAATGGCTCACCCATACCCATATAAACGATGTTGGTGATAGGTGGCGCTTCGGGTCGATGCACGGCAAGCCAGCGTTTCACGCTCCACAATTGCCCGATAATCTCGCCCGTCGAAAGGTTTCTTTGAAAGCCCTGCGCGCCCGTGGCGCAAAAACTACAGTCAAGCGCACAACCAGCCTGTGAAGAAATGCAAAGGGTTGCCCGTCGCGGTTCGGGGATATACACGGTTTCGATCGCCGAACGTTCCCCGACGGAGAACATCCACTTGATCGTTCCGTCCTTGGCTTCTGCTACCTTGATCGCAGCCAGTTCCGATACACTGGCGCTTTCTTCCAGGTCTTGGCGGAAGGCTTTCCCCAAATCGGTCATGGCGGATATATCCGATATCCCCTTGACATGGATCCAGCGTATGAGCTGATGGGCCCGGAATGACCGTTCCCCACGCGAAGTCACCCAGTTTTCCAGTTCATGCGGACCGAAATCCAGCAGATTGACGGGTTTGCTTATCAAGATCGTTTAATCAGCGCGTTGGGTGGTGGCAAGATCCATCCGGTTGAAGAAAAAGCCAATCTCTTCAGCGGCAGTATCCGGACTGTCGGAACCATGCACCGCATTGGCTTCGATCCCGGTTGCCAGATCGGCCCGGATAGTGCCCGGCTCTGCCTTGGTCGGGTCGGTTGCGCCCATCAGATTTCGATAACGTTCAATGGCATTGTCACCTTCGAGTACTTGAACCATAACAGGCCCTGACACCATAAATTGTACCAGATCATTATAGAAAGGTCTTTCCCGATGGACGGCATAGAACGCTTGAGCTTGTTCTGATGACAGGCGTAACATTCTGGCGGCACGGATACGCAACCCTTCGCGCTCAATGCGGTGATAAATATCGCCGATCTGATTGTGGGAAACTGCATCGGGTTTGATAATGGACAAAGTCATTTCATTAGCCATATAATATTTTGCTCCTGTTTAGAAACTATGATTGTGAGTAGCCGCAGACATAGCGGATTGGTCCAACCCGGAATCAAACGGTAAAACTTTCTCCGCAACCGCATTGCGCTTTGGCATGGGGGTTTTCGAAAACAAAGCGAGTATTGATGCCTTCCTGGCGATAATCCACCTGCATGCCATCCAGAAATGGCAGATCTTTTTCAGGGATGATGACTTTCAATTCATCTTCAGTAAAAATTCGCTCATTATCTTCGATATGATCGGCATATTCGATATGGTAGGAAAGTCCTGAACAACCGGTAGAACGGATACCGATACGAACGCCTTCTCCTTTACCGCGGCGTAATAAAGCCCGCTGCATTTGCTGTTTTGCGGCTGGCGTCAAGGTTATGGACACGTTTTTGCTCCTTCAGTTCATTGCAATACCATTCAGGTACGCGGTTCTGTTATTTTCTTGCCTGGCTTGCGTTAAGAACCTCTGAACAAGGCATGGAAATTTCATGCGCTTGAAGTCTTAAACGGGATAAACAGTCCTCAATCAGCCATAATCGTTGCCTGCGATTCGGCGGCAGACCCACGGTTTCCATGACTTGATCGAACACAAGTTCCCGAAAATCCGGCAGATATTTCCCTTCCGCCTCACGGCTGGCCCATTCCGCCAACGCCATCAAAAAAGGATCGCCCCAAACTTTGTAACGACTTTGACAGATTATGCCATGTTGATCCATACCCCATTGCCATTGTAGCCATCCGCCTTCCTCAATACTCCCGGTTTCTGCACTCAGTTTCACCAGGGATAGATCGTCGATTTCGCCACTATGCCGCGCGTGATCAATCAGTGTGCCCAAGGCACGCGCATAACCACAAGCGCCGGGATCAAGCTTTGGCGCCGGGAAATCGGCTTGATTATGGTTCGCCAGCCTGTTTTGGCTCCGGGGAGCATTCTGGCGCAGACGATTGACGGCATATCGTAACCGTTTTGCGGCAGCGTGTAATTCTGTCGTGGTGGTTTGCCGACCGAAAGAGAAGCGAAAGCTCGCCTGTGCAAGAATCGGTGGTATACCGATGGCTTCCAGCACATGGGAGCGGTGAATTCCATCTGCATTACATGCCGCGCCTCGGGAAAAAATAACGTCTCTGGAGAGATACTGCAGGCTTTCACCGTGTATGCCTTCAAAGCCGATATGAACGATGCCATAGTGCCGGGATTGATCATTATTATAATATACGACGCCATCAAGCTTTGCCAGCTCTTTGCGAAACAAGCTTTCAAGCCGGTTGATATGGTTCAGGTCAGCGGTCATGTTTTGGGCGCGAAGTTGCGCGGCCTTAGCGAACACGGCAATAAGATGGGTCGGCAAGGTTCCGGGACGCAGTCCATTTTGCTGTGATCCTCCGGCAAG
The DNA here is from genome assembly GCA_002352565.1 of Proteobacteria bacterium UBA2770. GTDB lineage: Bacteria > Pseudomonadota > Gammaproteobacteria > UBA2770 > UBA2770 > UBA2770. Next base: position 1,557 of record DEIQ01000061.1, on the reverse strand, counting down.
CACGGGACGGAGTCCGCAGGCGGGTTGGCGGCGTACATAAAGCGCGCCTATTCCCGCAGGACCATATAATTTATGCGCGGACAAGGACAGGTAATCTATTTCCATCCGCGCCATATCCAGTGGCAGCTTGCCGGCACTCTGGGCAGCGTCCACGTGAAATCGGACGCCTGAACTTCGGCACAGCCGACCGATGGATTCGACGTCGGTCAAGGTGCCAATTTCATTGTTGAGATGCATCAGTGAAACCAGAATGGTTTGCGGCGTGATCGCTTGTTCCACCTGTCCGGGTGTAATGATTCCGTTTCGCTCTGATTTTAGATAGGTAACCTTGAAACCTTCTCCTTCAAGGACGCGAAAACTCTCAAGCACGGATGCGTGCTCAAGCGCAGAGGTTATCAGATGATTGCCGGCGGTTCTGTAATACGCGGCGGCGCCACGTATGGCTAGATTGTTGGCTTCTGTGGCTCCGGAAGTCCATACGATTTCGTTATGCCTGGCGCCAATCAGGCTGGCCACCGTGCGGGCTGATTCTTCGATGCAGTCTGCCGCTATTCGCCCAGCAGCATGAGGAGCGGAAGGATTGGCCCATGGCAGAAAGGGGCTTTCATCGCGTATAAACCGGATGAGCTCAGCATCCATGGGCGTGGTCGCAGCATAGTCCAGGTAAATGCCGGATTCCTTCTCAGACTGATATTTATTCATCGCTTGATTCATCGTTCCATGTCTGGAAGGTCGCTACCGGTTGATCCGAATGTTCCAGCGCTTCTTTCAAGTCTGTGATCTGGCGTTCCATGGTCTCGATACGCAGACGCATGTCATGCAGCGCCTGGGCAACAGGATCGGGTGTTCCGGGGATCATGCCATAGGCGTCAAAATGCGCTGACGCATCGGTAGGCGTTTGGTTCGCGCTTTGTTTCTGATCGGGAGATCCTATAATCCCACCCAGAATGCGCCCCGGGATGCCAACGACAGTAGCTCCAGCGGGAACATCCTTGATCACTACGGCATTGGAGCCGATGCGTGCACCCGTTCCAATCGTGATCGGCCCCAGTACTTTGGCGCCTGCGCCCACAATAACGCCCTCCTGCAAAGAGGGATGGCGCTTACCTTTCTTCCAACTCGTTCCGCCTAGAGTTACTCCATGATAAAGGGTGCAATTATCACTGATTTCGGCGGTTTCACCCACGACCAGGCCCATCCCATGGTCGATAAAGATGCCCCGCCCGAAACGCGCGGCTGGGTGAATCTCAATGCCCGTCCAGCAGCGGGATAGATAAGCCAGCATTCGGGCAAGCCAAAAAAGCCGCTTTCCCCACAAGAAATGGCAAAAACGGTGAACCCATAAGGCGTGCAAGCCGGGGTAGGCAGTCAACACTTCCCACACATGACGCGCTGCAGGATCCCTTTGGAAGACGGCCTGGATGTCGGTGCGTAAAGTTTTGATCATGTCTCTCGCGCTAATCAGAATATATGGGCAGGCAGGTGGTTAGGGAACTTCTGAATAAGTCTGGACGAAGCTCAGGTGTGATCCATTATGTTCAGATTCTCGGGTTAAAT